>NZ_HG916852.1:3730000-4030000 GCF_000577275.2 Rhizobium favelukesii
CATCAATGCCGAAGCGCATTCTGATACCGATGTGACGCGTGGCAGCCGCCTGATTGCGCCAGCGATTGCCGCGAAGCCGTCCGACCGCAAGATCATGGAGGTCTCGACCGTCGTCCACGAGGGCGACAAGGAAGTCGTCCGCCGCCAGCCCTTCGCGCGCGTAAAGATGACGCTGGCTGCCAACCACGTGGCGACCGAAGACTATCCGAGCTTCAATCCGCTGACGATCTTCTCGGCAGACGAACCCGACGCACAGCCGACCGTTCGCACCGGGCAGATCTACGGTTCGGACGTGGAGTCTGAGGTCAGTCTGAAAACGGTGGCCTACCCCGCGGCAAAATCCGATCTCCAGGTCGCACCCGGTATGACCCTCGACGAGATCGAGGAGAACGTGCGCTCCAACGGCTCAGTCCTCACCGACGGCGCGGCCCAGGTCGCAGCACTCTACTACGTGGACCCGCGCCGCTTCTCCAACGATGACAACGACGTTGACCTGACGGCCGGCCTGACGGCCCGTGTCCTCGAGCAGAACATGACGGTCTCCGCACCGGAATCGATCACGCCGCAGACGGAAGAGTTTGCCGACGACATCATCCCGGTGCGCCAGGACACGTCGATCATCAAGGCGATGACCGACTCGGGCTATCCGGAGCCTCAGGCCAAGGGCCTGTCTGCCTATCTGTCGCCTATGATCGGATCGGACGACCTCTCAAAGGGCGATGTGCTGCGGATCGGCATCCTGCAAAGAGGTGAACAAGCCAAGATCATCCGTGCCAGCGTCTATCGCGGCACCCGCCATCTTATCACCGTGGCGCTCGACGACCATGACCGGTTCGTCGCCGGACGCGAGCCGCCGCAGATCGACGCGGTCACGACCGCCTTCGACGACAACTCAACATCGGTCCCGTCCAACCAGAACCTGCCACGTGTCTATGACGGCATCTACCGTGCTGCGCTCTCTTACGGCATGACCAAGGATATGACCGCGCTGGTCATCAAGCTGCTGGCGAGCAGCGTCGACTTCCAGGCGGAACTGCGCCCGAGCGATACTCTGGAGGCTTTCTTTTCCGTCGCCGACTCCAGCGGACAGGCAACGGCCGATTCCGAGCTTCTCTATGTGAACGCGCGCTTCGGCGACACGCAGACCCGGTTCTACCGCTTCCAGGATCCGGAAGACGGTTCGATCGACTACTTCGATCAGGACGGCAAGAGCATTCGGCAATTCCTGCTGCGCAATCCCGTTCCGAACGGAATCTTCAAGTCAGGCTTCGGCATGCGCCGGCACCCGATCCTGGGCTTTGCCCGCATGCACACGGGCGTCGACTGGGCGGCTCCGCGCGGCACAGCGATCATCGCGGTCGGCAACGGCACCGTCGAGAAAGCCGGCTGGGATTCCGGCGGCTACGGCAATCAGACCATCGTCCGCCATGCCAATGGCTACGAATCCTCCTACAATCACCAGAGCGCCATCGCCAAGGGTATCGCTCCCGGCGCCAAGGTGCGCCAGGGCCAGGTGATCGGCTGGGTCGGCACGACGGGCGAATCCACCGGCCCGCATCTGCACTACGAGATGATCGTCAACGGCACCAAGGTCGATCCACTCCGAGTGCGCTTGCCAGGCGGCAAGTCGTTGAAGGGCGGGGCACTGGCAAAGTTCGAGGACGAGCGGCAGCGCATCGATGCCCTCCTCGGCAACCAGCCGCCGCCGCAGGTCGCGAGCAAATAGCATCCGACAAAAATGGCGACCGAGGCCGCCATTTCTTTCTGACTATCGAACCACTTTAAGCTGCTTCGTCGACCGCGGTATTCCGCGTGCGGAACAACAGCCGGTCAGTACCGCTGGTGATCTTCACCGTCGATCCGTCCGGCACCTGGCCGGAGAGGATCTGTTCGGCCAGCGGATCCTGCACATACTTCTGGATCACGCGCTTCAGCGGCCGCGCACCATAGACCGGATCATAGCCCCTGTTGGCGAGCCAATTCCGGGCATCGTCGTCTAGCTCAAGCGTGATCTTGCGTTCGGCAAGCAACGCCACCAGACGCTTCAACTGGATATCGACGATCGCCCCCATTTCCTCCCGCTTCAGGCGATGGAACAGAATGATCTCATCGATACGGTTCAGGAACTCCGGCCGGAAGTGACCGCGCACGACCTCCATCACCTGCTCGCGAACCGCCTCGCTGTCGTCCCCTTCCTTGAGTTGGGTCAGGTACTCGGCGCCGAGGTTCGACGTCATGATGATCATCGTGTTGCGGAAGTCGACCGTCCGACCCTGGCCATCCGTCAGGCGGCCATCGTCCAGAACCTGTAGCAGGATGTTGAAGACATCAGGGTGCGCCTTCTCGATCTCGTCGAACAGAACGACCTGGTACGGCCGGCGGCGCACCGCCTCTGTCAGCGCTCCACCTTCGTCATAGCCGACATAGCCGGGAGGGGCACCGATCAGCCGGGCCACGGAGTGCTTCTCCATGTACTCAGACATGTCCATGCGCACCATTGCCGTCTCGTCGTCGAACAGGAAGCGGGCAAGCGCCTTGGTGAGCTCCGTCTTGCCGACACCGGTCGGGCCGAGGAAGATGAACGAGCCGATCGGCCGGCTCGGATCCTGCAGGCCGGCACGCGCACGGCGGACGGCGCGCGACACCGCCTGAACCGCATCACCCTGGCCGATCACCGATTTCGCCAGCTCGTCTTCCATCCGAAGCAGCTTGTCGCGTTCGCCTTCCAGCATCTTATCGACCGGAATGCCGGTCCAGCGAGAGACGACATGCGCGATGTTGTCGGGAGTAACGACCTCCTGCACCATGGCGCTGCGATCGCTATCCTGCTGTTCGGCCTCCGTCAGCTTCTTTTCGAGTTCCGGAATGACGCCGTAGGTCAGCTCGCCGGCGCGCTGGAACTCGCCCTTGCGCTGCGCGATTGCGAGTTCGTTGCGTGCTTCGTCCAACTGCTTCTTCAGGTCCGCGGCAAGGCCAAGCTTCTGCTTTTCCGCCTGCCAGCGGGCCGTCAGGGCATCGGCCTCTTCCTCGAGACCCGTCAGCTCGGTTTCGAGCCGCACCAGTCGGTCGGCGGACGCCGTGTCGGTTTCCTTTTTCAGCGCCTCGCGCTCGATCTTCAGCTGCATGATGCGGCGATCGAGTTCGTCCAGCTCCTCCGGCTTGGAATCGACCTGCATGCGCAGCCGCGCAGCGGCTTCGTCCATCAGGTCGATCGCCTTGTCGGGCAGGAATCGGTCTGTGATGTAGCGGTTGGAAAGCGTCGCAGCCGCAACCAGAGCCGAATCCGAGATACGGACCTTGTGATGCTGCTCGTATTTTTCCTTGAGGCCACGCAGGATCGAGATCGTGTCCTCGACCGTCGGCTCCTCGACCATGACGGGCTGGAAGCGGCGGGCAAGGGCCGGATCCTTTTCGACATGCTTGCGGTACTCGTCGAGCGTCGTCGCGCCGACGCAGTGCAGCTCACCGCGCGCAAGCGCGGGCTTCAGGAGATTGGAGGCGTCCATCGCCCCATCCGCCTTGCCGGCGCCGACCAGCGTGTGCATTTCATCGATGAACAGGATGATCTCGCCGTTCTCGGCCTGCACCTCGTTGAGCACCGCCTTCAGCCGCTCTTCGAACTCGCCGCGATATTTCGCACCTGCAATCAGCGCGCCCATGTCGAGCGCCATCAGCTTCTTGTCCTTGAGCGATTCCGGCACGTCGCCGTTGACGATGCGCAGCGCCAGGCCTTCGACGATGGCGGTCTTGCCAACGCCCGGCTCGCCGATCAGCACCGGGTTGTTCTTGGTGCGGCGCGACAGGACCTGGATCGTGCGGCGGATTTCGTCGTCGCGGCCAATGACCGGATCGAGCTTGCCTTCTCGGGCTTCGCTGGTCAGATCGCGGGCGTACTTCTTCAGCGAGTCGAAGCCTTGTTCGGCATTCGAGCTGTCGGCTGTGCGGCCCTTGCGGATTTCGTTGATGACCTGATTGAGCGCAAGCGCGGTCACCCCGGCATTCTTCAGCGTCGTGGACGTCGAAGCCGAAGACTCGATCGCCAACGCCTGCAGCAGCCGCTCGACGGTGACGAAGCTGTCGCCAGCCTTCTTGGCTGCCTCTTCAGCCGTCGAAAGAACCTTGGCAAGCGGCTGAGCAAGATAGATCTGCCCGTTGCCGCCTGATACTTTCGGCAGCTTGGCAAGCGCGGCATCGTTGGCAAGACGTGCGGCCTTGGCGTCGCCGCCGGCGCGTTCGATCAGCGAAGCGGCCATGCCCTGGTCGTCGTCGAGCAGCACCTTCAGAACATGTTCGGGCGTGAACTGCTGGTGACCCTGCGCGAGCGCATAAGTCTGGGCGGATTGAATGAAACCGCGCACCCGCTCGGAGTATTTTTCAATATTCATACTATACCTCCATGAATCGCCCTGCCCTCACGAGGCACAGGCCGATGACTGAGATCGAGCTCCCTCAATGGCAAGCTCATTGTCCGCCGCGGTTTGGGATTTGCGGCTGAACTTGGGCTGGATATGGTGGACAATTTCAAAAGTTTAAAGGGGCGATCAGGCGAAAAAGACGCCGGTCCGGCACGGGGAGACCCACCGAGAAAGGCGTCACATCGCAACGCTTGTACCGTCAGGCATTTGCGGCGAAATTTCGCGATAGTTGATCAAAGGAAAATGACCCGCGCCGTTTCTAACCGGCGCGGGTCTGTGGCACGCGGTCACCGGGGGCAAGCGTTCCATTTCATTCAATCGGTTCAGGGCCGCCTGTTGCCGTAGCATGCTGTCGTTGATGCCACTGGCATTCAGCGAACTGCCTTCCCGATGAGGGAACTGATCAGAGTCTTTGAAGAAGTCCTTGATCCTTCCCTGCATCGGAACGAGGAGCCATATGTTTTTGGCGAGAAAATCGCGATCCGGTCGATATTGGGCGTGCGATAACGCATCAGCCCCATCGTGTAGACACTGATCTGCGGGATGCCGATGTCGTCCCCGAAGATGACGAGGATGTTCGGCTTGTTGCCGGATGGCGCTGCCGTCTGCGCCTGGGCTGCCGCCGACCTCACCATGCTGGCGGCCGCAACGGCCCCGGCAGCGAGCGCTGTCGATCCTGAAGCAGATTGAGGCGCGTGAGGTTGCTGGCGTCACAGGAGGGTACGCGAATGTTGTCGTCGCAGGTCTCCCGTCAAACGTCGACTATTTGCAATGTTGTCTGGTGATGAGATGTATTGGCGCGATCCACTCAGACATAGCCATGGCTTTGACGTAGGTGCGCGTTACGGCAAATTGCGCCGCCCTTTAACGCTCGGGCGGAGCCCGGTCAGGCGGCGAAAGGGGATGCAGGAACAGAAAAGGCCGCTCCGAAGAGCGACCTTTTTATCCGTTGGCTCGGATCGCTGAGACGATCCGGCTATTCCGAAGCGGCATCCGCCAGAACAGGGGCGTCGCCGGAATCTGCGCCTTCGCCCTCGGCCGGAGCCTCGCCTTCCGCAGCGCGGCGCGGACGACGTGGACGGCTGCCAGCAGTGCGCCGACGCGGCTGACGCTCGCGCGGCTGGCCTGCGGCGCTTTCCTCGTCCATCGAAACCTCTGCCGGGATACCTTCGATCTCAGGCTGCGGACCGCTGCCGTCGATGGCTTCGGGCTGCGGCGCTGCCGATGCAGCTGCAGCCGGCTGCTGTTCCTGACGCCGCGGCTGGCGGGGCTGGTCTTCGTTGCGGCGCGACTGCTCGTCGTTTCGGCGCTGCGGCTGCTCCTCCGAGCGGCGCTGCTGATGCTCATACTGCTGGCGCGGCGGCTGGACGATGACGACATCGTCGTTGTCCCCGCCTTCGACGTCGTCGCTTTCGCGCTCGGCGCCTTCACTGAACTCGTTGCGGTCGTCACGCTGGAAGCGCTCCTGCATCTGCGCCTGTGCGGCGGCAATGATGCGGTTGTAATGTTCGGCGTGCTGCAGATAGTTTTCGGCGATGACACGATCGCCGGAGCTCTGTGCGTCGCGACCGAGCTGCGCATACTTTTCAGCGATATGTTGCGCGGTACCGCGGATCTTAACGTCGGGGCCGGAGCTGTCGTAGGTGCGCGTCAGCGGATTGCCGCCTTTGCGGTTGAAGTTGTTGTTGTTTCCACCACCGCCGCCGCTGCCGCCGTTGTTATTGCCACGCCCGCGACCGCGCTTGTTCTGCTGTCCTGGCCTCATAGATCGTTCACCTGAATTCATTGTTTGTTGTGGTTTGTTTTGTGGTTTGTTGTGGAGTGGTGGCACCAACCGCCGTGGCCGGTTCACCGGCTCAGAGCCCTCGTGCCGCAAGCATACTGCGCCTTCGCGCCAACCTGCCGCTTGTTCTCAAGTCAGTTTGACTGATTCACGCATTGGGTCGTGTTCAACCTTTGAAACTCTCGTTTAAAAGAGCCGACCCCCGAGGCCGAGCTAGTATCGAACGACTCACCGTTCTGTCCTATCTCTCCAACGCGTGCGGTCAACCTATATTGCTTCCCGTGGAAATCCAAGCCTTTTCTTCGCAATGACACCAATGTCCTGTTTAGTGCTTTACGTTGCCGCGCATCACTTGAGCGCGAACACAAGCGCCCGGTCATTCTGGCCGTAATCTTTCACGGATTCCAGAAGCTTGAAGCCCTCAGCCTCGAAAACGTCTGTCACGTCGTTTCGCTGATCATAGCCAATCTCAAGTCCCACAACGCCGTCGGGCTGTATGAACCTAGCCGCATCTTTGGCGATGGTTCTGTAGGCGTCAAGCCCATCCGCGCCGCCATCCAGTGCGGCAGGTGGATCAAATTTCGTCACTTCGGGAGCGAGAGTGTGAACGACCTTAGAAGCGATATAGGGCGGATTTGAGACAATCACGTGAAACGCGCCGTGGATGTTTTCAAACCAACTAGACTGAATGGTTTCGAAGCGATCCTGCAATCCGTTTCTTTCCGCGTTTGATTGTGCCGTCCTCAACGCATCGGCTGATATGTCACTGCCGACGCCTGACGCCTCCGGACATTCGCTCAACAGCGCAAGGCATATCGCCCCGGTTCCGGTCCCTAGATCCAGGATATGGATACGGCCCTCGGCATTTGCAAGATCGCGCAGATAAGGAAGCATCGTATCCACGAGAATTTCCGTGTCAGGCCTGGGCTCGAGGGTTTCCGCAGACAACGACAGCGGCAGGCCGTAGAATTCGCGTTCGCCAAGAATGCGGTGAACCGGCTCGTGCGCCAGCCGACGTTCGATTGCTTGCTCGATCGCTGCCACCTGCTCCGTGCCGATGGTCTCGGCGCCCCGCGTGACGATGGCAGTCGTCGAAAGACCAAGTAGCCCTGCCACCAGCACGCGGGCATCCGCGGCAGCGCTCTCTATGCCGGCTTCGGTGAACCGACGGCGGGCCCCGGCCAGCATTTGGGAAACCGTAGGCTCAGCCTGTTTCCCGCTCTTGCTCATTGCTGCTCGCCGAGTTGCGCCAGCTGGCTCGCCTGATAATCGGCCATCAGCGCGTCTACCACTTCGTCGATCTCGCCGACCATCATCCGGTCGAGCTTGTAGAGCGTCAGGTTGATGCGATGGTCTGTCACGCGCCCTTGCGGGAAGTTGTAGGTGCGGATGCGTTCGGAGCGGTCGCCGGAGCCGACCTGGTTCTTGCGGTCGGCGGAACGCTCGCTGTCGGCGCGTTGACGCTCGGCGTCATAGAGCCGCGAGCGCAGAACCTGCATCGCTTTGGCGCGGTTCTGGTGCTGCGACTTCTCGGAACTGGTGACGACAATGCCTGTCGGCAGGTGCGTGATGCGCACCGCGGAGTCGGTCGTATTGACGTGCTGGCCACCGGCGCCGGAGGAGCGCATCGTATCGATGCGGATGTCTTCCGGCCGGACCTCGATGTCGATCTCTTCCGCCTCCGGCAAAACCGCGACCGTCGCGGCCGAGGTGTGGATACGCCCGCCCGCTTCCGTTTCCGGCACGCGCTGGACGCGGTGGACGCCGGATTCGAATTTCAGCTTGGCGAACACCCCCTTGCCGGTAATCGTCGCGATGATTTCCTTGAAGCCGCCCGCTTCGCCTTCACTCGACGACAGCACTTCCACCTTCCAGCCGTGGGCGGCGGCATAGCGCTCATACATCCGGAACAGGTCGCCTGCAAAGAGTGCAGCTTCCGACCCACCGGTGCCGGCACGGATTTCCAAAATGGCGCTCTTCTCGTCGGCTGCGTCCTTAGGCAACAACAGGATCTGGATTTCCTGCTCCAGCGCCTCCAGCTGCTCCTTCACGTCAGGCAGCTCCAGCTCGGCCAGATCGCGCATTTCGCGGTCCACCGACTTGTCGTTCAGCATGGTTTCGAGGTCTGCAAGCTCGGCAATCGCCTTCTCGTAGGCGCGGATCTTCGTGACGACGGGCTGCAGCTCGGAATATTCGGAGGCAAGCTTGACATAGACATCGGCCGCCGGGCCGGCCGACATGCGCGCTTCGATCTCACCAAAACGGCGTTCCAGCTCGCGCATCTTTTCAACGGGAAGCTTCGCCACCCTTCACTCCGATTCTGCTTGTCTTGAACTAAAGAGGAATATTGTGAGCATCGGCGAAGTGGGCAAGTACGTCGCGCATCGACGTCGGCGACTTGGTATCGTCAAGCGCCTCATTCATCACCTTTGCCAGCGCCTCGGCATCAAGTCCGAGCAACATCGCCTTGACCGGACCGATCGACGCCGGCGACATCGATACCGAACGGAAGCCGATGCCGAGCAGCGCCATCGCCGAGATCGGCTTGCCGGCGAGCTCGCCGCATAGCGTCACCGGCGTGTTGTTGCGTTCGCCCGCCCGTACGATGTCGCGCAGGATCCTGAGGAACGGCTTGCCAAGCGGATCGAAGCGGTCGGAAACCCGCGCATTGCCGCGATCGACCGCCATCGAAAACTGGAAGAGGTCGTTCGACCCGACCGAGACGAAATCGACGGCCGACATCAGCTCGTCGAGCTGCCAGAGCAGGGCCGGCACTTCCAGCATCGCGCCGAACTGCAGCTTGCGAGGCAGGCCGTGGCCGAAGCGGGAGAGGTGTTGCACTTCCTTCTGCAGGAGGTCGCGCACGGCGGCGATCTCGGAAACCTCGGTCACCATCGGCACCATCAGCTTCAGCTCAATGCCTGCCGCGGCCTTCAGCATGGCACGCAACTGCGTGCGCAACAGACCCGGACGATCGAGCGACAGGCGGATCGCCCGCCAGCCGAGAGCTGGATTTTCTTCCTCATGGCCGCGGAAATAGGGAACGACCTTGTCGCCGCCGATATCAAGCGTGCGGAAGGTCACGACCCGCCCGGCCGCCTGCTTCAGCACGTTGCGATAGAACAGTTCCTGCTCTTCCGCCTTCGGCATAGTGGAGGCGATCATGAACTGCAGCTCGGTGCGGAACAGGCCGATGCCTTCGGCGCCCGAGTCCGAAAGCTGCGGCAAATCGACAAGCAGCCCGGCATTCATCATCAACGACACACGCTGCCCGTCCTTGGTACGCGGCTCGACGGAGCGCAGCGCCCGGAACTGCTCCTGCCGACGGGCGCGGAACCGTACCTTTTCTTCGTAGGAACGCTGATGTTCAGGCATGGGGCGAAGATGCACATGCCCGCCATCACCATCGATGATCACGGCATCACCGTTTTCGGCAAGCGCCACGACGCCCGCGGCCTGGCCGATCACGGGAATGCCCATGGCACGCGCGACGATCACCACATGGCTCGTCACCGCACCTTCTTCCAGCACGAGGCCGCGCACATTGGCACGCGGATAGTCGAGCAATTCGGCCGCCCCCATCGCACGCGCCAGGATGATGGCGTCGCTCGGGAAGCCATCCCCCGCAGTGCGGCCGGTATAGCCGGTCAGCTGCCGGAGCAGCCGGTTCGCCAGATCTTCGAAATCGTGCATCCGCTCCCGCAGATAGGGATCGGTCATGCGAATCATGCGCGCCTTGGTGTCGCTTTGCACCTTCTCTACCGCGGCTTCCGCCGTCAGTCCGTTACGGATCGCTTCCTCAAGCTTGCGCACCCAGCCCTGGTCATAGGCGAACATGCGGTAGGTTTCCAAAACCTCGCGGTGCTCGCCCTCCATCGAAACGTCGCGCTGCGACAGAAGGTCGTCAATCGAGATACGGAGCGACCCGAGCGCCTCGCTGAGACGACGGATTTCCTTCTCGGAATCCTCGTTCAGCAGGTTGGTGACGACGATACGCGGCTCGTGCAGCACGACGTAACCCAAGCCGATACCTTCATTATAGGTGTCGCCGTCGATGGTCACCGAACGCGTCAGGTCGAGTTCGAGGCCAGGCTTGGTGATCTTCTTGAGCTCGCCGGTAGCAATCATCTCGGCAAGCACCATCGCGGTCGTCTCGAGCGCTTCGAGCTCTTCTTCGCGATAGGTGCGGCTTGCCTTGTTCTGCACGACCAAAACGCCGAGCGAACGGCCGGTGCGCAGGATCGGCACGCCGAGGAAGGAATGATAGATCTCTTCGCCGGTTTCCGGCAGGTAGCGGAAGGCCGGATGCGATTGCGCGTCGGAGAGATTGAGCGGCTGCGCCGAGGCGGCGATCGTGCCGACCAGACCCTGCCCCATCTTGAGCTGGGAGAGGTGGACCGCTTCCTTGTTCAGACCTTCGGTTGCATAGAGCTCGAGGACGCCGTCGGCACGCAACACGTAGACGGAGCAGACCTCCGCCACCATGTTGCCTGCAATCTGGCGAACGATCCGATCGAGACGTTCCTGCGGCTCCAGCGGCTCCGCCATCAACTCGCGTAGCCGCTTGAGCAGCACGCGCGGACCGCCGGAAAGGTCTCTCATTGCGTCTCAAGCTCCAAAACAAACATCAAAGTCTCACAGCCAACAGCCGCGTGACTTCTCAACTTGAACGCGCGGCAAGCCTGTTCAGAATCAGTTCTTATCCAGACCGTAGCAGGAATGCAAAGTCCTGACAGCGAGTTCCGCATACGGACCGTCGATAAGGATCGAAATTTTGATCTCCGATGTCGTGATCGCCTTGATATTGATGCCCTTGTCGGCCAGCGCCTTGAACGCGGTGGCGGCAACGCCCGCATGGCTGCGCATACCGATGCCGATAACGGACACTTTCACCAGACCCGATTCGTTCTGAACGACATCGTAGCCGATCTTTTCCTTGTTCTCGCCGAGAACCTTGATTGCCTTGTCGACATCGCCGGAAGGAACCGTGAAGGTCATGTCGGTCTTCGAGCCGTCTTCGGAGATGTTCTGGACGATCATGTCGACGTTGATGTGGCTTTCGGCCAGTGGCCCGAAGATCGCCGCGGAAACGCCCGGCCGGTCGGCAAGACGGCGAAGCGAGATCTGAGCCTCATCCTTGGCATAGGCGATGCCGGTGACTACTTCCTGTTCCACGATTTCATCCTCGTCACAAATCAGCGTTCCGGGCGGATTCAAGAAATCACCCATGCCCGGAGCATCGGGATCTTCGAAAGAGGAGCGCACGAAGGTACGGACCTTGTGCACCATAGCGAGTTCGACAGAGCGAACCTGCAGAACCTTGGCGCCGAGCGAGGCCATTTCGAGCATTTCCTCGAAGGCGATCTTCTTCAGGCGGCGCGCCTGCGGCACGATGCGCGGATCGGTCGTGTAGACGCCGTCGACATCGGTGTAGATGTCGCAGCGATCGGCTTTGACCGCAGCGGCGATCGCGACCGCGGACGTATCCGAGCCACCGCGGCCGAGCGTCGCGATGCG
The DNA here is from genome assembly GCF_000577275.2 of Rhizobium favelukesii. Classification (NCBI taxonomy): domain Bacteria; kingdom Pseudomonadati; phylum Pseudomonadota; class Alphaproteobacteria; order Hyphomicrobiales; family Rhizobiaceae; genus Rhizobium; species Rhizobium favelukesii. Next base: position 3,741,716 of record NZ_HG916852.1, read on the forward strand.
ATTGTCGGGTCCGAGCCCCTGAAAGCCGGAAATGACGGCAACCTGACCTTCGCCCATGCGCTTGATGATGTCGGAGCCATCGATCTCGAGAATACGGGCGGCGCCATGGGCGTTGTCGGTGCGGATCGGAATCTGCCAGCCCTGCCAGGAGCGGGCGTTGATATCCATCGCCTGCAGAGTGATCGCAAGCAACCCGGATGTCACCTGCTCGCCGGATGCGACGACCGCATCATATTCGCGCGCATCGTAAAACGGCGAATTGGCGCCAACGACCTTCGGCGCGCCCTGCACCCAGCCGACCAGCTCGTTCGTCTTGCCGGACATGGCCGATACGACGACCGCCACTTCATGGCCGGCATCGACTTCACGTTTTACATGGCGGGCAACGTTCTTGATGCGGTCCAGATCAGCGACGGACGTTCCGCCGAATTTCAATACGATGCGTGCCATATGCCTCTACCACGACCTAGCGCCGAGAGAGACCAAAGCCAGACCCGGCATCACGAGCCCTGTATGGAACCGCATGGCTGAAGAGCCAGGAATTGGGAGTTCTGGAGCCCTTCTAAAGCCTTGCGCCCCAAGGGCCCAAGTTGCCGCGTCTCTTAGCGAGTTTGTGGGGGGGTGGCAAGGTGCGGAAAGGAGAATGAGAGCGTGACGGAGCGGAAGCAGATAGACGTCCTTGAAGTGAATGGGCTCGACGCTAATTGCAGCCCATCGGCCTGGACTCAAGTAAGGGGGAGCCTATGGAGCGATATGTCTTGCACGAAATGAACAACGCTGACCGCCGACGCTGTTTGGTGCACCTCCGTTCTGGGACCGTTCATGAGCATGTAGGGGCAGCAGTAGAAGCCGTTGCCGGCCTACTGCGTCCGTAATTTAGAGGGGATCAAGCTTGTCGCAGCCCGTTCTGTTCACGCCGTTTCGCGTCCGCAATCTTGAGCTTGCAAATCGGATCGTGATTGCACCGATGTGCCAGTACTCTGCCGAAAATGGTTGCATGACCGATTGGCACATGATCCATCTCGGCCAACTGGCTTTGTCGGGCGCAGCCCTTCTGACCATGGAGGCCACGGCTGTCGTTCCCGAGGGGCGGATCACGTTTGCGGATGTCGGCCTGTACGACGATGCCACCGAAGCGGCAATGGCCCGCACTCTCGAAGCCATCCGCCGCTGGTCCGATATCCCGATTGCCGTGCAGCTTGCTCATGCAGGCCGCAAGGCATCCACGGAGGTTCCGTGGCGCGGCGGCACCCAGTTTCCCCCCGATCACTTGCATGGCTGGCAGACCGAAGCACCCTCCGAGATTGCTTTCAGCTCAAACTATGTGCCGCCAACGGCGCTGGATCGGGAGGGGTTAAAACGCGTGCGGGACGGATTCGCTACCGCTGCGGTTCGCGCTGCGAGGATCGGTATAGATGCCGTTCAACTTCATGGCGCGCACGGCTACCTGCTGCATCAGTTCCTATCGCCGCTTTCCAATCAGCGTTCGGACGAATATGGTGGCTCGATCGAAAACCGAATGCGGTTTCCACTTGAGGTCTTCGATGCTGTCCGAGCGGCCTTGCCGTCCGACAGAACCGTCACGATGCGGGTCTCCGCAACAGACTGGATCGAGGGCGGTCTGGACGTCGACCAGGTCATCACCTTTGTCCAGATGCTTGAAGCGAGGGGATGTGACGCAATCCACGTATCGAGCGGCGGGCTGCATCCGGCCCAACAGATCCCGGTCGGCCCCAGCTACCAGGTGCCGCTTGCCCGCGCGATCAAGTCCGCAGTGAACATGCCCGTTGTTGCCGTTGGCCTGATCACGGAGCCGACACAAGCCGAGGCAATTGTCGCTACCGGAGATGCCGACCTGATCGCCATCGCTCGCGCGGCGCTCTACGATCCCCGTTGGCCCTGGCATGCTGCAGCCGCGCTCGGCGGCCAGGTAAAGGCCGCCAGTCAGTATCTCCGCTGCCAGCCGTCGCAGTTCAAATCGCTATTCGTAACCTAACGGCGCGTTGCAGCATTTGGCAACCTGAACAAGATGCCCCCAAAATATTGAGGCACGGCTCTATGCGGGCGAGCTCCATGCCGGAGCTCCAACGGCCCGAAAGGTGCAGTTGCATCGCGCCACAGAAACAGGCAGCCTAACTGCGCCGAGAAGACGCCGGGCATGATCCACCGACCTGCGTCCATCGTTTCCGACGCAAGGGCTCCGATTGCATATGACGCGTGCGCAGCAAATCGGCGTTATCATTGGCCTCGCCATTGTCGCGGCCTTCACGGTGCTGCGGGCAAGCGATCCGCCGCTCCTGCGGCAGATCCGCGACATCACCTTCGACGAATACCAGCGCATTGCCCCGCGCGCCTTCGAGCCGACGCCGGTCCGCATCGTCGACATCGACGAGGCCTCACTCAAGGAATTCGGCCAGTGGCCGTGGCCGCGCGACCGGCTTGCGCTTCTCGTACAGCGGTTATCGGATCTGGGAGCAGCAGCGATCGCTTTCGATGTGCTGTTTGCGGAACCCGACCGTCTCTCGCCGCGCACCGTCATGCGTGATGTCGCCGGCGTCGACGCGACGTTGCTGAGCCGGTTGCCTGACAATGACGAGCTTTTCGCCGAAGCGATCGCCGGACGACCCGTGGTGCTCGGCTTCGGCCTGACGACCGAAGGCAACTACCGACCGCCGGTCAAGGCGGGCTTTGCCTTTACCGGTGAAAACCCAGTCAACGCCCCTCCCCGCATCGACGCGGCGACACCGGTACGCCCGCAATTGCAGATCAATGCCACAGGTCTCGGCCATATCAGCCTCAATCCCGGCAATCCCTCCGCTGTCGTTCGCAAGGTCCCGCTCTTTCTGACGGATGGCGAGCAGCTCTATCCGAATCTGGCGATCGAGGCTCTGCGCGTTGCCCAAGGTGCCTCAACCTATGTGCTGGCAGCCGCCCCCGAAGCACCCGACACGCTGACATCGGTCAAGATCGGCGAGTTCGTCGTCCCGGTGACGGCAAGCGGCGAGCTGTGGCTGTATACTAGTCCTGATGTTGCAGAGCGCTATATCTCCGCCGGCAAGATCCTAGCCCCGCAAGGCGTCGATCCGCAGGTCGCTGCTGCCATCGAAGGCAGCATCGTCTTTGTCGGGACATCCTCGGCCGGTCTGCAGGATATTCGGACGACGGCTCTCGGCCAGAACGTCCCTGGTGTTTCCATGCATGCCCAGACCGTCGAACAGATCCTGACCGGTCATTATCTCTCCCGGCCCGACTGGGCCGATGGAATGGAAATCCTTGCGATTGCCGTGCTGGGCACGATCCTGGTTGTGCTGACCACCTTCGTCAGCCCGGCCGTAGCGCTCGCCTGTGGCCTCTGCATTACGGCGCTTGCTCTTGCGGCCTCATGGTTGGCCTTTTCGGCCTGGGGCCTGCTTTTGGATCCGCTGGCACCGATCATTGCCGGCTCGATCATCCATTTCGCCGCCACGTCGTTTCGCATCCTCGTCATCGACCGCGAGCGGCGCGAAGTGCGCCGGGCCTTCGGGCAGTATCTTTCACCCTCGCTGCTCTACCGGATCGAGCACACGCGCAATGCGCTGCGCCTCGGGGGCGACGATCGAGAGTTGACGGTGATGTTCGTCGACGTGCGCGGTTTCACCGAACTCAGCGAACGGCTGCAGCCAGCCGAGGTCGTCCGCTTCTTAAACACGCTGCTCGATGCGCTGAGCCGCCACGTGACTGCCAATGAAGGCACGCTCGACAAGTTTATCGGCGACTCGATCATGGCGTTCTGGAACGCCCCGGTGGATGTGATAAATCACCCTGCCAAGGCGGCCCGCGCCGCCCTTGCCATGCGTGAGACGCTCGCTTCACTCAACACATCAGATGCCTTCGGCTTTGGTCAGGACTATCAGGTCGGCATCGGCGTCGGCATTCACACAGGCCTTGCCTGTGTCGGCAATATGGGGGCGGAGACGCGCTTCAACTATTCTGCCGTTGGCGATGCCGTCAACGTCGCGGCGAGGATCGAATCCGCCTGCAAGGAGGTTGGCTTCGATATTCTCGTCTCGGAGAGCACGGCCGCCGAACTGCCGCATTTCGCGCTCCTCGACGCCGGCCTGCTCGGACTGAAGGGCAAGAGTAGTAGGGCGCGGCTCTACGCAGTCGTCGGCGGTGAACAGGTTCGCGGTTCCAGCGCCTTTGCCGAAATGCAGCGGATCCACACGGAGCTTGTCGCCGCGCTCCGCACTCATTCGGCCGAAAGCCGCAAGATGCTCAACATCGCCAAGCTCAAGGCTGCGGAACTAACGGCGATCCTGCCCCAATTCTACAGCCGCCTCGGGCGCCGAGCCGATCATTTCCGCGACAATCCCGGCAATGACGATGACGCTATGCGAACGGGTTTGCCGCGCGAAACCAAGCTTCACCTTGAGCCTTAGTTATCGCTCCGGTGACCATGACGCCCGTTGCGATCGCGGTCGTCATCGTCTCCGTCATGCCCGCGGTGATCGCGGTCATGGTGGTCTCTACCATGGTGATCCCAGTCGTGATGGTGATGATCAGGCTTGTCCGGTTTATCGGGCCTGTCGGGCGGATCCGGCGTGTCCGGCGCTTGTTGCGGCGCCTGCTGGGAAGCCTGGGGCGCTTGCTGGGGCGCCTGAGGCGCTTGCTGGGGCGCCTGAGGTGCCGGCCGCTCCTGCCGTTGTTGTGGCTGCGGTCGTTCCTGGCGGTCCTGGCGCAGTGATGCCAGCCCGCAACTGGTGCGAATGCCGCCGAGCGCGCCTGAGAGCTGCTGATCCCCGGAAAGGAACGGCAATGCTCGTGGATTGCTAAGTGTCTGCAACGTACGGCGGTCGACCTGGCTGGGATCGGTCATTCTGCCGCCACGGGTTGCGATCACGCAGTCGCACTGCTGCCGCAACTGCCTGCAGCCACCGGGCCCGCAGAAGCTCGCCGCACCGTTGAGCAACACGATGGCCGTCGTGCCATTGGGGCCGACGTAGAAATCGAAGGCCGTGCCGCGTACGCCGATTGTCCCGGCCGGGGTTACGATCGAATAGGCCGACGACGCCGAATTGCCGCTGATCCACCGGAACGTGCCTTTCGCCGCCTTGATCGAGAGCCGCTTTACGGAAGCGGAATCGTCATAGACGAACTTGTCGATCACAACCGTCGATCCGGCGCCGACAGCAAGCTTCGTTCCGTCTTTGAATATGAACTGTCCGAGACCCGACGATGACGTGCGGATACGCTCGTCTTTGTGGACGGGCGATCGCACGACCAGCGGGCCGGTCCGACCGGATACCTCCGTTCGGATCAAAGTCGCTTGTCCGACCGGCTCTGCAGAAAAGGCCTGCATCGGACTAAACAAAGCAAAGATGACGCCTGCAGCGACGGCACCACAGAAGCGAGACATGATCGACCCTCAACAATCCATCGAGTATATTAGCATATTGTTAACTTTAGCGTCTGCTATCCTCTTGGTGTAGGCAGGACCACTTTTAACGTCGTCTGGGAGTTGCTTGCGCGGTCACGTCGGCGGCCAGCTCTTGACTTCCTCACAGCTTCGTCCGACTTCACTCAGAACGGACGCGAGGAACGGAAATATGAGCGAAGCGGCAAAAAGCACGATCGACCAGCAAGAGGTGGACCGCTTCTCGGCGATGGCGGCGGAATGGTGGAGCCCCACCGGCAAGTTCAAACCGCTGCACAAATTCAATCCCGTGCGGCTCGCCTATATCCGCGACAAGGCAGCCGAAAACTTCGGCCTGGACGTGCGCAGCGCAAGGCCGCTGGAAGGTCTTCGCGTGCTTGATATCGGCTGTGGCGGCGGTCTGCTGTCAGAGCCGGTTGCACGCATGGGTGCCAGTGTCGTTGGTGCGGATCCATCGGAGAAGAATATCGGAATCGCCTCGACGCATGCGAAAGCCTCCGGCGTTCCCGTCGATTACCGTGCGATGACGGCCGAGCAGCTCGCCGAGGCCGGCGAGAGCTTCGACATCGTTCTAAACATGGAGGTCGTCGAGCACGTCGCCGACGTCGATTTTTTCCTGGGCACCTGCGCCAGGATGGTGCGTCCTGGCGGGTTGATGTTCGTCGCAACGATCAATCGGACCATGAAAGCCGCCGCACTCGCCATCTTTGCCGCGGAGAATATCCTGCGGTGGCTGCCGCGCGGCACTCATCAGTATGAGAAGCTCGTCCGCCCCGAAGAGATCGAAAAGCCCGTTACGGAAAACGGCCTCTCGATTGTCGATCGCACAGGCGTGGTCTTCAATCCGCTGTCAAACCAGTGGAATCTGTCGAAGGACATGGACGTGAACTACATGATGCTGGCAAAACGCACTGGCTAATCGCATTCGCGGGGGGTCAGGCGACCCCTCGACGCGTCTGCCGCGAGCCGCAGCACTCCTTGAAAGGCTTGCCCGAGCCGCAAGGACACAGGTCGCGACTGCGCCGTTGCAAGCGACCGATCAAAGGCACCTTCACCGCCGATGGCAGCGCCGATGCCACGAAGGCCACCAGCTTCGCCGAAAAGCCCGGCACGACCAGGCGACGGCCGGATTTGAAACCGCGCCAAGAACGCTCGGCCACATAGTCCGAGCTGAGCTTTGGCAGGATCTTGAACAGTGCAGCCCGGCCCGCACCTGACCGCTCGAGAAATTCTGTCGACACCGGCCCGGGCGCAACGCAGGTAACCGTCACGCCGGTCGATCTGACTTCCTGATGAAGGGCCTCCGAGAAGGAGCGGACGAACGCCTTGCTGGCATAGTACAGCGCCATGTTCGGACCGGGCGTGAAACCGGCGATGGAGCCGAGATTGAGAACCCCGCCCCGTCCGCGTGCCACCATTCCCGGCAGGAAATGCAACGTCATATCCGTCAGGGCGCGGATGTTGAGGTCGACCATGCCGAGCTGGTCGGCGATCGGAAGCGTTGTCGCCGGACCGCGCAAACCATAGCCGGCGCTGTTGACCAGAACGTCGCAGGCCAAGCCGTTGGCCGTAAGGAAGTCCTGCAGTCGCGTCGAGGCGTCGCTTGCAAGAAGGTCGAGCGACAGGGTGAATGCTTGACCACCGGCCGTTTTCACATCGTTTGCAGCAGCAGCCAATCCGTCCAATGATCGCGCAACGAGGACGACGGTCGCACCTTCTCGGGCCGCCACCTTGGCAATTGCCCGGCCAATGCCGCGCGACGCCCCGACCACGACGACGGCGGGGCGCCATATTTCACGCTGTTCGTCGGTCATGACGCCGTCCCCGACACCGCCTCGCCCGGGATCGCATCACTTGACGCCATGCCTTTGACTTCATCGGCGATCGCCCCGTTCAGGATGCTCTCGAAGCGAACCAGGGCGCGGGCGACATTGGCGCCATCCATCACCCGATGGTCATAGTGGATGCGGACGGTGACAGTTCCGTCTTCGGAAATCGAGCCATAATTGAAAATAGTGGTCAGCGGCGTCAGGGGGTTCAACGATTCTGCTCCCAGGCCCGAATACACCGACAGCTGGAATGTGCCGAAGCGCCGCCCGCGCTGCCGTCCGAGGTTCAGCCCGAGCCACATCAGGAGCCAGCGGATCGGACTGGGCGCGCGCGCAAATTTCAGTGCCCTGCGGAACTGCTTGATCTCGTGAATCGGCTTTGATCTGGCTGCAAGAAACAACTCCTCGATCTCCGCAATCGGCCGATGCTCCGGATCCTTGATCGTGCTCAGCAGGACGATCCGCTCGCCCTCATGCTCGCGCTCATGGGCAACGGAGGCGATACTGACCGGATACTCGTAGAGCTGCGGCCGGGGTAATTTGATATAGGCGCGCCGCAGTTCCGGCACGTCCTGGCTGAGGAGCGCATAACCCTTCAGGAACAACACGGTCCAGGACGTCTTGCTCTCTTGCGCCATCCTCGCTTGTTGCAGCGGCGCAAGATTCATCTGCCGCTGCACCGTGACGCGCGGCACGCCGATCGAGAACCTCATGAGGTCTCCGACAAGACGTCGTGATGGCGAAAGCTTGATGGCGCGTCCCCGCATCATGCGTCCTCTAGTAGATGTAGGGGATAATTCGCTTCGTCCGGTCCATGTAGGCGCGGTACTCAGAGCCGAAAATCTCCAGCATCATGCGCTCCTCCTTGTCCACCCGCAAAAAGAAGAGAATTGCGAAGCCGATCACGCCAGCCAGCCCCACCACCCAGTTTGCCAGCAGAAACGCCTGACCGAGTGCCATGAGCAGAAAGGACGTATACATGGGGTGGCGGACGAGTGCGTAGGGGCCGTGGGAAATCAGCTCGTGCTTCTCGCGAATCTGCAGGGTGATCGACCAGTTGCGGCCGAGCGCCTTGTGCGTCCTGCGGAAGACCCACATGGCCGCGCAAAACAATATTGCGCCGAGGATCACCGCCCACGAATGCGCCGTATAGTCGGCAGCCGCCGGCATCCCCGTCGCGATATAGAAGCCGGGAATAAAGGCAAGTCCCAAGATGGCGACGGAAAGACCTGCCGCTTCTACTCCCGAGCGACGGTCGCTGACCACCCTTGTTCGCCTCGCGCGACGTTCCGAAGGATAGCGAATTGCGTACCAGGCAATGATGCCAAGCACCCACACAATTTTGCCAATGAGAGCAACGCTCAATTCAGATCACCGGAACCCTTCGTCGATCATGCAGAAGCGATGGACCCGACGGGCTCGCTCCGCACTCACGTATTCATCTCTCGAAGCTTTGTAATGAACTCTTGCGGACGAAGCCAGATGCTGGGCGTCTTGTATCCCATGGAACGTGCGATCTCGCCGACGAAATTGTTGCAATTGTCGACCGTGGCCTGCCACAACTTCGATTTTGCCTGTAGCTGGCGAATGAAGGCGACAGTTTTATTGTACTCGGCCTGGGTGAGCAGGATGCGCCAGCTTGCCGAACGATAGGCTTCCTCAAGGTCTCCGTCTGTCGCCCCGGTTGTCGCAGGAACGGGAATGAAGTGCCCGAGAACGTAGGGCGCGGCGTCAGGAGAAGCGGGCGCAAGCCCGGCGACCTGCGGATTGATCATCCCGCCGGCATTGTTCAGGCGCCCGAAAACCGCATAGGTATGGCCATAGGTCAGCGCATAGCGTGAACGGAATTCGATGAAATACTGGCCTTCGCGCTGGCCAGCTTTACTGACTTGTGCGCCATTGGCGTCCGAGATGAACCTCGGTTGCGGTGGCTTGTCGTCCGATTGGCAGGAAGTGAGCGCGAGAGCGAAGAAAACGAGAAGAGATAGATGGCCTTTTGCAAGCGTCATAACTACGCGTCATCTCCAAGATCGAATGAGCACAGACACTCACGCAAAGATGCCAGCCTAGAGTTGCGCATCTGCGCGTAGGTGGCCTGGCTCCGACAACGATTTGGGGGAGGGGCCACACAAGTCCCTCCCCTTTATTCAAAGTCAGATGTTACTTGGTAATTGGGGCGGCCTCTACTGGCGGCGGGGCTTTGCCCTTGCCTTTACCGACTGCTCCGCAAGCGCTAAGGCTCGAAACGGAAAACAACGCAACAAGGCACATGATTAGGATTCTGCTCATCAAGTAGTCCTCTCCGTTAGCATGGAATAGGTTATCGAAGGCAACGATTCTACTAATAGCGGTAAAATAGCCACAAGCCAAGTGCAGAAAGGCCACACTGCGCCGCCGCGTCACGCAAGCGCCGCGCAATGCTAACAGACGGTGGCAATATCGATACAAAATGTAAGTATCATATGACCAAAACGCTGGTCCCAATGGGGGCGCGGCCATAGAGATGAATGATGTCTTCATTGGTCATGCGGATGCAACCATTCGACACCGCCTGCCCGATCAGCCACGGTTCGTTTGTTCCATGGATACGGAAATAGGTATCTTGCCCGCCGCGGTAGAGATAAAGCGCAGCCGCACCGAGAGGATTGTTTTCGCCTCCGGGAACACCGCCCGCGTACTGCGCCAGACGCGGCTTGCGCTCGATCATGCTCGCTGTTGGCGTCCACGACGGCCACTCGGCTTTCCGGCCAATAACAGCGCCTCCCTTCAGCGTGAGACCTTCCTCGCCGACAGCAACACCATAGCGTGTCGCCTGGCCATCAGCCTCGATGAAATAGAGATAGCGCTCGTAAGTGTTGACGACGAGGCTGCCTGGCGGCTCACTGCCCGAGTATGCAACCTCCCGCCGCCGGTAGCGGGAACTGACACGCGTCGACGAAAAAGGATTCCCTATCGGCCAACTCGCTGTGGTGCATCCAGAGGCCGTCAAGGCGACGAAGCCCAAGACAAGGCCACGGCGCGAAATATGGTCGTTATCCATTGTTACCTGCTAAGATTGCTGAGCCCTATTTCCTTCCTTTAGCATTCCGTTGTTTTCAGGCCAAGCCTCAACGCCACAGAGAATCCAAACCCTCCACAAACAGCATATGCGGGGCGTTGATCGGCAGGCCAACCCGTCCTTTCCGTACAGAAACCATCCTATCGTTGTATAAGTCCTTCATAACGGCATCGCTTTGGACGGCGCCTCTTGCGGGAACAAGCCCCGCAAAGCTAGGTTGGAACGGTTTCGCGCGCTGGCGCCAGCGCGCATCACAGGAATTTCGAGGAGGCTGCAGCTGCTCACGTTTGCAGTTGCCTGGTCGCAGGGAGCGATAGCAAGAAACGATGAATCTTGGTTTCGAAGGAAAAGTAGCGATTGTCACCGGCGCCGGTTCCGGCATCGGCGCGGCCATCTCCCGCCGATTGGCTGAGGAGGGTGCGCAGGTTGTCGTCGCAGATATCAATGCCGACGCAGCCGAGCGGGTTGCCGATGAAATTCGCGCGCAGGGAGGCCTATCGCACCATTTTGCCGTCGACGTTACCGATGCGGCGGCGGTGGAGAAGCTGATTGGAACGGTCGTTGAGACGTGCGGTGGTCTGCATCTCGCCGTCAACAATGCCGGCGTCGACGGCGTGCGCAAGGCAACCGGAGACTACCCGCTCGACAACTGGCACAAGCTGCTGGACGTCAACCTCAATAGCGTTTTCTACTGCATGAAATACGAGATCGGGGCGATGCTGGCTGGCGGCGGCGGTGCGATCGTCAACATGTCCTCCGTTCTCGGCGTCGTCGCCTTGCCGATTGCATGCGCCTATACGGCGGCCAAGCACGGCGTCGTGGGACTGACAAAAGCGGCCGCAATCGAATATGCGCGCTTCGGCATCCGCATCAATGCGGTTGGGCCTGGCTGGATCGAAACGCCGCTTTCGTCAGAGCATCGCGATATTGCAAGCAGCCGACGCATGGAGGCGCTGCAGCCGATGGGTAGGCGCGGCACGCCGGAGGAAGTGGCAGCACTCGCCTGCTTCCTATTGTCCGAGCAGGCGAGCTTCATCACCGGCAGCTACCATCTCGTCGATGGAGCCTATAGCGCGCATTAGCTTAATTCACATCGTCGGGCAGAACAGGTAGGGCGGCAATCTCGATGCCTTCGTCCAGAAGCGCCTGTGCCTCATCGGCCGTGGTCTGCCCGATGATCCCGCGGGCGTCGCTCTCGCCGTAGTGGATCTTGCGCGCTTCCTCGGGAAACCGCGTTCCGACATCCTGGGAATTGGCCTTGATCGCCGCGACGGCCCCTTTCAGCTTCTGGAACGCCTCCCGACGCATCGTATCCATCGCGAGCGTCTGCATCTCATCCTTCCTGCGCGCGGTTGAAACGGAAGGCGCCATCAGAAGCTTGGAGACGGACGCGGAATTGCAGACGGGACAAACTAAAAAGCCTGATGCGACCTGGCGATCGAAGTCGGCACTTTCAGAAAACCAGCCTTCGAATTCGTGGGCATTTTCACAATGCAGCGAATAACGGATCAAGCGGCCACGCCTCCTGCGACTGCCCCTGCAACCCTCTCGATTGAGAAATCACGACCGTTTTTCAGGTTCGGAATCTTGTCATGGGCGGCCTTGACGGCTGCGGGATCAATCTCGGCGAGGATGACGGCTTCGTCAGTCGGGCCGGCCGAAGCCAGCACACGGCCCCACGGATCGATGATCATCGAATGTCCGAACGTCTCACGCCCGTCCTCGTGACGGCCGGCCTGGGCAGCGGCGATCACAAAAACGCCGTTCTCGATTGCGCGCGCCCGCAGCAGGATTTCCCAATGTGCTTCGCCGGTCTGCTTCGTGAAGGCAGCCGGCACTGTCATCACTTCGGCCCCTGCCACAGCCTGGGCGCGGAAAAGTGCAGGGAAGCGAACATCATAACAGATGGCAAAGCCCACTTCAGCAAAGGGAAGCGACAATACGCGCGCCTCTGATCCTGGACGGTAAGCCGCGCTTTCACGCCAGCTCTCGCCATTGTCGAGATCGACATCGAACATGTGGATCTTGTCGTAGCGATTGAGGATCTTGCCGTCGGGACCGAAGAGATAGCCACGATTGGCGAGCTTACCGTCATTCAGCGCGATTGCGGTCGACCCCACGTGCATGAAGATGCCCAGATCCCGCGCCAGCTCCGAACCAGTACGAACGATGACATCGTTGGCCTCATCGCGCAGCAGCGCCTTGGCAGCCGCCCGATCGCGCTGCAGCATGCCGGTCATTTCGGGAGTCTGGACATAGGTCGCGCCCTTTCCCGCAGCCTCGCGAACCAGGCGTGCCATTGCGGCCGCGTTCCTCTCGGGATCGACGCCGGAACACATCTGGATGACGGCAGCTCTAAACGTCATCGCTCTTCCTTACACGGCAAGCAGAGGATCGAGCTCGCCGGCCCGATCGAGCGCATAGAGTCATCGCATCCGCCGACATGCTGCTCGCCGATGAAGATCTGGGGGAACGTCGTTCGGCCGTTCGACTTGCCGATCATCTCCTGGCGAAGCTCAGGAACAAAGGTCGCATCGTGCTCGACGAATTCGACGCCCTTTTCGGACAGCAGCGACTTGGCGCGCACGCAATAACCGCAGGCTTGGCGCGTGTAGATGGTGACGGGTGCCATGAGAACTCCAGACAAATTCAAGTTATCTTTTCGTCATATAGTTTCTGAAAGAGCCCTTGCAAAGGTCAAAACCGTGATGTCCTGCGCCCCGCTTTGCGAAGCACCCTGGCTGCCGCAGCAACCGTGGCACCGGTTGTGTAGACATCGTCGACGAGGACAAGCCGCTTGCCAAAGACGTCGTTATCCCGCTCCTTGCCGATGGCGAAAACACCGCGAACATTCTCCTCGCGCGCCTTTGCGCCGAGCTCCACCTGCGGGCGGCTGCGCTTGATGCAGCAGCGTTGCAGGCAGAAGCGCCTTTCCGGATTGCTGCGCCCCCTCGGCCTCGTCGGGAAAGATTAGCGCGTTTCGCCTCTGAGGAAAATCGCCTTGCGGCGGCGCTCCGGCGGGACTATGCAACGCACCATGGATATCATCTTCGACCAGGCTCGGATCGCGACAAACCGACATCGCGCGCTTCTCAACCACGACCCGAAGGCGACCTTCCTCCTCGATATCGCCGCAGAAGAACTCGGCGAGCGCCTCGGCGTGGTCGAACGGACCTTCGAGCACGCAGTCGAACTGCACGGTACTACGGGCGCGGCGGCCCACGCGGCGATCACGACCGGCAAGATCGGACGACTGACGCGGGTCGAGAGCGAACGAGCTTATACGAAGGCGGAGGAGGCCTTTATCGAGGCCGCGCTGGAAGAGGTTCCCCTGGAGCCGCAGTCCGCCAACCTCGTGTTGGCGCCGCTCAACCTCCACCTGACCAACGATACGCCCGGCGTTTTCATCCAGATCCGCCGCGCCCTCAAGCCAGATGGGCTCTTTCTTGCCGCGATTCCTGGGGCAGGCACGTTGCAGGAGTTGCGGGAAGTGCTGCTAGCGACAGAAATCGAGATGACCGGGGGCGCGAGTCCACGAGTCATCCCTTTCGCCGACGTGCGCGATGTCGGTGGCCTAATGCAGCGCGCTGGCTTCGCCCTGCCCGTAATCGACGCCGAAACCTATACGGTGCGCTACGACTCCATCTTTCCGCTAATGAAGGACTTGCGGGCAATGGGCATGACCAACCCGCTCGTCGCACGCAGCCGCAAGCCTCTGACACGCGCCTTCTTCCTACGGGCGGCTGAAATCTACGCCGAACGCTATGCCGATCCGGACGGCCGGATCAGAGCAACCTTCTCGATCATCTATGTCTCGGGATGGGCACCGCACGAAAGCCAGCAAAAACCTCTTCGCCCGGGATCGGCGAAGGTCAGGCTCGCGGATGCGCTGAAGGTCGAGGAACACAAGCTGAAGCAGTAGGTGTCCGCTTCTTTTAGTTTGGTACGGCCATATTGTTGCTGATGCCGAGAAGCACGTTGGCGAGGTTGCCACTCAGCGCTCCGAATCCAGCGATCATACCGACCGCGACCAGTGCCGCAATCAGGCCGTATTCAATTGCGGTTGCGCCACGGCCGTCCACCAGAAATGCCCTTACTACTCGCATGCCCACCTCGGCGCTAGAGCGGCAGTCGTCAAGCGTTGCGGCTGCCGCTGCAGCAACGCCAGTGTCAGCAGCCGACCCCGCCTCCGTAGCCCTGAACCACGCAAACGGAACCTGGCGTCTCCTGAAGGACGCTGCGGCGGATCGTATAGCGCTTGCCGCTCTCGGTCTTCGGAATCGAGCCCGTCGTAATCGTATCGAATTCGGACGGTGCGCTCGCGAAGACGCTCGACTTGGACTTGTCGGCAAGCATCGGCGTCAAGATCAAAGTCAAGGCAACAACAGCCGTGCCAAACAGCAGCGCGATGTTTAGCACTCCCGTTCTGCTCGAGGCGGTCGAGGCCCGTTCTTTCTCTCTCACAGCTTTCCAGAAATCGTCGTCCATGCGTCAAGCCTTCCACACACACGCCAGTTGCTTGATTGAGGCCGATATTTGGCAGAAGGTGTTAAACGATCGATTAATATCCACACCCAAATTGGACGCTTGCCGGATAATAATCAGACATTTCTAAAGTAGATCCTGCAATATCGGAATGAGCGGCTCGTCGGCAGGCGGCATCGGGTAGTCGCGCAGAGCCTGCGGCTTCACCCATTTCAACGCCTGCCCTTCTTTCCCGTGCGCAATTCCCTCATAGCGCCGGCAGACATAGAGCGGCATCAGAAGATGGAACTTCTCGTAGGTGTGGCTCGCGAAGCTCAGCGGCGCCAGACAGGCGACCTTCGTCGTGATCCCGAGCTCCTCATGAAGCTCTCGCACCAGCGATTCCTCCGGTGTCTCGCCCGGCTCAACCTTACCGCCGGGAAACTCCCAAAGTCCGGCAAGCGACTTTCCCTCGGGACGCTGCGCCAGCAAAATGCGCCCGTCGGAATCGATCAGGGCGCAAGCGGCAACAAGCAGAATGCTTCGGGCTGTCTCGCTCATCGCGACGGCTCCAGTCGCCAATAGGAATAGCGGTAGGCCTCATGGAAGCCGAACCGTTCGTAGAGCGCCAAAGCCGGAGCATTCGTCGCCTTCACCTGCAACCAGGCGGAACGGGCGCTGCGCATCCTGGCCCAGCGCAGGGCGGAGGTCAGGATTTCGATGCCAAGTCCTTCGCGACGACGTTCCTTGGCGACGGAAAGCGACATGATGCCGGCGAGGTCATTGTCCTGAACGCAAAGGACGGTCGCCAGCGGCCCGGTCTGCGCGTCCTCAATCATGAAGAGACCCGATGGCGGCTTGATCGCATTGATGATCTCGGCGAGTGCCGGCTTCAGTTTGGACGACACGCCGTCGGTTGCCAGGTTGGCATCCACGAAACGGCCGATATCGTGCGTCGGCAGGTGGTCAAGCGTATCCGGCAGCTCCGCATGGGCAAGATCGCAGGTCATGACGATCGTCTCGTCGAATGATGCCCACTGCTGCTTCCGGATGAGATCGATCAACACCGGCGAGGCGAGCGGCGTCTGACGCAGGACCGCCGGGCGGCCATAGGCTTCGAACTTGCGGCTTGCCTTGGCAAGGCGAATCTCGACATCGCGGTGGTCCGAGGGATCGAGCGGCACGATCGAGTTCAGCCGGTTGGACGGGTGACCCGCGGTCAGTCGTACCTGCCAACTGCCGTCATACTGCACGGACGAGGCCGGCCAGGCTCGGAAGCCGACGGCCTCCAGCCTGCGCACGAGCGGCAGATTCGCATTGTTGGGAAATGTTTCAGTCAATGAAAGGTCAGCTCCGGTAGTCACCGTTGATGGCGACATACTCCTTTGTAAGGTCGCACGTCCAGACCGTAGCGGTGCCGTTTCCGAGACCAATGTCCACCTTCACAGGAATATCCTGCTTTCTCATCACGTTGGTCGCAGCGTCCTCGGAATAGCCGGCGTCGCGTTCGCCGTTGACAGCAACACGCACATCGCCGAACCAGATCGCCAGCCGGTCGCGATCGGCCATTTCACCCGATTTTCCGACGGCCATGACGATGCGGCCCCAGTTGGCATCCTCGCCGGCGGCGGCAGTCTTAACGAGCGGCGAATTGGCGATCGAGAGCGCGATCTTCTTGGCCGCGGCGTCGCTTTCGGCACCTGTCACGGTGATCTCGAGCATCTTGGTTGCGCCTTCGCCGTCGCGCACAACCTGCAGCGCAAGATCCTTGAGAAGATCGTTAAGGGCAGCACGGAAGGAGGCAAGGCGCGCGTCGTCGGCGCTCTCAATACGGGTCTGGCCGTCTTCGGCGGCCGCGCCCGTAGCAAACAGCATCAGCGTGTCGGAAGTCGAGGTGTCGCTGTCGACCGTCATCGAATTGAAGGTCGGATCGACGCCCGCGGACAGGAGCGACTGCAGCGCAGCCGGCGCGATATCCGCGTCGGTGACGACGAACGAGAGCATCGTCGCCATATCAGGCGCAATCATGCCGGCGCCCTTGGCGATGCCGTTGACCGCCACCTTCACGCCGCCGATCTCCGCGCTGCGGGTCGCAACCTTCGGATAGGTGTCGGTCGTCATGATCGCCTTGGCTGCCTCGAACCAGAAGTCGCCGGTCGCATCCTTGTGCATCTGCTCAAGAACGCCAGAGAATTTCGTTGCGTCCAGCGGTTCGCCGATGACGCCGGTGGAAGCGAGGTAAACTTCGTTCTCGCCGCAGCCCACAGCGCTAGCAGCGGACTTTGCCGTCAGGGCCGTCGCCTGGCGGCCCTTCAGGCCGGTGAATGCATTGGCATTGCCGGAATTGACGACAACGGCGCGTGCGGCGCCATGCGGCAGGTTTGCGCGGCAGAAGTCGACGGGTGCCGACGGGCACTTCGAGCGGGTAAAGACGCCGGCGACTGCGGCCGGCTTGTCGAACACCATCATCAGCACGTCGGTGCGGTTCTTGTACTTGATGCCCGCTGAAGCGGTGGCCATGCGCACACCGCGCAGCGCCGGCATGGAGGCATAGGATTGCGGAGCGAGCGGAGAGATGGAACCGGACATGGCGATCGACCTGGTGGCTGGAAGGATTTCCGGGCGAAGTATAAGCCGGCTTGCCCTGCGGAAATACGACAACGATTATAGTGAAGGGCCCGGAAGAACCGGGCCCTGCATTCTAGATTACTGCTGCGGCTGCGCGGGGGGCTCATCGCCCGGCTGCGGCTGCTTGTTGGCATCCTCGTAGCCCTTGCGCAGCGCCTCGTCGGTGATCTCGACCTTGGACTTTTCCTTGGCGGCAGCAAGAAGCGCGAGATACTTGTCACGCATGACGAGCTGGCGAACCTGGTCCTTGACCTGGTCGAAGGCCGGCGGAGGAGCGTCGCGCTTATCCTCGACCAGGATCACGTGGTAACCGAAATCCGTCTTTATAGGGGTCTTGGTGTAGGTGCCCTTCTCAAGTGCGAAGGCAGCCTCTTCGAATTCCTTGACCATGCGGCCCTTGGTGAAATAGCCGAGATCGCCGCCATCGGCCTTGTTCGGATCGGTGGACTTTTCCTTCGCCAAGTCCGCGAAGTTCTTGCCGGCGTCGAGCTGCTTGATGACGTCCTTGGCCTCGTCCTCGGTCTTCACCAGGATATGGCGGGCGTGCACTTCTTCCTGCTTCGGCAGGGCTGCGACTTCCTTGTCGTAGCGCGCCTTGACTTCCTCATCGGTGACCGTATCGACGACATGCTTCTTGAAATAAGCATTGTGCAGTTCGCGATCAGCGAGATACTGCATGCGCTTCTTGAATTCGGCGGTCTGGTCGAGCTTTTCGGCAATCGCGTCCTGCGCTAGCAGCTTGACGTCAATGGCGGCGGACAGGGCGGCGACCTTCTTCTGCCCCTCCGGCAGCTGCGCGAGCTGCGGGTCGAGATTGGCGACGGCCAGATCGAGATCAGACTGATGAATCTCGACATCGCCGACCTTGGCAACGACGGCATCCGGCTTGTCTTCCGCATAGACCGGCGCCTGAAACGCAACGAAGGTTGCGAACGCCATCACAGCGATTTTGTTGTAGTTCAACATCAAATAACCCTTCACAGTTAAACCCACCGGCTTCAACGTCGTGAATCCAGCCTGAAACAGCCATCAACACCGGAATGTGGCCTTTCTATATCAGCCAAATCCGTTGACATCATTCGACCCCCCTCTTATCTGTCACGCAACCTCGCGTCCAGAAAAGTTTCCTGGCGTTTCGAGACGTGTGCCTGAAATTCGGCCGGGCCACGGATAAGAAAAGCCGGGGAAGAAATATTGAGAAAGGACCAGTCATATGGTCAGCTTTGGCGGTATAGCCCGCAAAATATTTGGCTCTGCCAATGATCGCCGCGTGCGGTCCTTCCAGCCGAACGTCGCCGCCATCAATGCCATCGAAGAAAAGACGAAGGCCCTGAGCGACGAGCAGCTGGCTGCGCAGACGGTCGAATTCCGCAAGATGCTTGCAGACGGCAAGACGCTGGACGACATCCTCGTTCCGGCCTTTGCGGTCGTGCGCGAGGCTTCGCGCCGCGTCCTCGGCATGCGACCTTTTGACGTACAGCTGATCGGCGGCATGATCCTCAATGACGGCGCCATCGCCGAGATGAAGACCGGTGAAGGTAAGACGCTCGTCGCCACGCTGCCTGTCTATCTCAACGCACTCGCTGGCAAAGGCGTGCATGTCGTCACCGTGAACGACTACCTCGCCCGCCGCGACGCGGCGACGATGGGCAAGATCTATGGCTTCCTCGGCCTGACCACGGGCGTCATCGTCCACGGTCTCTCGGACGAAGAGCGCGCGGCCGCCTATAATTGCGACATCACCTACGCGACCAACAACGAGCTCGGCTTCGATTATCTGCGCGATAACATGAAGTACGAGAAGAACCAGATGGTCCAGCGCGGCCACAATTTCGCGATCGTCGACGAAGTGGACTCGATCCTCGTCGACGAAGCGCGCACGCCGCTGATCATCTCGGGGCCGCTCGACGACCGCTCCGATCTCTACAACACGATCGACGCCTATATTCCGCTTCTGTCGGAAGGCGACTACGAGATCGACGAGAAGCAGCGCTCGGCCAACTTCTCCGAGGAAGGCACGGAAAAGCTGGAGAACCTGCTGCGTCAGGCCGGCCTGTTGAAGGGCCAGTCGCTCTACGATATCGAAAACGTTGCGATCGTCCATCACGTCAACAACGCGCTCAAGGCCCACAAGCTGTTCCAGCGCGACAAGGACTACATCGTCCGCAACGACGAGATCGTCATCATCGACGAATTTACCGGTCGCATGATGCCGGGCCGCCGTTATTCTGAAGGCCAGCACCAGGCGCTGGAAGCCAAGGAAAACGTGCAGATCCAGCCGGAAAACCAGACGTTGGCGCAGATCACCTTCCAGAACTATTTCCGCATGTACGCCAAGCTCGCCGGCATGACCGGCACGGCGCAGACGGAAGCTGAAGAATTCGGCAACATCTACGGCCTCGACGTCATCGAGGTGCCGACCAACCTTCCGATCCAGCGTGCCGACGAGGACGACGAGGTCTATCGGACGTTCGAGGAGAAGTACAAGGCGATCATCGCCGAGATCGCAGACGCGCAGAAGCGCGGCCAGCCCGTTCTCGTCGGTACCACCTCGATCGAAAAGTCCGAACTTCTCGCCGACATGATGCGCAAGCAGGGCTTCAAGGACTTCCAGGTCCTGAACGCCCGCTACCACGAGCAGGAAGCCTACATCGTCGCCCAGGCCGGCGTGCCGGGCGCCGTGACGATCGCCACCAACATGGCAGGCCGCGGTACCGACATCCAGCTCGGCGGCAACCTCGACATGCGTGTCGAGCGTGAACTGGCAGAGGTCGAGCCCGGTCCCGATCGCGACGCGAAGACCGAGGCAATCCGCGAAGAGATCAAGCAGCTCAAGGACAAGGCGATCGCGGCCGGCGGTCTCTACGTCATCGCCACTGAACGCCACGAAAGCCGCCGCATCGACAACCAGCTGCGCGGCCGTTCCGGCCGTCAGGGCGACCCCGGCCGCTCGAAGTTCTACCTGTCGCTTCAGGATGACCTGATGCGCATCTTCGGCTCCGACCGCATGGACGGCATGCTGCAGAAGCTCGGTCTCAAGGAAGGCGAAGCCATCGTCCATCCCTGGATCAACAAGGCTCTGGAGCGCGCACAGAAGAAGGTCGAAGCCCGCAACTTCGACATCCGCAAAAACTTGCTCAAGTACGACGACGTTCTGAACGACCAGCGCAAGGTGATCTTCGAACAGCGCCTCGAGCTGATGGAATCGCCCAATATTTCCGAGACGGTCTCCGACATGCGCCGCGAGGTGATCGAAGACTTGGTCGAGAAGCATATCCCCGAGCGCGCCTATGCTGAACAGTGGGATGCGGCTGGCCTGAAGGAACGGACGGCTGCTCTGCTCAATCTCGATCTGCCGGTCGAGGACTGGGTCAAGGAAGAAGGCATTGGCGAGGACAACATTCGCGAGCGCCTGACGGAGGCTTCAAATGCGGCCTTCACCGAGAAGGCGGAGCGCTTCGGTCCCGATATCATGAACTACGTCGAGCGCTCGATCGTGATGCAGACGCTCGACCACCTGTGGCGCGAGCATATCGTCAACCTCGACCACCTGCGCTCCGTTATTGGTTTCCGTGGCTACGCGCAGCGCGATCCGCTGCAGGAATACAAGTCGGAAGCATTCGAGCTCTTCACCTCGCTGCTTAACAACCTGCGCGAGGCTGTGACCGCACAGATGATGCGCGTCGAGCTCGTGCAGCAGGCACCGGCCGAGCCGGAGCCGCCGTTCATGCAGGCGCACCATCTCGATCCGGATACCGGCGAAGACGATTTCGCGCCCGCCTACTTGGCCTCGGAAGTGGTTGTCGCCCCGGAAAACCGCAACCCGGCGGATCCGTCGAGCTGGGGCCATGTCGGCCGCAATGAGGCCTGCCCCTGTGGCTCCGGCAAGAAGTTCAAACACTGCCACGGTGCCTTCGCACAGGCTTGAGCCCGCAGTCAATGTATTGAAAATGCCGCCTTCGGGCGGCATTTTCTTTTGTGGATGCCGCACGCCGCGTTAATTCCCGGCCGCTTGCTACAACCGTTTCTTAACGCCGTTCTGGCAAGACTTCCGCTGCGATTTGCCGGAAGAGTTTTGCGTGTTTGTGATGGCGGTCATTGAGACGGCGGAAAAGATGCTGCCTGCGGGTCTACGCCCGGCGGGGGGCCGTATGCTGCGCACGCTGGCTGCCTCCCTGACCGCACGCGGCGAGAAGGCAGCCGCCCAGCGCATGGCGCTGACCGCCTTCTTTATCCGCATTGTCAGCGCCGCCCTCGCCCTTCTGTCGCAGATTGTTCTGGCGCGCCTGATGGGCGAATACGAGTACGGGATCTTCGTATTCGTCTGGGTGCTGATCGTCCTCTTCGGCGATCTTTCCTGCCTCGGCTTCCACACCGCCATCGTCCGCTTCCTGCCGCAATACAGGGCAGCAGGCGCTCTTGAGAAGATCCGCGGGCTGACGGGCACCGCCCGCATCTTTGGATTGCTCTCCGGCACTGCCGCTCTCGCCATCGGCATGATCGCCCTGCATGTTTTCAGCGACAGGATCGAGAACTATTACGTCATTCCGATCTTCCTCGGTCTCATTGCCATGCCGATGATCGCCCTCGGCGATATTCTGGAAGGCACGTCGCGCGCCAACCACTGGCCGGTCTTGGCGCTGAGCCCCGCCTATATCGTCCGGCCGGTTCTCATCATCCTCTTCATGCTGACTGCGATCGGCCTCGGCGCGCCGCACACGGCGGTGACCGCCATGCAGGCCGCGCTTGCCGCCACCTATGTCACCGCCGTTGGGCAGTATGTCGCAACGCTCCTGCGGTTGCGCCGCCATTACCAGGAAGGTCCGCGCGAGGTCGATTTTCTCGGTTGGCTCGGTGTTGCCTTCCCGATCTTCCTCATCGAGGGCGTCAGCTTCCTCCTGACCAATTCCGACGTCGTCGTGGTCGGCATCTTCCTCGAACCGCACGACGTCGCCATCTACTTTGCCGCCGCCAAGACGATGGCGCTCGTTCACTTCATCAATTTTTCGGTGAAGGCGGCATCCGGTCCGCGCTTCTCAAGCCTCATCGCCGAGGGGACACGCCAGCAGCTCGCTGTTGCTGCGATCGACGCCGCCAGGTGGACCTTCTGGCCTGCGCTCGCCATCGGGCTTGCCGTTCTCGCCGCCGGTCACTTGCTGCTTTCCCTGTTTGGCGGCGCTTTCACGGCCGGCTATCTCGTCATGGTGATCCTGCTGGCGGGCATTCTCGCCAAGGCGCTGGTCGGACCGGCGGAAACACTGCTGATGATGGCCGGCAAGCAGAACATCTGCGTTTTGCTCTATGCCGGAGCGCTTTTCGCGAATATCAGCCTCAACGTGCTCCTCATTCCCGGACTGGGCATCAAGGGCGCCGCCATCGCCACGGCCTCGGCCATGGGCGTTGAAGCCATCCTCCTGCATGTTGCCGTCCGACGCGCACTTGGCATCGCGCTCTTCGCATTTGCCACGCCTCCCGCGGCCAAGACAGATATGGAAGTCCGATAGAATGGTGCGTAATCCAACAGCTACCGAAACGACCGATCTCACGACGAACCGCATGGTTCACGAACTTGCCGCTCTCGATTTCGAGACGCCGCAGGCAGAGGCGCGCGTCGCGGTTGGCCGTCCCGGGCGCGAGCTCTGCGTCTATTCCGGGAAGCTGGGCTACGAGCTGCAGGAAGAGCTCGACTTCCTGTCCAATCGCGCCATGGAGCCCAATGTCTTCTTCACGGCACGATTCCTGGCGCCCGCCATGCCGCGGCTAGACGACAGGCAAGTTAACTTTGTCCTGTTGCGTGACCAGAGCGGAACCCGCAGCCGGATGCGCTTCCTGTTACCGTTTTCCGTGGAAAAGCCGGGCTTCGCGGTTGGCCCCTCGATCGTGCGTGTCTGGTCGAACAGCTTCGCACCACTTGGCACGCCACTGATCGATGCCGAGGATGCAGGCGAGACGCTGGACAATCTCTTTGACGGCCTGACCCATCGCGATCTGCGCTTGCCACCGATCCTGGTGCTGCCGGATGTCAGGCTGAACGGCATCTTTGCGCGCATGGCAAGGGCAGTCGCCATCAGCCGCAACCTGCCGATCACCATAGCGAATCCCTATCAGCGGGCCATGCTGCAGAGCGACGAGGACGCTGCCACTTATCTGCGCAAAGCGATTTCTTCATCGCATATGCGCGAGATGCGCAGGCAATGGCGTCTGCTCGAGGAGCAGGGCACAGTGGTCTACAGCGTCGCCCGCCAGCCCCGTGACATCCACATGCGCTTCGAGGAATTCCTCGCGCTTGAAGCAGGCGGCTGGAAGGGCAAAAAGCGCAGCGCCCTGGTGACCGACCGCTATCACACCGCCTTTGCCCGCGAGGCCGTTTCCAATCTCGCCGCAGTCGATGCCGTGCGTATCCACACGATCGATCTCAACGGCAAGGCGATCGCGTCGATGGTGGTCTTGATGATGGGCAGCGAGGCCTATACTTGGAAGACGGCCTACGACGAAGCCTATGCGCGCTATTCGCCAGGCAAGCTGCTGATGGGCGAGTTAACGGAATGGCACCTTGACGACGCCAACATCGTGCGCTCCGATTCCTGCGCTATTCCGGATCACCCGATGATCAACCGTTTCTGGCAGGAACGGGAGGACATGGGTACCATGGTGATCGGGCTTCACCAGAACGGCGACCGCGACGTTCGCCAGGTGGCCGCCCAGCTTCACATGTACAGCAGCACCCGCAACGTTGCGAAGATGCTGCGGCAGAAGATCATGTCGCTTGCCCGGCGCGGGAAGTCCCCTCAGTAGTCACGCCAAACGGTCTCAGCCGGCGCTGGCGCGCTCGCGAAGTATGCGGCGGATCACCTTGCCTGTCGTCGTCAACGGCAGTTCCGAGACGAATTCCACCTCGCGCGGATATTCGTGCATGGAGAGCCGCATCTTTACCCATTCGCTGATATCGGAGGCCAATCGATCGCTTGGCTCGTACCCCGGCGCCAGTACGACATAGGCCTTGACGATCTCGGTACGCACAGGATCGAGCTTGCCGACGGCGGCGGCAAGCTGCACGGCGGGATGGCCGATCAGACAATCCTCGATTTCCGCCGGCCCGATGCGATAGCCTGAGGAGGTGATGACGTCGTCATCCCGCCCGAAGAAGGTGACGTAGCCCTCCGTATCCTGGCGCCCGATATCGCCCGTCAGCAGCCAGTCGCCGGCAAACTTCCGCTCTGTCGCCGCCGCGTCGTTCCAATAGCCGAGAAACATCACCGGATCCGGCCGACGGATGGCGATCTGCCCGGTTTCGCCAACCGGCAACTCTTCACCCGTTTCGCTGACAATCGCGACGCGATGTCCGGGCACCGGCCGACCGATCGCGCCGGGACGGCTGACACCGATTGCGGCGTTCGACGAGAGCACGAAATTGCACTCCGTCTGGCCATAGAACTCGTTGACGGTAATGCCGAGCGTCCGCTTGACCCATTCCTGTGTTTCCGCGCCGAGCGACTCACCGGCCGAGCCTATCGTGCGCAGCACGAGGTCGTACTTCGAGCGTGGATCAGGCACCGACTTCAGGAGCCGTAATGCCGTCGGCGGGATGAAGCCGTTGCGCACCCTCATCTCAGCCATAATGCGATAGGCCGTGTCGGCATCGAACTTCTGCGCCGGCGACGAAACGACGGGGACGCCGAGCAGCAGGCTGGGCAGGAGCGCATTCAGCAAGCCGCCGGCCCACGCCCAGTCGGATGGCGTCCAGACCTTGTCTCCCGGCTGCGGGAAGCTCTCATGGGCGAATTGCATCCCCGGTATGTGCCCGGCCAGCACCTGGTGGCCGTGCAGGGCTCCCTTCGGCGGACCTGTCGTTCCCGACGTGAAGATCATCAATGCCGGATCATGTGGCGCGGTCTTCGCGACCTCGAAGATTGGCGGATGGCCTCCCACCAGCGCCGCGAAGGATCGTGCGCCGGGCCCATCGCCGTCAACGCTGATGACCTCTGCCAAATCAGGCAGCCGTTCCCGGATCTGGCTGATGCGCTCGAGCCCGAATGCATTGGTGACAACGGTGGAAGCACCCGCCGTCCGCAGCCGGTACTCCAAGGCTTCGACGCCGAAGAGCAACGCCAGCGGCAGCGCGATCGCGCCCATCTTGTAGATCGCCACATGCGCGACGACCGTCTCGAAGGACTGCGGCAGGAGCAGCGCGACCCGATCGCCCTTCTTCAACCCCAGCGACACCAGCGCATTGGCGAGCGATGACGATCGATCCGCCAGCTCCCGGTAGGTCATGGAAAGGTGATTGCCATCAGGGCTGAAATGCTCGAGGCAGACACGCTCCGGCGCCCGCTCGGCCCAGTCGTCGCTGACCACACGGCCGATATTGAAATCCTGCGGTTCGTCCCACGCAAAATCGCGGTAAAGGTCTTCGTAGCGATCGCGCTGTGGCAGTCTCATCGGCGGAAATCCAGTCAAATGCTGCAGCAGCTAACACCGGGAACCCGGCCTACGCAAGCGCAAGACCTGCCGGACTCCTTTGGATCGGTCACAAAACTTTTGTGTGAGTGCCCGACACTTTCGCGCTTGGCGCGCTAGATCAAAGGACGCGCTGGGTAGCGGTTCGATGTTTGGAGCAATTTCATGGACTACATCAAATTTGGCGGTACCGGGCTGGAAGTGTCGAAAATCTGCCTGGGCTGCATGACCTTCGGTGAGCCTGGCCGCGGCAACCACAGCTGGACGCTCGGCGAGGAAGACAGCCGCGCGCTGATCAGGCAGGCGCTCGACCTCGGCATCAACTTTTTCGACACCGCCAACACCTACTCCGATGGTTCCTCGGAGGAAATTGTCGGGCGGGCGATAAGGGACTTTTCCAAGCGGGACGACATCGTGCTCGCGACCAAAGTCTCCAACCGCATGCGTCCCGGTCCGAACGGCGCCGGCCTCTCGCGCAAGGCGATCTTCGACGAGATCGACAACAGCTTGCGTCGCCTCGGCACCGACTATGTTGACCTCTATCAGATCCACCGTTTCGACTATACGACGCCGATCGAGGAAACGCTGGAAGCGCTGCATGACGTCGTGAAGGCAGGCAAGGCGCGCTATATCGGCGCTTCCTCCATGTATGCCTGGCAGTTCGCCAAGATGCTCTACACCTCGCGCGCCAATGGCTGGACGCCCTTCGTCAGCATGCAGGATCATCTGAACCTGCTCTATCGCGAAGAGGAGCGCGAAATGCTGCCCTTCTGCCAGGATCAGAAGATCGCGGTGATCCCCTGGAGCCCTCTCGCCCGTGGCCGGCTGACGCGCGCCTGGGATGAGAAGACCGTGCGCAGCGAAACGGATGAATTCGGCAAGACGCTCTACAAGCAGGCGGAAGACGCCGACCGCGCCATCATCGGCATCGTGGGCACGCTGGCTGAGAAGCATGGCGTCTCCCGCGCCCAGATCGCCACGGCCTGGATCCTGCAGAAAGGCGCGGTGACGGCGCCGATCATCGGCGCGTCGAAGGCCAATCAGCTGGCAGACGCGGTTGCCGCCTTGTCTGTCAAGCTGACGCCGGAGGATGTTGTGGCCATGGAGGAACCCTACGTTCCCCACCGGGTCGAAGGTTTCAAATAACGAGGTCATTTTTGAGAACACCGGTCGCCTGCGTCGAGCCGGCGACCGGCATTCCGTTCAAGGATATCGCCATGACGACCATTCCATTCGAGGCGCGTCGCTTTCAATCCACGGCCGCCTACTACGCCCGCTATCGCGTTCCCTATCCCGATCGGCTCATCGAGCGGATCGCGGAACAGACGGGCCTTTCCGCCGGCGAGCGCGTGCTCGACCTCGGTTGCGGCCCGGGACAGCTCGGCATTGCCATTGCCCGACTGACCAAGGCCGCGGTGATCGGCCTCGATCCCGAGCCGGAAATGCTGGAGGCCGCTGAGGCCGATGCCGCCGCTGCCGGTGTCGACATCGCCTTCGTCAGAGGCTCGTCCTACGATCTCGATTCGCGCTTCTCGCCGCTCAAGATGTCGGTCATGGGGCGTTCGTTTCACTGGATGGACCGCTCGGCGACGCTGAAAGCTCTCGACGAGATCACCGTCGCCGACGGCTGCGTCGCGTTGTTCGGCGATCGCCATATCTCCTCGACACCGGACTGGCGGCAGGCGGTCAACACGCTGGTCAAACCTTTGCGCCGGAGCGCAATGCCGATCGCGAACGTCGGAAGCGGCCGGATTGGATAGAGCACGAAAGCATCCTGCTTCGCTCCCCCTTCAATGATCTGGAACGAATCTCCGTTGTCCGGGAACGCAGGCTCGGCCTCGACGATATCGTCGGCCGGGCCTTCTCGACCTCGGTGACATCGCCACAGGCGCTCGGCGAAAGGGTTCCGGCCTTTGAGGCCGAACTTCGCGGCACCCTCCTCAAGCTTTCGCCTGAGGGTGTGTTCTCGGAGGTGGTGGAGATCGGCGGCCTGATCGCACGTCGCAGCTAACCGTCAGCCCTCTTCGCGGAAGAAAGCGCATCGCGCGTCGTATAGAGGAAGTTGTCGGAGAGTTCGCGGCTTTCGACGGCGCGCGCCAGGACGACGGCGCCCATCATCGCCGAAAGTGTCGCAAAACCCCGCACGCGCTGCTCTTCAGAAGTCTCGCCGGGAACGATCTCGGACAGAATGTCGACGAGCATTGAAAGCCCATCGTTGAAGGCTTCGCGCACTGCCCCGCGGCTTCGGCTGACTTCCTGGGCAAGCGAAGCAAAGACGCAACTGCCGCCCGGATCATCGACGCTACAACGCGATAAATAGTGATTGAGCAGCGCATCAAGCGGCCGCTCCGGCGCTGAGGCGATGATCGCATTCCAGCGGATTTTCACCTTCTCGATCAAGGCGCGGCTCACTTCCAGCGCGAGCTCTTCCTTAGATTCGAAATGACCGTAGAATCCGCCATGCGTCATCCCGGCCGCCTTCATGATGTCGGCGACGCCGATGCCGTCGAAACCTTTTTCGCGAAACAGCACGCCAGCAACCGTCAGGATCTTCTCGCGATTCTCGGCAAATTTTTCTCGGCTGACCCGCATTCGGTTCTCCGCAATTAGCAGCTTGACAATTTATATGACGTCCATCATCAATACGCAACAATTATGATGAGCATCATCTAAAAGCTTCCGATAGTCTCCGACAACTCAAGACGGAACGGCCCCCATGGTATCGACTGCACTTGCCTCATCGCTGGCGCGACGCAACATCCACTATGGATGGGTGGTCGTCGCAGCAACCTTCCTCACCATGCTGGTGACCGCCGGCGCGATGGGCGCGCCCGGCGTCCTCATCAAGCCGCTTCAGGACGAGTTCGGCTGGGAGACCTCGCAGATATCCTCTGCACTCGCCGTCCGGCTCATTCTGTTCGGCCTGATGGGACCGTTTTCCGCCGCCTTCATGAACTATTTCGGCGTCCGCAAGGTCATCGTCTTCGCCATGGCCCTGATCGGCAGCGGCTTCGTCGGCTCGCTCTTCATGACCCAGCTCTGGCAGCTGCTTCTGCTCTGGGGCGTCGTCGTCGGCTTCGGCACCGGGCTGACGGCAATGGTGCTCGCCGCGACCGTATCCGCCCGCTGGTTCACCAAGCATCGCGGCCTCGTGGTCGGCATGCTGTCGGCGAGCTCGGCGACCGGGCAGTTGGTCTTCTTGCCGCTGATGGCCGAATTGACGGAACGCTACGGCTGGCGCGCCACGGTCTTTCTGGTCTGCGGCATGATCATGTTCGCCGCCCTCATCGTGCTGGCCTTCATGCGCGACCGCCCTTCCGACCTCGACCTGCCGGCCTTCGGCGAAGAACACATTACCCCGCCGCCGCCGGCGCAGTCCGGCCTGCTGGCAATGCTCGCGACCCCGATCACGGTTCTCAAGGAAATCTCCCGCACCTCGACCTTCTGGATCCTGTTCGCCACCTTCTTCATCTGCGGCCTCAGCACCAACGGTCTGATCCAGACGCATTTCGTCACGCTTTGCGGTGACTTCGGCATCATGCCGGTGGCTGCCGCGAGCGTGCTTGCCGTCATGGGCATCTTCGATTTCTTCGGCACGATCGGCTCCGGCTGGCTCTCCGACCGCTTCGACAATCGCTGGCTGCTCTTCTGGTACTATGGTCTGCGTGGCCTCTCGCTGCTGTTCCTGCCCTTCAGCGACTTCAGCTTCTACGGCCTGTCGATCTTCGCCGTATTCTATGGCCTCGACTGGATCGCCACCGTGCCGCCAACCGTCAAGATCGCCGCCGACCGCTTCGGACGCGAAAAGGCCGGCATCGTCTTCGGCTGGGTCTTCGCCGGCCATCAGCTGGGAGCGGCAACCGCCGCCTATGGCGCCGGCTGGTCGCGCACGGAACTGCAGAGCTATCTGCCTGCCTTCTTCATCGCCGGCGCCTTCTGCCTGCTCGCCTCGATCCTCGCGATCACGCTGAAGAAGTCGGGCCTCCATCAGCCCGCCGCCGCTGGCGCGCACTGACGCCGTTTCCGTCCGCAGCTCGCAGGCCGGAAACTCCAACAAATCAAGCCGAGAACTTCGCCCGCCGTCTTGCGCGCGCGGGCGAACGCATGCTAGACAGCCGCCTCGTCGGTATCCGTTGCCCCATTGGCGGAATTGGTAGACGCGCTCGACTCAAAATCGAGTTTCGAAAGAAGTGCTGGTTCGACCCCGGCATGGGGCACCACCGACAACAATCCCTGATCTGATCGCGTTTCACTCCTTCGGCCGGAGCACCGCGTCACATGGCGCCCTCAGTGGAAACTCGCAGCGAAAACGACGCCCAGGAAAACGAAGATCAGCGCCCCGACGAGCACGGTAAGCTTCCCGATTGCGCCGGGGACGTGAACACCTGCCGCATCGACCTTGAACGCCAGATAGAGCGGGAAAGCCACGAAGAAGATCGAGATCCACTTCGGACGCATCAACGTGGCATCGACGGCGAGCATGATCACGAAGACCAGAATCATGCTGATGACAAGCATTCGGCCGATCACGCGTGTCCATTCGCTGGTCGCGGCGAAGATCGTGCGGATATGACCACGATAGACGACGGCAAAGACAGCGAGCGTTAATGCGGAGCATTTGACAATCGATGCCAGCAACTGCCAGGCAGCCCTCAGTTGGCTGGGAGCCTCGTTGCTCGTTGCAGCCCGCATCTTCGTCAGCGTGTCGCCAGTTGCCGTATCGAGATGGGAAACGACCCAATAGACATGCGGACCAGCAACGACGAGACCAACCGCAATGGTCACCGCCAGCCGCCAGGTGAGAACCAATCGCCGCAGTCCAGGTTCGAGCAGGAGCGCAATAACCGTCGCGACGGGAATGATCGCAAAATTGTACTTTGCAAGGAATCCCATGCCGGCAGCCGCACCGAGAAGCGCGTAGTTGCCGACCGATGGCCGTTCCGCCATCCGCGCCAGCACGTACAGGAAGAATGCAACGGCGGCGAAGGCGCCAACGCTATGGGTCAAATCCCGCTGGGAGAGCAGAAAGATCGCGGGCAGGCTGAGCAGGCCGAGGACGGAGATCCAAGCAGTGTCGCGCCCCCTCGCCACTTTGCGGGCCGCCAAACCGAGAAAGATGCAACTCACCAGCAGCGTGGCATTTTTCAGGAAGGCGAGTGTGTCGACCGACACGCCGAAGACCTTGCCAAAACAGTAGAACAGCCAGTTGTAGAGCGGCGGCTGATCGCCGTATCCCAGCTGCAACGCATGCGAGAACGCAACTTGTTGTGCCTCGTCGGACGCCAGATCACCACCACGCAAGAGCCTAAGAATGAAGCTGGCGGTGAAGTATGTTGCCACCAGAAGTATCGGCAGGAGTGTGCTTAGCCGCGTAGCACGCCGGGCAGAAACATATGAACCATCAGCAGTATCAGTCAATTCGGCCCCATATGCATTCGGCTTGGACGGATATTCAGTGACGGAAATATGCAATTCCTCTGATCGACTGTATAGCGGTTCACCTGCAATTTCGGGGACTTACCAGCGCTGTTCCGAAGAAGAGTGTTGCTCCAACGCAACGCTTGTGCATCCGATCCCTGGCAGCATTGCCGCCGCAATCTCGCCCTACCCATCAATTGGCCGGGCGCTGCAAATCAACTGTTTAATTTCTCGGGCGTTTCGGCCAAACTGCGCCCGCCAAGAGGGAAAGTGCACGCGTGCATCAGGAAGTATCGCTTATTGCCACAGTTGCCGTGAGTTTCGTCTGCGCGGCGATACTCGGCTATATCGCCGATCGAGTGCGTCTGCCGCCGCTTGTCGGATACTTGTTGGCCGGTATTGCCATGGGGCCGATGACGCCCGGCTTCGTCGCCGACGCCGGGCTTGCCAGTCAATTGGCAGAGATGGGCGTCATCCTGCTGATGTTCGGCGTTGGCTTGCATTTTTCCACCGCCGATCTGCTTGCCGTGCGCGGGATCGCCGTGCCGGGCGCGATCGCCCGGATCGTTGTCGTCACGTTGCTCGGTGTCGGGCTCGTCAGATGGTGGGGCTGGGGCCTGGGTGCGGGGATCGTCTTCGGCCTCAGCCTGTCGGTAGCAAGCACGGTTGTGCTGTTGAAGGCCTTGGAGGAGCGGAACCTGCTCAACTCGGCCAGCGGCCGTGTGGCGGTTGGCTGGCTGATCGTCGAAGACCTTGCCACGGTTCTAGCATTGGTACTTTTGCCGGCCGTTGCCGAATTGCTCGGCGGCCATGCCGCCAGCGGTATTGCACAAGGCGCCGGGCTTCCGCTTCCCGTGACGATAGCGCTGACACTTCTGAAATTTGGCGCTTTTGCGGTCATGGCGATCTTTCTCGGACCAAAGATCGTCCCTTGGCTCCTGACGCTGGTCGCTAGAACCGGTTCACGCGAACTCTTCACGTTGACGGTCCTCGCCATAGCGCTTGGCATCGCATTCGGCTCCGCGCAAATCTTCGGCGTCTCGTTCGCGCTCGGCGCCTTTTTCGCCGGCGTGGTAATGAGCGAATCCAACCTCAGCCATCGGGCCGCTGCCGATTCGCTGCCGCTTCAAAATGCCTTTTCAGTGCTATTCTTCGTCTCTGTCGGCATGCTGTTTGATCCTTCGATTCTGGTGCGCCAGCCGATGGCCGTGATCAGCGCACTGGCGTTGATTATCGTCGGCAAGACCATCATCTCCTTCCTCATCGTAGTCATGCTTCGCTATCCGATCGGAATGGCGCTGACCGTATCAGGCGGACTGGCGCAGATCGGCGAATTCTCGTTCATTCTTGCCAGTCTCGGCGTTTCCCTCGGATTGCTGCCGAATGATGGGCAGGATATCATCCTCGCGTCCGCGATCATTTCGATCACGCTCAATCCGCTCGTCTGCATGGGCGCCGAAGCGCTACACACCCAGGTGCACGGCAGATGGCCGGCCCTCAGCAATCACTTCGGCCGCCGCCGGCATGAGGCACTCGGCCGCGAACTTGAAAAGATCCGGGCGATCAACGAAGCCCGCGAGCGCAAGCATCAGCTCGAGATGCAAGAGCTTATCGAAACCTTTCCACTGTTTGCCAACGTGGACGAAGATTCGCAGGAGGAATTGCTGCTCCTCTTCCAGCCGAAATCTGCCTTGCCGGGCGAGCGTGTGATGCGCAAGGGCGACCGAGGCGATGGCATGTACTTCCTGTCGTCAGGCGCGGTGGAAGTGCAGCTGCCGGGTGAGCCGATCCGACTGGACCCTGGCGCATTCTTCGGCGAGATGGCGCTGCTCAGTGGCGGACGCCGCACAGCAGACGTCGTCGCCGTGGATTTCTGCCAATTCTTTGTGCTGGAAAGGCGCGATTTCAACATGTTCACGGCAAAGCATCCGGTTTTGCGTCAGGCCGTCAGCGAAATGGCACGCGAACGAACCGAAATGAACGTCATGCGGCAGAAGCGCGATCAGCCCTCCAGCGTCGACTCCTGAGCTCAGCGCCTCAGTTTGATCACGAAGTTTTTTGGCACGTCACCCTACGAAGGACACAGCAAGCATTTACAGCCGCACCGACGCCCCATAAAGCTCATGCGCTCGAAGCGAAAGGATTGGAATGCTCCGCAGACTCTACGACTGGACCATGTCTCTCGCAGCCCGGAAATCGGCCGAAGTCTGGCTCGCCGTTATCGCCTTCGTCGAAAGCTCTGTCTTTCTGGTTCCTGCCGACGTTCTCTATCTGCCGATGGCGCTCGCAAAACCGGAACGCGCCTATCGCTATGCGCTGATCGCGACCGTCGCCTCCGTTCTTGGCGGCATCGCCGGTTGGGCGCTCGGCTACTATGCCTATGACGCGATCGCCCGTCCGGTTCTGGAATTCTACGGAAAGCTCGATGCCTTCGAGCAGCTCCGGATTTATATCCACGACGAGTGGGAAATCCTGCTGTTGCTGCTGGTGACCTCGGGCTTGGCGCATCTGCCGCCGATCAAGGTCGTGACGATCCTCGCCGGCGTCATTCACATGAATCTCGGCTTCTTCGTCCTTTCGGCGATCGTGGCACGGGGCGCACGCTTCTTCTTCCTCGCGTGGCTGCTGCGCCGTTACGGCGAGCCGATCCGCCACTTCATCGAAAAGCGTCTTGGGCAGGTTGCGGGTGTTATTGCCGCCGTCGCCATCGCTCTCGGGATTGCTTATAAACTACTTGCCCACTGAGCCATTTGCGCGGAGTCCGTCCATGCCTGCTTCGTTTTCCCTTGTTCGCCCGGTCGTCGGCTACTCGATGGTGCTCGCACTTGGCATGGCGGTGGTGGTCGGCGCCGCGCTCGGCTTTCAATATCTTGGTGGGTACATCCCCTGTGCGCTCTGCCTGCTGCAGCGCCAGCCCTATTACTACGGGATTCCGATCGCGATCCTTGGCGCGATCGCTTCGGCAGTCGGTCTTCCCAGCTGGATCGGCCGCGCATTCTTGCTCGCCGCCGGCATCCTGATGATCGTCGGCGCTGGTATGGGTGTCTACCACGCCGGTGTCGAGTGGCAGTTCTGGCAAGGGCCGGCAACCTGCTCCACGACGGCAGGCAGCATGACGCAGAACGCCGGCGACCTATTGGGCGAGCTGAATAGCATCAAGGGTCCGTCCTGCACCGACGCCGCGCTGCGCATCCTCGGCCTGTCCTTCGCGGGCTGGAACGTGATCGCAAGCCTCATCCTAGCGGCCTTCGCCTTCATCGGCGTCCGCAAAACGGCCTGAGGCCGACGGATGGGAGACTGATCAGGGCTGCAGTTCGCTATCCCAGTAAAGATAGTCGAGCCAGCTGTCGTGCAGATAGTTCGGCGGGAAAAGCCGGCCGTTATTGTGCAGGTCCTGCACCGTGGGCTGGTACGGCTTCTGATGCGGGAACATGCCAGCCTGTTTCGGCAGCTTGCTGCCTTTTCTCAGATTGCAGGGAGAGCAGGCCGCAACGACGTTCTGCCATGTAGTCTCGCCGCCATGAGCGCGCGGAATGACATGGTCGAAGGTCAGGTCGTCGTGCTCGCCGCAATACTGGCATTCGAACTTGTCGCGCAGAAACACGTTGAAACGGGTAAAGGCCGGATTGCGGGAAGGTTGAACATAGGTCTTGAGGCAGACGACGCTCGGAAGCCGCATCGAAAAGCTCGGCGAAGACACCGAATGTTCGTATTCTGCAATGATATTCACACGGTCGAGAAACACCGCCTTGATCGCGTCCTGCCAGGACCAAAGCGACAAGGGGTAATAACTCAGGGGCCTGTAGTCAGCGTTCAGGACGAGCGCCGGCAGGGCCTGTGGGGAAACTGCAATCGTCAAGGGACTCTCCTGATCGATTCGGCATCTGCCCTCTTATATTAGGCCGGTTGTGACGGCATTGTGAAGTCTAATAAATTCCGGCATCAATGCCGCGATGCAAAGCGCCGTCGCTCAGTCGATCGGCAACATGCCGCGACCGAGCTTGATGGCATAGTAGGCCCAGAAAAGCCTTGCCGCGACCGACCGCCATGGCGACCACGCACGGGCCAACGACGCAAGCTCGCGGGCAGCCGGGCGGGCGTCGAGACCGAATGCCGCAGCCACCGCGTTCTGCAGGGCGACGTCACCGGAAGGAAAGACGTCCGCGTGGCCGCCGCAAAACATCAAGTAGACCTCGGCGGTCCAGGGACCTATTCCCTTGAGAGCCGTAAGCTTAGCCAGCCCTTCGTTGGGCGGCAAAGCAGAGAGCGCAAGGAGATCGAGGCGCCCAGAAGCAACCGCGTCGGCAATGCGCGACAGCGTTTGCGCCTTGGCGCGCGAGAGGCCGAACTCCCGCCACGCGTCGGGATGGAGGAGCACGTAGTTGTCCGCCGTCAGCACGCCTTCGACCGGTCGCATCCGTCTCCAGATCGCTTCGGCGCTGGCTCGCGACACCATTTGCGAGACGATGACGTGCGCGAGACCCTCGAAACCCGGTTCGCGCAACCGCAAAGGGAGGGGGCCGGCCTCGGCCGCAATGGCTGCAAGCCGCGGATCAAGGCGAAGCAGGTTCCCCAGCCCCTCCCTCACATCATCATCGCTGCGAATGATCAACACGCTTCCTCGCGATCCTATCGAATCCGTGGCAGAAGAAAGCATGACCGCGAATCCTCGTCAAAAGCCTGTCTTTCGTTTTGCGCCGAGCCCCAATGGCCCGCTTCATCTTGGCCACGCATTGTCGGCCCTTCTGAACCGAGACATGGCGATATCGGAAGAAGGACGCTTCCTGCTGCGTATAGAAGACATCGACCTGACACGCTGTACACCCGAATTCGAGGCAGGGATTTATGCCGACCTCGAATGGCTCGCCATAGACTGGGAACGACCGGTGCGGCGGCAATCGGAGCATTTCGAGGAATACCAGGCGGCACTTGACAGCTTGATTGCCGAAGGGCTCGCCTACCCATCGTTCATGACCCGAGGCGAGATCAAAACGCGGGTCGGCAGCGTCGAAGCAGATGGCGGGCCTTGGCCGAGGGACCCTGACGGCTCGCCGCTCTATCCACCGGATGATCGCAAGCGCTCCGATTTCGACCGGCAGCAACTGCTCACATCAGGCCTGAAACACGCCTGGCGGCTCGACATGACGAAGGCCATGCAGGCCGTGGGCGAGCACCTTTCCTGGGAGGAAACGGGAGATGGCAACCGTGGCCGGATACCTACAGATCCTGGCGCCTGGGGAGACGTCGTTCTGTCGCGATCGGATGCGCCGTCGAGCTACCATCTCTCGGTCGTCCTGGATGATGCTCTGCAAGGCGTCACCCACGTGGTTCGCGGGCTCGATCTCTTTCCTTCGACCTCGGTGCATCGATTGCTGCAGGCACTGCTTGGCCTGCCCGCGCCGGTCTATCACCACCATCGTCTGATCACCGATGAAGACGGGCGCAAGCTTTCGAAAAGCCGAAGCGACACCGGGCTTGCCGAGCTTCGCGAACGCGGCCTGTCACCGGCTGAGATCCGCCGCCTTGTCGGGCTTTGACGTCTTGTCCTGACCGCCGCCCAAAAAGTTGTTCTTGAAGATTGCACGCACGCGAAACTTCAGGAGGGCAGCATTGAGCTCCGCGCCAATGATGAAGATCACGCTGACCATATAGAGAAAGATCAGAACGATCATCACCGACGCCAGACCCGCATAAGTCGCGGTGTAGTTGGCGAAGGTCGCGAGATAGTAGGCGAAGATCAAGGCCCCCGCCAACCAGAGCAGCAACGTCACCAGCACGCCCGGCACGACGTCGAACACGCGGCGTCGCCCCGCCGGCAGCCATAGATGCACGACGAAGAGGCCGACGGTCAGCATGAACAGTGTGCCGTAGACGCGCCAGCTGAAGACGACCTCAAGGGTATCGGCAAAGAGCGGAAACCACTGACGCGCATAATCGAGGGCAAGCGGCACGGCGACAAGCAGGATGCTGACAGCCGCAAAGATAATCACGGCGATCAGGACATAGCCAAGGCTTGCAAGGCGGGTGAGATACCACGGCCGCGTTTCCTGGACACGGTAGGCACGGTTGAGCGAAATTCGCAGTGCTTCGACCCCGTTCGAGGCGAAGTAGGCCGCCGCCAGCACGGACACGGTCAGCAAGCCGCCACGCGGCACCGTCAGAACTTGGATGACCTGATCCACGAGCGGCTTGGCGATTGCCTCCGGCCAGGTATCGAAGATCAGATGGATCGCCCTGTCCGAGAACTGGTCGGCGCCCAGGAAGGTCGCGAGCGTCGTCCCGAAGATGAGAAACGGAAAGACTGCAAGAAGGGTGGACAATGCGACATGGCTCGCCATCGCGAAGCCGTCGTCTTCAATAAGGTGGCAGATAGCGTCGTAGACCACATCATAGAAGATGCGCATTATCTTCGGCATTCCGTTTCCCGGCTTTCGTCGTTGTGTCGCCCGTTCGAATATGGGAAACCACTCCCATTTTGTACAGGAATCATTCCATGTCGGATCAGCGCACTATCATCGTGACCGGATGCTCTTCCGGGATCGGCGCACACTGCGCCCGCGCGCTGAAGGCCGACGGCTGGCGGGTCTTTGCCACAGTGCGTAAATTCGATGATCTGGCACCGCTGGAAGCCGACGGCATCGAGGCCTTCCGCATGGACTATACGCGCGGCGACACGATTTCGGATCTCGTGCGCGACGTGACGGCGCTGACCGGCGGGCGTATCGACGCGTTGTTTAACAACGGCGCCTACGGGCAGCCCGGCGCCGTCGAGGACCTTCCGACCGACGCCCTGCGCGCTCAGTTCGAAACGAATGTCTTCGGCTGGCACGAATTGACGCGCCAGGTCGTGCCACTGATGCGCAAGCGTGGCCAGGGCCGGATCGTCCAGTGCTCATCGATCCTCGGCGTCGTGCCGTACCGGTTCCGCGGCGCCTATACCGCTTCCAAATTCGCTCTCGAGGGCCTCAGTATCAGCCTTCGCATGGAGCTGCAGGGCAGCGGAATTCATGTGAGCTTGATCGAACCCGGGCCGATTGCCTCCCGCTTCACGGCAAACGCGCTCGCAAAAATCAACGAACATATCGACGTGAAGAACTCGGTGCATGCGGCAGATTACCGCCGTCAGCTTGCACGCCTTGACGGCTCGGGCCGTCCCAATCGACATAAGCTCGGTCCGGATGCCGTCTATGCCGTGTTGAAGCACGCATTGAACTCGAACAATCCGAAACCACATTACCCCGTAACCACGCCGGCAAAGCAGGGTATGGTGCTGAAAAGGCTGCTGCCCGCCGACCTTTTCTACCGCCTGATGCGCTTGGTGGACTAATCAAGAAAGCCAGAGCCAGCATGTCCACGGTCACCTACATCCTCGCGATCATCGTCATGGGCATCGTCGCCCTGGTGCTGATTCGTGGCCTCTTCAACATGATGAAGGGCGGCAATCCGAACCTTTCCAACAAGCTGATGCAGCTGCGCGTACTGCTGCAGGCGATCGCCGTGCTCCTGATCATGCTGACGCTCTGGCTGACCGGTGGCGGCCGCCCTAGCTAAGGCGGAAGGAGAGAGGGGGATAGACATGGTAAGGCTCAACAAAATCTATACGAAGACAGGTGACGACGGCACGACCGCGCTTGTTTCAGGGCCGCGTCGACTGAAATACGATCTGCGCGTCGAGGCCTACGGCACCATCGACGAGGCCAACTCCGCCATCGGCGTCGCGCGGCTTCATATGCAGGGCATGCCCGTCCTGGAGAGAATGCTGACGTCGATCCAGAATGACCTCTTCGACCTTGGTGCGGACCTTGCAACGCCGGATTATGGCAAGCCACCGGCACAAGAACCGCTGCGCATAGTCGATAGCCAAGTCGCCCGCATCGAGAGCGACATCGACGAGTTGAACGCGGACCTGCAGCCTTTGAAGTCCTTTGTGCTGCCGGGCGGGCACTCGGCTGCTGCTCATCTTCATCTCGCCCGCACGATCGCACGCCGCGCGGAGCGGCTGATGGTCGAGCTTGCCCGGACAGATGGCGAGGTCGTCAGCGACGCCGCATTGAAATACGTCAACCGCGTTTCGGACTTCCTTTTCGTCGCCGCCCGCCACGCCAATGACCGTGGCCACGCGGATGTGCTTTGGGTTCCAGGAAAAAACAGGTAGGCTGCCCCGACTATGTGACGCGAACGCCGGGGGCAGGCTTCATGTTCATACCGCTGCACGATGCCAATACGCTGAAGCATATCAAGGTCCAGTGGGTGACGATGGCGCTGATCGCGCTGAATGTCGCGGTTTGGCTGTTCACCGGTGTCGTCGCCAGCCCTTCTGCGTCGCAGGCGACGATCGTTGGCTTGGGCTATATTCCGGCGGTCGCCTTTCACCATGCGACGCTGGAGCCGGCGCTGGCCTTCACGCCGGAACCGCTGACCTACATCACCTATTCGTTCGTGCATTCCGGCTTATGGCACCTCGCGTCGAACATGCTCTTCCTTTGGGTGTTCGGCGACAATGTCGAGGACGCGATGGGGCATGTTCGCTTCCTTGCCTTCTATCTGCTCTGCGCAACCGCCGGTGCGCTCTTCCACGGCCTGGTGGGGACGACATCGGAAGCGCCGCTTGTGGGCGCCTCCGGCGCGATATCAGGCGTGGTCACGGCTTACGTCGTGCTGCATCCGCGTGTGAAGGTCTGGGTCCTGGTGCTGATGCGCGTGCCCCTGCCATTGCCGGCCTTCGTTCCGCTCCTTCTCTGGATCGGCCAACAATTCGTGATGCTGCTAATCGAACCCGATGGCAGTATTTCCTGGGGAGCGCATGTCGGCGGCATCGTCGCCGGCGGCCTGCTGGTCCTTGTGATGCGCCGCCGCGGCGTCCCTCTCTTTGATCGAGAAGTCGTCACACCGAAGGCCGTCAGGGACCGGCCCATCCCCAACCCGACCATGGTCGTGGCGCCCGGCCAGCAGTTGCGCCCGCGCCTTCCCTGGGGCAAGCAATAGTTCCAATATTGACGTGAACGTAAACGTAATATATTCACGGGATCAATTTGCCTGTCTGCGTCATGGAAGCGTTGTGTTTGGAGGAAAAACGCGTATCCATGTCGCCATTCGACAATCGGAGCAGCGCCGAAACGCGCATTTTCTTGGCGAAAGAGTTGAAGGAAGGACCCCATGAAAATTCTCGTCCCCGTGAAGCGGGTGGTTGATTACAACGTGAAGATCCGCGTGAAGCCGGATGGCACAGGCGTCGAGCTTACGAACGTGAAGATGTCGATGAACCCGTTCGACGAGATCTCGGTGGAAGAGGCGCTGCGGCTGAGGGAAGCCGGCAAGGCCGAGGAAGTGATCGTCGTGTCGATCGGCCCGGCCAAGGCCGAGGAAACGCTGCGCACCGCGCTTGCCATGGGTGCTGACCGCGCCATCCTCGTCGAGACCGACGAGACGCTAGAGCCGCTTGCGGTTGCCAAGATCCTCAAGGGCGTCGTCGATGCCGAGCAGCCGGGCCTCATCATCACAGGCAAGCAGGCAATCGATGACGACTCGAACCAGACCGGCCAGATGCTGGCGGCCCTGCTCGGCACGGCGCAGGCGACGTTTGCCTCGAAGATCGAGATCGAAGTCCCTGGTCCTGGGGGCAAGGCTCAGGTGACCCGCGAAGTCGATGGCGGCCTGCAGACGATCGAGATCAAGCTGCCGGCCGTCGTCACCACGGATCTGCGTCTGAACGAGCCGCGCTACGCCTCGCTGCCGAACATCATGAAGGCGAAGAAGAAGCCGCTCGACAAGAAGGCTCCTGCAGATTTCGGCGTCTCCACCGAACCGCGCCTCAAGGTGTTGAAGACCGAGGAGCCGTCCGGCCGCAAGGCCGGCGTCAAGGTCAAGTCGGTCGCCGAGCTGGTCGAAAAGCTTAAAGTCGAAGCAGGCGTCCTCTAGGGTTCGAGAAAGGAAGATATATCCATGGCCATTCTTCTTCTGGCTGATCACGACGGCAACCACCTTTCCGACCAGACCGCCAAGACGCTGACGGC
This sequence comes from Rhizobium favelukesii, assembly GCF_000577275.2. NCBI lineage: Bacteria > Pseudomonadati > Pseudomonadota > Alphaproteobacteria > Hyphomicrobiales > Rhizobiaceae > Rhizobium > Rhizobium favelukesii. The sequence continues at coordinate 3,782,996 of NZ_HG916852.1, forward strand.
GGCATCGAAGATTGCCAAGGAACAGGCAAGCGACGTGCACGTGCTGGTCGCCGGCGCCGGCGCCAAGGCAGCAGCCGAGCAGGCAGCCAAGCTCTCCGGTGTCTCCAAGGTGCTGGTTGCCGAGGATGCAAGCCTTGCCAACAATCTGGCCGAGCCGCTGGCGGCGCTGATCGTCCAGCTTTCCGGCAGCTACGACACGATCATCGCCGCCGCCACCTCGACCGGCAAGAACGTCATGCCGCGCGTGGCCGCCCTCCTCGACGTCGCCCAGGTCTCCGAGATCATCGAGGTGGTCTCGGCCGATACCTTCAAGCGGCCGATCTATGCCGGTAATGCCATCCAGACGGTACAGGCGACCGACGCCAGACGCGTCATCACCGTGCGCACCGCCTCGTTTGCTGCAGCGGCCGAAGGCGGTTCCGCCCCGGTCGAAACCATTGCGGCCGCCGCCAACCCGGGTCTGTCGACCTTTGTCAAGGACGCGCTGTCGGCCTCCGACCGTCCGGAACTGACCTCGGCGAAGATCATCATCTCCGGTGGCCGGGCGCTCGGCTCCGCCGAAAAGTTCAGGGAGGTCATCCTGCCGGTCGCCGACAAGCTCGGTGCCGCCGTCGGCGCCTCGCGCGCTGCCGTCGATGCCGGTTATGCCCCGAACGACTGGCAGGTCGGCCAGACCGGCAAGGTCGTGGCACCTGATCTCTACATCGCCTGCGGCATCTCGGGCGCCATCCAGCACCTCGCCGGCATGAAGGATTCGAAGGTCATCGTCGCCATCAACAAGGACGAAGAGGCCCCGATCTTCCAGGTTGCCGACTACGGTCTCGTCGCCGATCTGTTCGAGGCCCTGCCGGAATTGCAGAAGGCGCTTTGAACCGAGCGGATGCCTTCATTCCGCACTTGCGAATGACTGGAAAATTATCTTTTTAAGGGCTACTACTTCTGCCGGGCGATCATTTGCCCGGCAGTTTTGTTAGAAAAATGCGGCAGCGCAGGGGCGTATGCCGAGCGGGGGTTTGGAGATGAATGCGGTGTTGAAGACGATTGGTATCATCGGCGCGGGCCAGATGGGTTGCGGCATCGCACAGGTTTCGGCAGATGCGGGCTATAAGGTCCAGCTCTACGATGTCTCCGACGAACGCGTCCAGCATGGTCTCGCCACCATCAACGGCAACCTCGCCCGCCATGTGACGAGCGGCAAGATGACGGATGACGAGCGCTCCGCCACCCTCGCCCTGATTTCCGGCTCCTCCGACATCAACGATCTCGCCGCTTCGGATCTCGTGATCGAAGCTGCGACCGAAGACGAAAGCGTCAAGCGAAAGATTTACGCCCAGGTCTGTCCAGTCCTGAAGCCGGAAGCGATCCTCGCCACCAACACGTCCTCGCTGTCGATCACCCGGCTCGCTTCCGCCACCGACCGCCCCGAGCACTTCATGGGCATCCATTTCATGAACCCGGTGCCGGTAATGAAGCTGGTCGAGCTGGTGCGCGGCATCGCCACGGAAGAGGGCACCTTCGCCACCGCCAAGGAATTCGTGGCCTCGCTGGAAAAAACCGTGACGGTCGCCGAGGATTTCCCGGCCTTCATCGTCAACCGCATCCTGCTACCGATGATCAACGAAGCGATCTACACCCTCTACGAGGGCGTCGGCACCGTCGATGCGATCGACACCGCCATGAAGCTCGGCGCCAACCATCCGATGGGGCCGCTGCAGCTGGCCGATTTCATCGGTCTCGACACCTGCCTGTCGATCATGCAGGTGTTGCACGACGGCTTGGCCGACTCCAAGTACCGCCCCTGCCCGCTGCTGGTGAAATATGTCGAGGCCGGCTGGCTCGGCCGCAAGTCCGGCCGCGGCTTCTACGACTATCGCGGCGAAACGCCGGTCCCGACCCGCTAAAGCGCGAGGCGATCCCTCCGAATCGCTTTCAGATTCGCTTGTCGCGCTTTCGTTTTTGCCTTTAGACCTGCCAGGAGGGTTTGTAGCCTTCTCCTTTTCCGAGCCGGAACCGGGGATCTGGTCGTCCGGCCGCAGCCAGCGCACCAGTCCGCGCTTTTCCTCCTCGCCCGCTGCCCGAGCGGAAAATCGAGACAGGAATTTTTCCAGTGATAGCCCCGCCTAAAAGTCCCAGTCCTCATCTTCGGTCGAGACAGCCTTGCCGATGACATAGGAGGATCCTGATCCGGAGAAGAAGTCGTGGTTCTCGTCGGCGTTTGGCGACAGCGCCGACAGGATCGCCGGATTGACCTTGCAGGCTTCCGGCGGGAAGAGCGCCTCGTAGCCGAGGTTCATCAGCGCCTTGTTGGCGTTGTAGTGCAGAAACTTCTTGACGTCCTCGGTGAGCCCGACGCCATCGTAGAGCGCCTCGGTATATTTCGCCTCGTTGTCGTAGAGTTCGAGCAGCAGTTCGAACGCAAAGTCCTTGATCTGCTGCTGACGCGCCTCGGACAGCCGCTCAAGACCGCGCTGGAACTTGTAGCCGATATAGTAGCCGTGGACCGCCTCGTCGCGGATGATGAGGCGGATCATATCAGCCGTGTTGGTGAGCTTGGCGCGGCTCGACCAGTACATCGGCAGATAGAAGCCGGAATAGAACAGGAAACTTTCGAGAAAGACGCTGGCAACCTTCCTCTTCAGTGGGTCGTTGGAGGCGTATTCCTTCATGATCAGCTCTGACTTCTTCTGCAGGAACGCGTTCTCTTCCGACCAGCGATAGGCGTCGTCGACATCAGGCGTCAGGCAAAGCGTCGAGAAGATCGACGAGTACGAGCGTGCGTGGACTGCCTCCATGAAGGAGATGTTGGAGAGTACCGCTTCCTCATGCGGCGTCGCGGCATCGGCCATCAACTTCACCGAGCCGACGCCGTTCTGGATCGTGTCGAGAAGCGTCAGGCCGGTGAAAACCCGGATGGTGAGCTGCTGCTCGTCGGGCTTCAACGTTGCCCAGGACGGAATGTCGTTCGACAACGGCACCTTTTCCGGCAGCCAGAAGTTTCCGGTGAGGCGGTTCCAGACTTCGAGGTCCTTGTCGTCCTCGACACGGTTCCAGTTGATGGCGCGCACGCGACTTGCGGGCTTGATTTGGATGTTCATTGGACGTCCTCGTAAAGTCAAAGTGTGCAGGAAACGCAGCCCTGCACCTCGGTGCCGGACAACGCCATCTGGCGCAGGCGGATGTAGTAGATGGTCTTGATGCCCTTCTTCCAGGCGTAGATTTGCGCCCGGTTGATGTCGCGGGTGGTTGCCGTGTCACGGAAGAACAGCGTCAGGGACAGGCCTTGATCGACATGCTGGGTCGCCGCCGCATAGGTGTCGATGATCTTCTCCGGCCCGATCTCGTAGGCATCCTGGTAATATTCGAGATTGTCATTGGTCATGAAGGCCGCCGGATAGTAGACGCGGCCGATCTTGCCCTCCTTGCGGATTTCGATCTTCGAAACGATCGGATGGATCGAGGAGGTCGAGTGATTGATGTAGGAGATCGAACCGGTCGGCGGCACGGCCTGCAGGTTCTGGTTATAGAGGCCAAAGGTCATTACCGCCTGCTTCAGCACAAGCCAGTCTTCCTGTGTCGGAATATCGATGCCGGCTGTCTCGAAGAGCTCCTTGATCCGCTCGGTTGCCGGGACCCAGGCCTGCTCCGTGTATTTGTCGAAGTATTCGCCGGTTGCATACGTCGAGTTCTCGAATCCCTTGAAGCTCGTGCCACGCTCCCCCGCCAGCCGGTTCGAGGCGCGGATGGCATGGTAGGTCACCGTGTAGAAATACATATTGGTGAAATCGACGCCTTCGTCCGAACCGTAGTAGATGCGCTCGCGGGCGAGATAGCCGTGCAGGTTCATCTGGCCGAGGCCGATCGCATGGCTGTCGTCATTGCCCTTCTCGACTGACGGCACCGAGGCGATATGGCTCAGGTCGGAAACGGCGGTCAGCGCGCGGATCGAAGTCTCGATTGTCTTGCCGAAGTCGGTGGAATCCATCGCCGCGGCGATATTGAGCGAGCCGAGGTTGCAGGAGATGTCCTTGCCCATATGCTTGTAGGAGAGATCATTGTTGAACTCGCTCGCCTCGCTCACCTGCAGGATTTCCGAGCAAAGGTTGCTCATCGTGATGCGGCCGGCGACCGGATTGGCGCGGTTCACCGTGTCTTCGAACATGATGTAGGGATAGCCGCTTTCGAACTGGATTTCGGCGATCACCTGGAAGAAGTCGCGCGCCTTGATCTTTTTCTTACGGATACGGCTGTCGGCCACCATCTCGCGGTACCTTTCCGTCACCGAAATCTCGGTGAAAGCCACGCCATAGACCCGCTCCACGTCGTAGGGCGAGAAGAGGTACATGTCCTCGTTGTTCTTTGCGAGCTCGAAGGTAATGTCGGGAATGACGACACCGAGCGACAGCGTCTTGATCCGGACCTTCTCATCGGCATTTTCGCGTTTGGTGTCAAGGAAGCGCATAATGTCGGGATGGTGCGCATGGAGGTAGACTGCCCCTGCCCCTTGGCGCGCGCCGAGTTGGTTGGCGTAAGAGAATGAATCTTCCAAAAGCTTCATGACAGGAATGACGCCGGAAGACTGATTCTCGATCTGCTTGATCGGAGCACCCGCTTCCCGCAGGTTCGTCAGAGCAAGTGCAACACCCCCGCCGCGCTTCGACAACTGAAGCGCCGAATTGATGCCTCGCGCGATCGACTCCATGTTGTCCTCGACGCGCAAGAGAAAGCAGGAGACGAGTTCGCCGCGTTGCTTCTTCCCGGCATTGAGGAAGGTCGGCGTCGCGGGCTGAAACCGCCCGGCGATGATCTCATCGACCATATCACGGGCGAGGTTTTCGTTGCCGCAGGCCAGCGTCAGGGCAACCATGCAAATGCGGTCCTCGTAGCGCTCCAAATAGCGCTTTCCGTCGAAGGTCTTCAGCGTATAGCTGGTGTAATACTTGAAAGCCCCGAGGAAGGTTGGGAAGCGGAACTTTTTCGCATAGGCATGGTCGAAGAGTTCGCGCACGAAGTTGAACGAATATTGGTCGAGAATGTCCTGCTCGTAATAACCCTCGGTCACCAGGTAATCGAGCTTTTCCCTGAGGTTATGAAAGAAGACGGTGTTCTGGTTCACATGCTGCAGGAAATACTGCTTGGCCGCCAGCCGATCCTTGTCAAGCTGGATTTTGCCGTCCTCGTCATAGAGGTTCAGCATGGCATTGAGGGCGTGGTAGTCGAGCGCGGCTTCTGATGCCTTCAGAGGTCGATCGAGCGTTAGCGTGTCCAAAATCGTTCCAATCCGCGTCTGACGTTGTCGACATCCGCCGCCGTGCCCAGCAGCTCGAACCTGTAGAGGTACGGCACCTGGCACTTGGCAGAGATGATGTCGCCGGCGATCCCGAAGGTCGCTCCGAAGTTGCTGTTGCCCGCGGCGATGACCCCGCGGATGTTTGAACGGTTTTCCGCGTCGTTGAGGAAGCGGATCACCTCTTTGGGCACGGCCCCCTTGCCGCATTCGCCGCAATAGGTGGGGACGATCAGGACGAAAGGACTGCTAACCGCAAGGTTAGCGTCGCCGCCGATCGGGATGCGTTGGGCCGGCAAACCCAGCTTTGTTACGAAGCGATGAGTGTTTTCCGACCGACTGGAAAAATAGACGATCTCGCCCATCGTCCTTTCCGTCACACCAGCGCGCTGATCTTATCGGGGCGGAACCCGGCCCAATGCTGCTCACCGGCGACGACCACGGGCACCTGGCGATAGCCGAGGCCTTGCACCAGTTCGTAGGCCGCAGAATCGGTGGAAACGTCGATCACGGTGTAATCGATGCCCTGGCGGTCGAGTGCGCGGGTGGTCGCGGTGCACTGGACGCAGGCGGGCTTGCTGTAAACAGTAATGCTCATCAATATATCCTCGTGTATCAGGAAGGCATAAAGGATCGTTCGGACATCCGCCGATGTCCGTGCGACAGGAACTCGAAAATGAAGACAGCTATTGCCGATTGCCGGGCGCGCTAAATGCCCGTCACTCGCGTAGATGCAAATCGAAACTCAAGGACATAAGACTTCACCCCGAAGTGACTCATGCGGGGCATTAGCGGAAGCGAAGATCGCGGCATCGTGCACAATCCAACGCTCTCCATCCGGACACCCCGCCCGTGGACGTTGCTGATCGAGGCAGGTCTCCTGGCTTGCAGGTCATAGCGCTCATTCTCGCCTTCCCGAAATCAAAGACTTCAGTGGCTTTGTCGAACGAACACTCGCCGCTTACAGTTGCGGGGGCAGCTCCGGCATTGCTCGGCCCGTCATGGACGTCGCGCACCTTATTCCCGTCTTAGCTTCCGATCCTTGCGAATCTGAAGAACCTCGAACACTACATATAGTATATGAGGTTAATTTCCCGTCAATGGCTATGTTCACACCAGCCGGTGAAAGTCTGGGAAATCGCAATGCCACTCCGGAGGGGGTGTCGGACGGATCGACCTCGAAAGAAAATTGGAGCGAAGCAGAGTATTCGATCTGCACCGCGTCGCGACGCCTCTTGCGACCCGACCGCGCCCTGATCAGCTGCGTCCTCGCTGTCCCAGGCCGCGGGGCCGTTCATGGCGGAGACCGCCCTTGTCATCGATCAGCAGCGTGGCGGACAGGCCAAGGACCGCCCCTGCCGGCTGCTGGTGAAATATGTCGAGGCCGGCTGGCTCGGCCGCAAGTCCGGCCGTGGCTTCTATGACTATCGTGGCGAACCGCCGGTCCCGAGACGCCAATTGATATCGCGGATCCACGAGATGTCGGGTTCCATTCCTGCTATTTGAGGTTGGCCGCTCACACCAGATCGATAAGCTGATGAAGTGACCTGGCAAAAACCATCAACGCCTATACGCCACGGGCGTCGCGCTTTGCCTGTGAAACAGCGCCAGCCTTCCGCAATCTACCTCGCTCCATAGGACGGATGAGATTTTTGCGCTTTGAACTTTCGATCGAGTGCATGCCTGCATGAGCCTGGCGTGCGTTAAATGACGCGTCTTTCTCGCTTTTTGCTTCTTTCTTTCGCGCCAACACGGCTCGCATGTTCTCGACCATCTGAACTTTAGCGAGCATTCTACGCCGACGAGCCTGTTCGGCATTTACACTACGCACGCCCATTGCCAGAACTTCGAGTTTGGCTCTCGTGCCCGTATCCTTGCGCGCTGGCGCCGCCCCTTTGGGTTGCGCCTTGCCTCTCATTTCCCTGCGCTGTCTATTCGCCTCGCTTTGCGCACGATCGCGCCTTTCACGTATTCGCTTGGCGAGGTCCGAGAGATCAGCATCCGGCAGGCCCTGCATCGCCGGATGGTGGGTTTTTTGAACGAGTTGCCATTCGTCCGCCGTTAGCAAACGCTCTGCCTGCTTGCGCGAAATTGCCATCTACGCCTCCTACTCTGTCGCACCAGTAAACTGACTTGCGTTCGATAGGGCTCGCCTGCCCCCTGAGCGAAGCGAGCTAAAGCTTGAAAAGCTTGGGAGACGCCGTCTCCTTCAGTCGGGGTTCGACTTATGCGCCAAGCACGCGACTTCGTCTCGTTCACAATCTAGCGACGCACGGCAAGGTCCGCAATGGGCCTTCAATATCGGTGGTCGTGTGGCGTCTTTCGAGGGAGTATTCGAAGTTGTCGACGCTCACGACCCCACGGCACCCTTGATCAGCGCCTTGGCATCTTCGCTATCCCAGGCCGCCGGCCCGTTCATGGCAGAGATCAAGCAGCCCTTGTCGTTGATCAGCAGCGTGACGGGCAGGCCGAACGCCAGGCCCTGCTTCTTCAGGCTGTTGAACACCTCGATCGTGTTGTCGCGATAGAGCTTGAGCGCATCAACGCCGATCTCGCTCAGGAAAGCCTTCGGTTTCTCATCGTCGCCGGTATCGATGTTGACGGGAACGACCTGGAACCTGTCGCTGCCCAACTCCTTCTCCAGCGCGTTCAGGGCCGGCATTTCCTCGCGGCAGGGCACGCACCACGTCGCCCAGAGATTGAAGAGCACGGTCTTGCCGGCGAAGTTGTCGAGTGTCATCGGTTTGCCGTCGGCGCCCTTGAAGGCGACGGCGGTGAGCTTGCGGTGCTCGTCGGCGGCAACCATTGCTGCGACCTGGCCCTTCAGGAACGGCGAAATCCTGGCGGCGACGTCCTTTGCCGCCGCGCATTCGCCCGATGCCGTTTGCGCCCCGCCATTGCCAGACCCGGCTTCCCTGATGTAAACCGCTGCCGCACCGGCAATAATGCCTGCGACGGCCGCGATCCCTATCAGCTTGAGGGATGGCAGGCGCAGGGGCGTTCTTGTCGTCATTTCGTTCTCCGAGACACGCGTTCTTCAAGGCAGGCATCTTCATGGCCGACAGCACGGACACCAAATCCTCCAACCAGATGTGGGGCGGACGTTTCGCTTCCGGCCCAGATGCGATCATGGAGGAGATAAATGCCTCGATCGGTTTCGACAAGAAGCTGTTTGCACAAGACATCCGCGGCTCGATCGCCCACGCCACCATGCTCGCCCACCAGGGCATCATTCAGTCCGATGATAAGGACAAGATCGTCGAGGGGCTAAACACGATCCTGTCAGAGATCGAAAGCGGCAATTTCGAATTCTCCCGCCAGCTCGAAGACATTCACATGAATGTCGAGGCACGGCTCGCGACGCTGATCGGCCCGGCCGCCGGCCGCCTGCACACCGCCCGTTCGCGCAACGACCAGGTCGCGCTCGATTTCCGCCTCTGGGTGAAGGAAGAGCTTGAGAAGACCGAGCAGCTGCTGACCAACCTGATCGCCGCCTTCCTCGACCGCGCCGAAGAGCATGCCGAAACCGTCATGCCGGGCTTCACGCATTTGCAGACGGCACAGCCCGTCACCTTCGGCCATCACTGCATGGCCTATGTCGAAATGTTCGGCCGCGACCGCTCGCGCGTACGCCATGCCATCGAGCATCTCGATGAAAGCCCGATCGGCGCGGCGGCGCTGGCCGGCACCGGCTATCCGATCGATCGCCACATGACCGCCAAGGCGCTCGGCTTCCGCGAACCGACCCGCAACTCGATCGACACCGTCTCCGACCGCGATTTCGCCATCGAGTTCCTGGCGCTGGCCGCCATCTGCAGCATGCACCTGTCGCGTCTGGCCGAAGAGATCGTCATCTGGTCGACCCCGCAATTCGGCTTCGTGCGCCTGTCGGATGCCTTCTCCACCGGCTCGTCGATCATGCCGCAGAAGAAGAACCCCGACGCCGCCGAACTGGTGCGCGCCAAGACCGGCCGCATCAACGGCTCGCTGATCGCGCTTCTGACCATCATGAAGGGCCTGCCGCTCGCCTATTCCAAGGACATGCAGGAAGACAAGGAGCAGGTCTTCGACGCCGCCGAGAGCCTGGAACTGGCCATCGCTGCCATGACGGGCATGGTCCGCGACCTGACGATCAATACCGCGCGCATGAAAGCCGCAGCCGGTTCCGGCTACTCGACTGCAACCGACCTTGCCGACTGGCTGGTGCGCGAGGCCGGCCTGCCGTTCCGCGACGCCCATCACGTGACCGGCCGCGCCGTGGCGCTTGCCGAGAGCAAGGGTTGTGATCTCGCCGACCTGTCGCTTGCCGATCTGCAGGCGATCAATCAGGCCATTACCGACAAGGTCTACGACGTGCTGACGGTCGAGGCATCGGTTGCAAGCCGCAAGAGCTTTGGCGGCACGGCACCTGAGGAAGTGCGCAAGCAGATCGCCTACTGGCGCGCCCGCAACTGACCTCAACAATCAGGGTGCACAAGGTGGACAAACTTCGCTATGAAGGTGTCCACCAGTGCCGCTCCAAGAGGAATTCCATGCAGAAGAGCTTGCCGCAGATCGTCCGCTTGACGGTTGTTTTCGCCGTGATCGGCCTTGCCGTCGCCGGGTGCGGGCGTAAAGGCGATCTCGATCCGCCGAGCGCGAACGCAACGAAGACCGGCGACTCGTCGAAGCCGACGCCGCAGCCAGGCACCGCGGATAGACCCTTCATCCTCGATCCGCTTCTCTAAGAGGCAACTGACGTGAACCATTTCCAGTATCGCGACGGCGTCCTCTACGCCGAAAACGTTCCCGTTCCCGAGATTGCCAAGGCCGTCGGCACACCTTTCTACTGCTATTCCACGGCGACGCTCGAGCGCCACTATCGGGTGTTCGCCGAAGCGTTCAACGATGTCGACGCCATGGTCTGTTACGCCATGAAGGCGAATTCCAATCAGGCCGTGCTGAAGACGCTCGGCAATCTTGGCGCCGGCATCGACGTCGTCTCCGAAGGAGAGCTGCGCCGCGCGCTCGCCGCCGGCATCCCGGGATCGCGCATCATGTTCTCCGGCGTTGGCAAGACACCGCGCGAAATGGACTTTGCGCTCGAGGCCGGCATCTACTGCTTCAATGTCGAGTCCGAGCCGGAACTCGAGATCCTTAACCAGCGCGCCATCAATTCGGGCAAGAGGGCACCTGTCTCCTTCCGCATCAATCCCGATGTCGACGCCAGGACGCATGCGAAGATCTCGACCGGCAAGAAGGAAAACAAGTTCGGCATTTCCTGGGAGCGCGCCCGCGCCGTCTATGCCCGCGCTGCGACCCTGCCCGGCATCGAAGTGACCGGTATCGACATGCATATCGGCAGTCAGATCACCGAACTGCAGCCGTTCGAGGACGCCTTCAAACTGCTGCGTGAGTTGGTGAGCACGTTGCGCGCCGACGGCCACGACATCCATCACGTCGATGTCGGCGGTGGCCTTGGTATCCCCTACCGGGATGACAACAACCCGCCGCCGCATCCGGAAGCCTATGCCGAAATCGTCAAGAGCCAGCTGCGCGAACTGAACTGCAAGATCGTCACCGAGCCCGGCCGCCTGATCGTCGGCAATGCTGGCATCCTGGTGACCGAAGTGATCTACGTGAAGGACGGCGGCGAAAAGACCTTCGTGATCGTCGACGGCGCAATGAACGACCTCATACGCCCGACCCTCTATGAAGCCCATCACGAGATCCGCCCCGTCGTGATCTCCGCAGCAAACGCGCCGCGCATCAAGGCGGATGTTGTCGGCCCCGTCTGCGAAACCGGCGATTTTCTGGCGCTCGACCGCGAAATGGCGATGCCGAAACCCGGAGATCTTTTCGCTATCAGCTCCGCCGGCGCCTACGGCGCGGTGCAGGCCGGCACCTACAACAGCCGCCTTCTGGTTCCCGAAGTGCTGGTCAAGGGTAGCGATTTCCACGTGATTCGCCCGCGCGGGACCTACGAGGAGCTCATTGGTCTCGATTCCGTCCCGACCTGGCTGGGCTGATCACGCTCTCGGTGATGGCATCACTTTTTGGCGAAGAGCCGTGAAAAACCGGCATTGGCCGGCGCTTGCCCTCGCCTTCGCCACAAAGAATGTTATCTTTGACAGGGAGCGAATTCCCCCGGCGATCGCCGGAAGTGCACTCTGCCCTCGAACGCCAGCTCGCGGAGACCGGATTGAATAAGAGCTCCAGCAGCGAGAAACGCGGTGCATTTGCCCTGAGGCCGTCCTTGGCTCGGCTGGTTGCGGCGAAGCGCTTTCTGGCGCGCCTGGTCCTGCTGTCCGAGCAGATGCTGCCCCTGTTCCTGCCGATCCTGTCGGTTGTGGCTCTCTATCTGGCAGCGTCGTGGTTCGGTGTCTTTCGCTACGCGCCCGACTGGGTCCGCGTGGCGCTGCTGATCCTTTGCGCGGTTGCCTCTCTCGCAACGCTTCTTCCCCTGCGCCGGCTGCACTGGCCCGACACGGCCGCTGCCGACCGGTTGCTCGAACAGCGCAACGGCCTGCAGCACCAGCCGGTGGCCGTTCAGGAAGACGAGCCCGCCACCGACACGCCCTTCGCGCGCGCCCTCTGGCGCGAACACCAGACGCGTATGGCGGAGAAGATTGCGGCACTTGATACCGGCTTTCCGCGTCCCGACATCGCCTCCCACGACAGAATGGCGCTGCGTGCCATCCCGGCCCTGCTTGTGGTGATGGGTTTCGCCTATTCACTATCGATGAACGGCGGCTCGATCACCGACGCGCTGCTGCCGCGGCCGGCACCGCAAACCACCGATCCTGCAGTGCGCATCGATGCCTGGGTCACGCCACCCTCCTATACCGGTCGCGCACCGATCTACCTGACGGTAAACGGCACCGAGCAGGCGGCGATCCGTGTTCCCGAACTCTCGAACCTTACGGTCCGTGTCAGCGGCGGCAAGACCGCCGAGAAGGTCGTCTTCCGGCATGAGAACGGCGAGGCACAGAACATCGCGCCTCAGGAGGCGGCCAAGCAGCCCGCGCCTCCAGCGGCGACGCAGACTGAAGGCACGGCTGCACTCCCTGCTCTGTCGGCCGCTACGCATCTGATGAAGCTCGAGGAAAACGGCGAGCTCGAGGTCAACGGCCGCACGTGGAGTTTTGAGGTTATTCCTGACAAGGCGCCCGAGATCGCCTTCAATGGCATGCCGAAGCCGACGGTCAACGGTGCGCTCGAAGTCGGCTTCACTGTCAAGGACGACTACGGCGTACAGGAAGCGCGTGCGGAGATTGTTCCTGTCGACGCCGAGCCGACCGCAACGCCGCTCTACCCGTTGCCCGACTTTCGCCTGGATATCCCCCGCCGCAATTCGCGCGACGCAAAAGGCGTGACCAGCAAGAACCTTACCGAGCACCCACTCTCGGGTAAGCGGGTCCGCATCACCCTTGTTGCCAAGGACGCCGCCGGCCAGACCGGTCGCAGCCCGCCGCACGAGATGACGCTGCCCGCCCGCCCGTTCAACGAGCCTCTCGCCGCGGCCGTGGCCGAGGAACGGCAGGTCTTCTCGCTCGATACCCGGAAGATGCCGGAAGCGATCGCGCTGAACGAAGCACTGACGCTCCGCCCGGAAGAGACGATCCCGAGCCTGACCAATTACCTGCTGCTGCAATCCGCGTTGACACGCATGAAGCTCACCAAGGGCGACGAAGCGATGAAGGACACCGCCGATTACCTTTGGGATATCGCGGTCGGCATGGAGGACGGCGATCTTTCGCAGGCCGAGCGCAACCTGCGCAATGCCCAGCAGAACCTGGCCGATGCCCTGCAGCGCAATGCACCTGATCCCGAGATCAAGAAGCTCATGGACGAGCTGCGCAAGGCGATGCAGGAATATATGAAGGAGCTTGCCCAGCGCATGCAGAATGCGCCGATGCAGCCAAACCAGAACGCCCAGAACATCATTCGCCAGCAGGACCTGGAGCGGATGATGGACCAGATCGAGAATCTCGCACGCTCGGGCAATCGGGACGCTGCCCAGCAGATGCTCTCCGAGCTGCAGCGAATGATGAACAACCTGCAGGCCGGCAGGCCGCAGCAGGGGCAGCAAGGCCAGGACAACAGCCAGATGCGCCAGCAAATGGACAAGCTCGGCCAGATCCTGCGTGACCAGCAGAAACTGATGGAAGAAACGTTCAAACTGGACCAGCAGCTGAAGGACCGCATGCAGCGCGGCGATCCCAACATGGGCATGAACGATCCGTTGCTCGACGACACGCCGATGGACAATGACGGCATGCAGCAAGATCAGCAGGGCCAGAGTCAGGACCCGAACCAGCAAGGCCAAAACCAGCAGGGCCAAAGCCAGCAGGGCCAAAGCCAGCAGGGGCAGTCGCCTTCCGACCAGATGACGGCCGAGCAGCTGCGCGAGGCCCTAAAGCAGTTGCGTTCGCGCCAGGACGAACTCGGCAAGCAGCTCGGCGAGTTGCAGAAGGGTCTTGGCGACATGGGCATCAAGCCCGGTCCGGGCTTCGGTCAGGCCCAGCGCGAAATGGAAGGCGCCGGCCGCGAGCTCGGTCAGGGCCACGGTGAACCTGCGATCCAAGGCCAGGGACGTGCACTGGAAGCGCTGCGCCAGGGTGCGCGCGACATGATGAACCAGATGATGCAGGCAATGCAGGGCCAACAGGGACAGGGTCCCCAGGGTCAGGTCGGGCAAGGCAACCAGAACGGCCGCGACCCGCTTGGCCGTCCACGCCGCGCCGAAGGACCTGATTTCGGCGATCAGGTGAAGGTGCCTGACGAAATCGATGTGCAGCGCGCCCGCGAGATCCTGGATGCCATTCGCGAAAAGCTCGGCAACAACCCACCGCAGGAAATCGAACGGCGCTACCTGGAACGGCTGTTGGACATCCAGTAACCCAACTGTGCCGATTCAGGTCACAATAGCGTGAGATTCGCTGCCTCCACGCCCCCGACGCCTATGTCTACTGTGACGCGAGATCGCGCGTCGTTTGGGCACGAGCCGAGGGTATTTCCATGAAAACGGATTTGAAGCTGATCGCAGCTATCGCGCTTGGATTCGGCATGGCTGCAAGCACAGTAAGCGCAATGGATATCGGTGGTTTCGCCACGACCAACAGCGGCGGCAGGACCATGGCTGCCGACGGCTACGAATCGAGCCGAAGCTGGCGCGGATCGAATGCCTACCGACCGGCTCCCTATAGCATGGAGACGACGGGGAGCATTTCGTCCAACGGCTCCAGAGCACGGCGACCAGTCAATTGCCCGCCGCGGCCGGTTCCTGGCACGCTGCAGACGCAGGGCGGGAACAGTGGAACGACCATAAATCCGGCTTGCCCCGACTATTGAGAAGCCGCGACGGCTGGAACCTTGCCGATCATGCCATCGCCTCCCATCCAGCGAGACGATGGCATAACCAGACGCATGACATCGTAGACGCCAAGCTCCAAATTTATCGACGAGGCTAGCCCTGCCTGGCGAAAGCTTCGTAGTGTCACGCTGCAAGTGAATAACGATAGCGATTCGATGGCAATTCTCTTCAAGACGGCAATCGGTGAAAACGCAGCATTTGAGTTGATCGAGAATGCCCTCTCCCGAACCGGCGAATACGATGGCTACCTCAACGTCGTAGCTGACGAAGGCGAGCGAACTCTCTCCTGGTCCCCGGGCATGCACGCCGAACAGTTCCAGGCGGAGATCACGGAGATCCTTCGTTCGACATGGGACATTTGTCGCTTCTGGGTGATCTACGAGCGGCGTGATGATCGGCAGGATGCCGAAGCCAATGCCATCCGCAATGCGGCGTTCAGGCTGACGCGCGGCTATGCCGGCGTCATTGTCGTGACCCTCAGCCTGCTCCACAAGCGCGACAGCCTGGCCGATATCGAACTGATCTTCGTGTGCTTTCAGCAGGATTTCCAGCGACGCAATTTCCGCGTGCGCTACGAAGGCAAGTTCATTCGGGACGAGAACTGAACAGCCGAGGCAGTGCCTGACGCAACTCCCGGGTTTGAGGACGATCCGAGAGCAATAGGCAGTGGTTTGCCGGTGGCTTGACCCGAGGACGCAAACACCCCTCGCCGCAGCTCAAGATGCAAGTCCCGCCAGCCCGGATTCAACTTCTCGATCAGCTCGATCCTCCCACCGAGGGTCAAGCGCAGGATGACGAGAGGATATGGGAGCAAGGGCGCACGAAATGACCGCCCTCGCAACCGAAAATGGGACCCGTTTTCGGGATAAGGACATGGCTGGCCAAGACAACCGCGCGAAAGCGCCGCAAGCGAACCTGAAAGATCGTGACGCGCTCAGGCGGCCAACGCACGCGCAACTGCCTTGCGGATATCGGGCAAGGCAAAGGGCTTCGAGACGACATCGACGATCTTTTCCGCCAGGTCGTCAGCGCGTTCGCGCTGTTCCGCATAGCCGGTCATCAGCAGGATTTTCAGCGCCGGGAAGGCCGATTTTGCCTGGTGCGCCAGTTCGATGCCGTCCATAACGGGCATGCGGATATCCGAGAGCAGCAGGTCGTAGACGCCGTCTCTGAGTTTTTCCAGTCCTTCCGCACCGTCGGCGGCTTCTTCGGTCTCATGACCGTCAAGACGCAAAGCGCGGGCTACGAAAGAACGCAGGGAGTCCTCGTCTTCCGTAATCAGAATTTTTGCCATGGTGTGCATCACTCCGTTTCATGCCCCGCAACGGAAATCACACGACTTTCCTTTGCGATCGGTAAACGGCGCCAAGGGATGGACGGGATGGTTAACAACCCGTCTTATCACGGCACATTCAGGCGTCGCCAGTGACGACGCCGACAAATGGAAGCTCGCGGAAGGCATAGGCGACATCCATTCCGTAGCCGACGACGAAATAGTCGGGGCATTCGAAGCCGACATAGTCTGCTTCCAGCTTTTCCTTGCGCTTCACGCTCTTGTCGAGGAGCACGGCAATGGTGACGTGGCGTGCGCCGCGCTCATAGAGCAGTTCCTTGGCAAACAGCAGCGTGCGGCCGGATTCCAGAATATCGTCGATCAGAAGAACGTCGCGATCCTTCACGTCGCTGTCGATATCCTTGACGATTCGAACGCCTTGCGAAACTGTGCCGGTGCCGTAGCTCGACAGCGTGATGAACTCGACTTCGGGCGCCAAACCGCTGTCATGCAGCGCGCGGATGAGGTCGGCGGCGAAGATGAACGAGCCCTTCAAGACGGCAATGACCAGCAGATCCTTCGTGGGTCCCGCTGCAATCTGCTTCGCCATGGCATGGTTGCGTTCCGCAATCTGCTCAGCGGTGAAGAGTGGCTCGATATTTTTTCCGCGCACGACGGGCATAAGAAGGCTTTCTCCATGAATAGAGCACAAGCCGTTACCACAAACAGCGGGACGAAACACCCCTTACGGCATGAACGAAAGCCGGACTTCCGGCATTTTTCCACCCGCGTACTGGACTCTCGTTGAAAACCCGCGGCTCTGGCCACCGTAGATGACATCCGCAGGCGGGTTGACAACGATGCTTGCCGTCAGCTGCTCGCCGGCAAAAAAGTCGGCGCGGATGGGGCGCACGACCTGCGTCGTGCCGCTCTGATTGTCGATGATGCCATTCATGAGCAATACCCGCATTCCGTTCGCATCACGGGGCGTCATGGTGACGTGCGAGAAATGCAGCGGCGAATCCGTTGATCCAGCCTCGCTTTGCGAGAGACCGGAGAACCCTCCGAAGAGGCCGAATACCAGCACCGAAAGCGCAAGTACGAGCGCGGCAAAGGTCTTGACCGATGCCTGCTGCAACCAGGCTTCGCCCATCCGAATGAGTGCCGATGTGCTCGACGACTGCGAAGCACGCTGGCGATTGTCATTGAAGCTGGGGGCAACAAAGCCCCGGGTACGACCGTTCGCAAGCACAACGAATTCGGCATCGGCAACATCGGCCGGGCGAGTTCGGCGGGCCTCACGCTTGGTCGGTTCGGGCGGCAGAAAATCATAGGCGTGACCGGGCGCCTGGCGTCTGAACGAGGAGGAGGTCATGATGACGGCCTTTTCCGGTGTCCACATGGTTTCAGGCCGGACGGAAATCCGGCATTGAAACGAATCCTGCTCAGTCGTAAATTTTAATGGTTAATGCTTCGCAAAGATCGCCATCAAAGCGGCGTCTTTCCGGTAAAATTTACTGGTTGTTAATGGTGTTGGTTAACAAGTCGTGCGGTGAACAAACAAAAGACTGATCTGCCGTTGATCCACTTCGAAAATGTCGGTTTGCGCTATGGGATGGGGCCGGAAATTCTCCGGGACCTGACGTTCGACATTCCGAAAAAATCGTTTCAGTTCCTGACGGGGCCTTCGGGCGCCGGCAAGACCACGCTGCTGCGGCTGCTGTTCCTTTCGCTGCAACCGACCCGTGGACTGATCCGCATGTTTGGGCGCGACATTTCCGATATTCCGCGCCCCGAGCTGCCACTGCTGCGGCGCCGTGTCGGCATCATCTTCCAGGAATTCCGTCTGCTTGACCATTTGACCACCTACGAGAACGTGGCGCTGCCGCTGCGTGTTCGCGGCAAGGACGAAAGCTCCTACAAGACCGATGTGCTTGAGCTTCTGAAGTGGGTTGGTCTTGGCGAGCGCATCAACGTCTTGCCGCCGGTTCTATCAGGTGGCGAAAAGCAGCGCGCCGCGATCGCGCGCGCCCTGATCGACCGTCCCGAGATCCTTCTGGCCGACGAGCCGACCGCGAACGTCGATCCGCCGATGGCCCGCCGTCTGCTCAATCTCTTCCTCGAACTCAACCGTCTCGGCACGGCGGTTGTCATCGCGACCCACGATCTGGCGCTGATGGACCAAGTGGAAGCCCGCCGCATGATTCTCTCGGAAGGGCATCTCGAAATCCATGACTGAAGCTGCCCCCAAACCGCCGGCAGAGGCCGCTCCCCGAAGCCAGAAGCGGCCGGAGATGAAGGTGCGCCCGACGGCGCCGATTCTGCCTTCCGCCAATATCCAGGGCAACGCGCTGATTGTGGTCATTGCCATCATGGCCTTCCTCGCCTGTCTGACACTCGGCGGCGTCAGCATGGTCCGCTCCACGGCGGCAAGCTGGGAGAGCCAGATTTCCCGCGAGATCACCATCCAGATCAGGCCCGACGAGGGTCTGGACATGGACAAGACGCTGACACAGGCGCGAGATCTCGCGCTCACCTTTGTCGGGACAAAGGACGGCCAGATCGTCGACGAAGCGGCAACGGCCCGTCTGCTCGAACCCTGGCTCGGCACCGGGCTCGACATCAAGGAACTGCCTGTTCCACGGCTCGTGATCATCACCATCGATGAGAACAACCCGCCCGATTTCGAGGCAATGCGCTCGCTGCTCAAGGAAAGCATCCCGCAGGCTTCGCTCGACGACCACCGCACCTGGGTCGACCGGCTGGTTTCGATGGCCCACACCACCGTCATGATCGGCACCGGCATCCTGCTGCTGGTCTTTTCGGCGATGGTGCTGACCGTCGTTTTCGCGACCCGTGGCGCCCTGTCCAGCAATCGCCACATCGTCGAGGTGCTTCACTTCGTCGGCGCGGAAAGCTCGTTTGTCGCAACAGAGTTCCAGAAGCATTTTCTGAAGATCAGCCTCAAGGGATCAGCGGTCGGCAGCGCCCTTGCCGCGCTCTTCTTCATGACCGCCGGCTTCCTGCAGAGCCACACGCTGGCCACCCCGCAGACGGACCAGGCAACCGCTCTCTTCGGCACGTTTTCGGTCGGTGCGCTTGGCTATGCCGGCATCTTTGCCACCATGATCGTCATTGCCCTGCTGACGACCTTCACGGCCCGGCTGACGGTAATGCGAACCATTTACGAGATCGACACGCTGCGTTCCGATCCGACACGCGCCGATGGGCTCGTGAATTGAGCTTTACATGCCTTTTTTGCCTTGAAAGCGTCTGTTCGCCGCCGCAATCTGCATATATTTTTCTGATTCATGAGCATGGGCAACTTTTCGCGCACCCCGATTCGCCCTGGAACGGAGCTTGCTCGCTCCGACGGGCGACCTGTGCGCGGTCCGGTGCGTCGAATGCTGCGCTGGGGCGGCGTTGCCTTTGTGCTCATTGTCGCGCTGATTTTTGGCGGCTTCCTTCGCTTTGCCGATTCCGTTACGACCTTGAAGCCTCCGCTCGATCCGCGCGCGGATGCGATCGTCGTTTTGACAGGAGGCTACCAGCGCATCGACCAAGCCGTCGAGCTACTTCAGAAAGGTGCCGGCAAGCGCCTGCTGATTTCAGGCGTGCATCCGGCAACCACGCCGAAGCAGATCCGCAAGATGACCCAGGCGTCGCCGGAGCTTTTCTCCTGCTGCGTCGACATCGGCTACGATGCGCTCGACACGATCGGCAACGCCCAGGAAGCATCGAACTGGATCCATCAGCGCGGCTACAAGAGCGTCCTCGTCGTCACCAATAACTATCATATGCCGCGCAGCCTGGCGGAGCTCGCTTATGTTGACTCCGAAACCCAGTTCATTCCCTATCCTGTTGTGAACACGGATCTGAAGACCAGCAACTGGTTCACCGATCCCAACGCTGTGCGGGTCATGCTTGCCGAATATGCGAAAGTGCTCTTTGCCGCCGCGCGCAATCTGACGGGTCTCGGCCGTCATGCAGGGCTGCGTTCGGCCGGCGTCTCCGGCTAAAGCCGAGGGAAACCTTTTTCTGACGGCCAATATCGTGTAGGAGGGCGCAACCGCCTTTTGCGGACATTGGCCTTGGGAAAGTTTATGATCGCCCTGCGTTCCGTTCTCTTCAACACGATCTTCTACGTCAACCTCATCGTTCGCATGATCGTGCTGTCGCCCTACTATTTTGTCGCGCGGCGCCAGGACGCCTACCGCATACCGAAGAACTGGGCGCTGTCGAGCCACTGGTTGATGGAGAAGATCGTCGGTACGACCTTCGAGATCGAGGGCATGGAGAACCTGCCTGATGGTGGCTATATCCTGGCACCGAAGCATCAGTCTTTTTGGGATACCTACGCCCTGCTGCCTTGGCTGAAAGACCCGGTCTATATCCTGAAGCGCGAGCTGATGTGGATCCCGCTCTTTGGCTGGTATGCCAAGAAGCAGCGGATGATCCCGATCAACCGCGGCGCACGCGGCAAGGTCATGGTCGAGGCGTTGAGGCGCACCAAGGAAGAATTGGCAAGCGGCCGGCAGCTGATTATCTACCCCGAAGGCACGCGCCGCCCGCCGGGCGCCGAGCCGCTCTACAAATACGGCATCGCTCGCATGTACCGTGACCTGCAGCTACCGGTCGTGCCGGTCGCCATGCATCCCGGCCTCTTCTGGCCGCGACGCAGCACGATGCGCTATCCCGGCCACTTCAAGGTCCGGATACTGCCGCCGATCCTGCCCGGCATGGATCCCGATGCCTTCTTTGCGCATCTGATTGAGGTGACCGAGAAGGCGAGCGATGAACTACTGGTCGATACCGTCGAGCGCAATCCGAACCTGCCGCTTCCGCCGACGGCCACTCGCCGGCTTGCGGAATTGCAGAAGGTCAATGCCGCGACGGCTTGACCTCAGGCCGCCTTTCTCAGCCGTTCCACTTCGCCGACCACCTGCTCCAGCCAGTGATCGCGAATGCCCATCTCCTGCAAATGCGCCAGCGTGTTGAAGACGTAGGCGTCGTTTGGTCCTGACTGGCCTTGCGCACCGTGGACAACCCGCGCCGCCGCGATCGCATCGAGCCCGCCGGCATATTGCGTATGGCTGCGATCGACGACATAGGCGATCGCCTTGCTTGCCCTGCCGTCCGCCAGCTGCAACGGCAGGCAGCGTTCGAGGTAGACGTTGGTTACGAGCTCGCGCTCCCTGAGATAGTCGATCGTTTCGTCCCACTGCTCCGGCGCGATCCGGAAGGCCATTCCACGGCAGGAACCACCACGATCAAGGCCGAGCACCAAGCCCGGATCCCGCTGCGTGCCGCGATGCACCCAGGAATGCACGCAGAGCGAACGCCTATAGCCATAGACAAGAGCCTGAGAACGCTCCAAAAACGCGAAGCCCGGATTCCACATCAGTGATCCGTAGCCAAATACCCAAAATTCGTCCATATCGCACGCCAGACCGACATTCCCACTCGCGGCACACCATTGGAGAACATCATGGCAGCGTCAAGCCCATCCCGCAGCGGCAGAAAATTCTGGATGCTCGGCGGCGGTATCGTCTTGGTGATCGTGCTTTATACGGGTGCTTGGTTCTATGCCGCGTCCCAGTTGAAGAACACCGTGCTGAGGGCAATCGCACCCGGCAATACTGCAGGCGTCAGTGGCGAGTGCACAGATATCGATTTCCGCGGCTATCCATTCCGGATCGGCCTGTTCTGCTCGAAGGTCGATGTCGACGATACCGTCAACGGCGTATCGGCAAGCTTCGGCCAGTTGCGCTCCGCAGCGCAGGTCTACGCTCCCGGCCATATCGTGTGGGAGCTCGATTCACCCGCCGAGATCCGCAGCGCCCATGGCCTGTCGCTCAATGCCGAATGGGCGAGCCTGCAATCCAGCCTGATCACCAAGCTGAAGGGTATCGACCGCTCGTCGATGGTCATCGACGGGCTCAAGGGAACCGCCGTCTCCTCCCAAACGGGCCAGACGATCGACTTCGACGCCGCCCACACCGAAATCCATCTCCGCCAGAACGGCGGCGATCTTGACGGCGCGATCTCCGTGACGGATTCCAATGCCGCCATCAAGGATTGGTCTGCCTTCCCCAAGCTTTCGGCGAGTGCCGACGTGACGCTTGCCGGCAAGGCCGGCATGATCGACGGCAGCGACCAGAGAGGGCTCTTCGGCGCCAGTGGCGAACTGCGCAAGGTCGTAGCCGACATCGGTGACGGCAAGGTCATGACCCTGAGCGGCCCCTTCTCCTTCGACGAGGAGGGCTATCTGTCAGGCAAGTTCAAGCTGGAGATCGAGCAGCTTGGCCCCTGGCGCGACAGCATCAAGCAGACCTTCCCTGACATCGCCAAGACGGTCGACACAGCCGCCAAGTTGCTCAAGGCGCTGGCCGGCGGCGGCGACAAAGTTTCCGTGGATCTCGTGGTGGCGCGTGGCAACGCCACGGTCGGCGGCTTCATTCCGCTCGGATCGATCCCGCCGATCTGAGGGTTAGCCGTGGCCCCGCCTCATCCCTGCACTTGTCGCAGGGATCCAGCCATGGCGCGTCCGCGCGGTGAATGACTGATATTACGCTAGCGGGAGCTTCCCGGGCCGAAAGACTTGGGGCGCGCGCAGTGGATTCCTGTGACAAGCACAGGAATGAGATGCGGGGGCAGCCTATTTGCCAACCCTCGACCATCCTGCGGATGAGAGAGGGGCGAAACGGCTCGGTCAACTCCTATGCTCGTCACCGGAACGGCATGTCTAAAAGTCCGTACCCTACTTCTTTTCGAGCGGGTGGGGACGGCCGAAGTCCGGTGCATCGACATCCTGACCAGCCTGGACGATGGAGCGGCGGATAGCGCGGGTACGGGTGAAAAGATCAAAGATCTTGTCGCCCTCTCCCCATCGAATGGCCCGCTGCAGATAGGCGAGGTCCTCGGAGAAGCGCGCGAGCATTTCGAGGATCGCATCCTTGTTGTGCAGGCAGACGTCGCGCCACATCGTCGGATCGGAGGCGGCCAGACGCGTGAAGTCGCGGAAGCCGGAAGCGGAATACTTGATGACTTCCGATTCGGTGACCGCCTCAAGATCATCTGCCGTACCGACGATGTTGTAGGCAATGATATGCGGCAGGTGCGAGACGATGGCGAGCACCTTGTCGTGATGCTCCGGATCCATCTCGTCGACCTTGGAGCCCAACGATTCCCAGAACTGTCGCAGCGTCTTCAACGCCGTCTCGTCAGTGCCTGAAATCGGCGTGAAGATGCACCAACGGCCCTCGAAGAGCCCGGGGAAGCCGGCATCCGGACCGGATTTCTCCGTACCCGCCAGCGGGTGACCGGGGATGAAATGAACCTGCGGCGGCATATGCGGCTGCATCTGTGCGATGACCGAAGCCTTAGTCGAACCGACATCCGTCACGATCGCACCTGGCTTCAGGCTGCCGGCGATTTCTTTCGCAACGCTCTCGGACGCCCCAACGGGCACCGACACGATGACCAGGTCGGCGTCCTTTGCGGCATCGGCCGACGACGTCGTGTAGCGGTCGCCGAGTTGCAGTTCCTCAGCTCTCTTCAGGGTGTCGGCGCTGCGGGTCGCAATGACGACCTCCTTTGCCAGGCCAAGCCGCTTGACGTCATAGGCAATGGAGGAGCCGATCAGGCCGATCCCGATCAGCGCGATGCGATCGAACTGCACGGTCATGACTTGCGTCCCACAAACTCGCTAAGCGCTTCGATGACACCACGGTTCGCCTCGTCCGGCCCGATGCTCATGCGCAGCGCATTCGCGAATCCGTAGCCCTTGACCGCACGCAGGATGTAGCCGCGGCTGGTCAGGAACGCATCGGCTTCGGGCGCCCGTTTGCCATCGACGTCTGGGAAATGGATGAGTACGAAGTTGGTGACCGACGGCGTCACCTTCAGACCGACAGCCTCGAGTGCGACCGTCATCTTCTCGATCCACATCTGATTGAAAGCTACGGCTTCCTGCACAAATGCCTGGTCGCGAATGGCTGCGGCACCGGCGGAGATTGCCGCCGAATTCATGTTGAACGGACCGCGGACACGATTGACCGCGTCGATGATGTCGGCGGGCGCGTACATCCACCCAACGCGAAGAGCGGCCAGGCCATATACCTTGGAGAAGGTGCGAGTCATGACGACGTTTGGATTGGACGAAACGATCTCGATTCCGGCTTCGTAGTCGTTGCGGCGCACGTATTCCGCATAGGCCGCATCCAGAACCAGCACGACATTCTTGGGCAAGGAGGCATGCAGACGACGGATCTCGCAGACCGGAACATACGTGCCAGTCGGATTGCCCGGGTTGGCGATAAAGACCATTTTGGTCTTGGGCGTAACCGCGGCAAGGATCGCATCGACGTCAACGGTCTCGTCCTTCTCCTTGACAACGACCGGCGTGGCGCCTGCACCCATGATCTGGATTTTGTAAACGAGGAATCCGTGCTCTGTGATGATCGCTTCATCGCCGGTGCCCAGATAGACATGGCAGAGAAGGCCGAGCAGCTCGTCCGAGCCGTTGCCGCACATGATATTAGCCGGATTAAGACCGTGAACTGCCGCGATGGACTCCCGCAATTCGATGGCCTGACCGTCCGGGTAGCGTTCCAGATTGCCAACAGCCTCACGGAAAGCTTCGATCGCCTTCGGGCTCGCGCCGAGCGGCGTTTCGTTGGACGAGAGCTTATAGACGCGTGCGACGCCCGGCGCATGTTCCTTGCCCGGCACATAGGCTGCGATGTCCAAAATACCGGGACGCGGAACGGGCTTGCTCTTCTCTTCGCTCATGGGATCGACCTTGGAAATACCGGGGAAATTCGGCTGAAAACTGCCCTGTGGCAATAGAACGGAAAGGCGGTCTTGTCGAGTGCTGCGGGACCTAGGGTCAGGACCTAGCGGCTGCGCGTCGTTGGAACGCCATGCGGCGCCAGAACCGGCACGAAGACGCGACGCGAGGCCCGGGCGGCAACCGGCAAGCCCTGATAGAGCCGCTTCTGCGCCTCGACGATGATGACGCCTGAGAAGGCCGGCCATAAGGTCCGTCCCACGCGGTCGAAGACACTGCGCAGACGCATCATCGTGCGAAGCTTTGAGGGCGGAAAGAACAATGCCTCCGCCGTCGCGCCGGGCGTGAAATTGGTTTCCCGCAGGAGATTCGTCAGCTGTCCTCGCGAATAGGGACGCCCCGAGCCAAACGGCGTGTGTTCCATGCGCGCCCAGACCCCGCGGCGGTTCGGTACGACAATGACCAGACGCCCGCCTGGTGCCAGCACCCGCCACAACTCCTTCAGGGTTTCCCGCGGGCTCTCGGCAAATTCGAGGGAATGGACCATCAAAACCCGGTCGATCGAGGAATCGGGCAGCGGCAATTCCTCGTCGAAGATCAGGGCCGTCGTGGAGAGCGCGCCCACCGGCCAATTCACGGCGCCTTGCCCTGCCGGCATGAAGGCAAAGGTTCTCTCCGTGTCGGGCTGGAAGCGATCAAGGAAGGGAACGACATAGCCCAGACCAACGAGACGTTCCTGCGGCAGCCGGACCCACAGCGAGGAGAGCGCCATGGCGATCGACTGCTCGGCAATGCGTCCGAGGTCGGAATGATAGAACTGGCGTAGGTCAACAATATCAGCGTGCATCAAGGCAAATGTTATCAGTGGGCGGTTGGACTTCAAGGCGGGACTCTCTACATTCCCGGTATACCCGCGATAAAGAGGCTGCCTGGGACTATGAAACCTTTGGATTTAGACGTTTTTCTCTGCCGTTCCGACAATTTCGGCGTGTTGGTGCACGATCCTGAAGCCGGCCTGACGGCGTCGATCGACGCGCCCGATGCAGCCGCAGTGGAGCAGGCTGCGTCCCGTCGCGGCTGGACAATCTCGCATATCTTCACCACGCATCACCATACCGACCACGTCGAAGGCAATCTCGCGCTGAAGGAGCAATATGGCTGCGAGATCATCGGCCCCGTCAACGAGGCCGTGGCGATCCCCGGCCTCGACAAGACCATGGCCGACGGCGATACCTTCCTGTTCGGCGACCATACGGTACAGGTCATCGAGACCCCTGGGCACACGGCCGGGCATATCTGTTACCACTTCATCGACGACAAGCTGCTCTTTGCCGCTGACACGCTGTTTGCGCTCGGCTGTGGTCGGCTCTTCGAGCGTCCGGCCGCCGATATGTGGCACTCGCTTCAGAAGCTTGCCGCGCTGCCCGACGAAACGGCCGTCTACTTCGGCCACGAATATACCCTGTCAAACGCGCGCTTTGCGCTCACCATCGATCCGGACAATCAGCGCCTGATAGTCCGTGCGGCCGAGATCGAGGCCCTGCGGGCCGAGAACAAGTTCACAATTCCGACGACGCTGGCGCTGGAGAAGGAGACCAATCCCTTCCTGCGCGCCGCCGACCCTGCGATCCGCCGCAACCTGCTGATGGAAACAAAGAGCAACGAGGAGGTCTTCGCGGAGATCCGCCGACGCAAGGACAATTTCTGATGTCCCCGGACGATATCATTCGCGAACTTGGAATGGAGCCGCATCCCGAAGGCGGCTGGTATGTGCAGACCTTCCGCGACACCGACGGTGGCTCGCGCGGACATTCGACGGCGATCTACTATCTCCTGAAGGCCGGCCAGCGTTCCCACTGGCATCGTGTCCACGACGCAGCCGAGGTCTGGCACTACTATGCAGGAGCGCCCCTTGCACTGCACCGCGCCGACGACGAAGGCAGACGTGAAACGCTGACGCTTGGCACCGACATCCTGAAAGGAGAGCGGCCGCAGGCGATCATTCCAGCCAACTGGTGGCAGTCCGCCGCAACGCTCGGAGATTACACGCTGGTCGGCTGCACGGTCGCACCCGGGTTCGAATTCTCAAGCTTCGAAATGGCGCCGCCCGACTGGAAGCCCGCCGCCTGATCATTCCGCGGGCGTGGCTTGCTCCGCCGTTGCGGCCTTCCGCCGAAACATGTCCTGCGCCGCCAGCACCGCCCCGCCTGTCACGAGCAGGCAGGCGAAGGCGATCCGCCAGCTTGGGTCGGCAAAGCCGAAGATAGTCAGGATGATCGTCGAAAGCAGGGGCGCGGCATAGCTCGCCGAGCCGAGGATCTGGATGTCGCCATTTTTGACGCCGAAATCCCACGCATAGAAGGCGGCACCCACCGGAAACAGGCCGAGGCCGAGAACACCCAGCCATTCAAGGCCCGTCTCCGGCCAGATCGTCGTCTCAAGGCCGAGGTGGCAGATCAGCGACAGGATAGAGGTCGCCATGCAGAAACCGGTGACGACATCGGTCGACACAGCATCGAACCGCCGCGTCAACAGCGAATAGCCGGACCACGTGAAGGCGCAAAGGAAGGCAGCGCCGTAGCCGACGGCATAGGCGCCATCGAAATTGATGCCGTTGCGCCCGACGATCAGGAAGGTGCCGCAAAGACCGGCCAGGGCGCCGACGATATGATACCAGCGCAGCCGCTCTCCCGGCAGCAGCGCCG
The DNA here is from genome assembly GCF_000577275.2 of Rhizobium favelukesii. NCBI lineage: Bacteria > Pseudomonadati > Pseudomonadota > Alphaproteobacteria > Hyphomicrobiales > Rhizobiaceae > Rhizobium > Rhizobium favelukesii. The sequence continues at coordinate 3,810,404 of NZ_HG916852.1, forward strand.
ATCCGACGACGATCAGCAGCGGCCAGAGATAGGCAATCAGCCCTGCTTCGACCGCCGGCGCATTGCGAAGCGCCGTGAAGTAGAGGAAGTGATAACCGAACAATCCCGCAATCCCGACGATCCAGACCTTGGCCGGCTGCTTGAGCAGCGCCAGCCGCGACGGATTGAGGGTCAGCACGACGATGCCGGGAATGCTGCCGATGGCAAAGCAGATTGCCGACAGCTGGAACGGCGGCATTTTGCCGGAGGCGGCCGTCAACAGCGCCAGAAACGACCACATGAGGATGGCCGTAAAGCCGATTAGCGTTGCCCGAAGCTTCACCTGCCCCCCTTTTGCGGAGACCCCTGCTCCGTCAGCTTGCGCCGTACTTCACGGCGGTGATCGTCACCGGCCCGTATTGCGTGGGAATACGGACGTAGACCGGAGCATATACATTTGCCGTATCCGACTTGGCAAACCAGATTTCCATCCGGCTGCTCTTGCTCAGATAGTCGATATCGCTGCGACCCTTCTTGTAGCCGGAGCGAGGGACGAACCGGACATTGCAGACCGTCGCCTTGCCGCTGAAGCCCGCCGTCGAGAAATTCTGCGCGCCCTTGGGAGAGAGCACCAGATCCATGCGCATCTCGCCGTCATAGATCGGCAGCTTCTGCGCGCAGACATTGGCATCTCCGGGGAAGATCAGACCTGAGATCGGGTCGAGGACGGAACGCATGTCGCTGGCCGGTACGTTGACCCAGTTCTTTGGCAGCCGGCGCGGCGGCTTGACTGTCGTCGAGGTGATATTGCCGTTGCTGTAACGCACTTCGTATGTCCGGGCGCGCTTGCCGCTCCTGTAGTAGAGATAGTAGCGGGATGCCTGTAGCCGGTCGCCGCGCAGCACGCCGTCGACGCTCGTCTTGGCGGAGATATTGGTGACGAGGTCGGCAAGGCCGGCCGAACTGATGTCACCAGATACCCTGTAGCTCTTGTCGTCCTCGATCTTCGTCAGGAAGGCTGCGCGCGCAATCGTCAAAATGCCAAGCGAAACCCTGTATTCCGTGCGATACACGATCTCGCTCGCCCCGGCCGGAATGGCCATCAGCGCAGCGACCGCGGAAATGAAAATGCGTTTGCCCAGATGAGCCATGAAATGAACCTTGTTCGGGCAGCTCGTAAAGCCGTTCATCACGGTCTATACGCCTGTCTCACGACGAAGCAAACACGAGCTTTTTGACAGAATTGCGGGAAATGCCAAGGTTTGGCTTGACGCGCACGGCCTGTCTGACTATAGAACCGCAACTTTCCAATCATGGCCTGTTGGATTGCTAGCCCGGTTTTGCGTGGGCGTGCAACTGATGGCCGAGAAAAACAAGAATAGGTGTTCCATGTCCCGCATGTGCGAATTGACCGGCAAGGCAGTCCTGACTGGTAACAATGTCAGCCATGCCAACAACAAGACCAAGCGCCGGTTCCTCCCGAACCTATGCCAGGTTACGCTGATCTCCGACGCGCTCGGCCAGCGTTATCGTCTTCGCGTTTCGGCTGCTGCTCTTCGTTCCGTCGAGCACCGTGGCGGTCTCGATGCCTTCCTGCTGAAGGCAAGTGAAAACGAACTGTCGATGCGCGCTCGTCTGCTGCGTCGCCAGATCGTCAAGAAGACTGCCGAAGCCGCTGCTGCGTAAGCTTCGACTGCTTCTTCTTTCATACGGCTTCAAAAGGCTTGCACGGATGATATCCGGACAAGCCTTTTGCTTTGCCGGCCTGTCCCTCGAACTGGTGGCATACCCCAGGATAAAAAAATGCTGACGACGCGCTTTACGCTTATCTATGTCACGCTGATGACGCTGGTCGTGGTCGCCTCGAACTTCCTCGTGCAGTTCCCGCTGAATGCCATGCTCGCCGGCATCAATCTGGCCGACATTCTGACCTGGGGTGCCTTCACCTATCCGGTCGCCTTCCTGATCACGGATCTGACCAACCGCCAGTTCGGCCCGCAGGCTGCCCGCAAGGTCGTCTTTGCAGGCTTTGCCGTCGGTGTGGCGCTGTCCTTCTATACCTCGGTTCCGCGTATCGCGATCGCTTCGGGTTCGGCCTATCTCGCCGGCCAGCTGCTCGATATCTCGGTCTTCAACCGCCTGCGCCGTCAGGCCTGGTGGCGCGCGCCGCTCGTCGGCTCGCTGATCGGCTCGATGCTGGATACAGTGATCTTCTTCTCCTTCGCTTTCGCGGCCTTCTTCGTCTTCATCGGGCCGAACAATCCCTTCGCGCTCGAACCCGCCCCGATCCTCGGCGTCTTCACTGCAGAGGCGCCGCGCTGGATTTCCTGGGCGATCGGCGACTTCGCGGTGAAGATGATCGTCGGCCTCGTGATGCTGCTGCCCTATGGCGCACTGATGAACGTGCTGCGCCCGATGCAGGCCGCCCCCGCGCGCTAAACAGGCGCCCGCCGCCCCCATTCTTAGCTATTCGGCGGAGCTCTTGCTCCGCCGTTTCTTATTATTGGCAAGGACCCCTGGACGGTTTGCCGAAAGATTCTCGCCGCGACACTTTGCTGCCACGCTCGAATGCAAAAAAATCTATGTATCCCATTGCGCGGCGGTGGTTGTTGATGACGTTTTTATGACAGAAAGTGTCGCAACCGCATCAAACAGGAGGCAAGCGTGAGCGAGAAGCGGAAGCGAGTTTATGAGGCGCTGTTGGACGGCGCGACGGAAGGTCTTTTTGGCAATGCGCTTTTCGATTTCGTGCTGGAACGATGTCCCAAGGCCACCAGCAAGAAGATCGTGCGTGCCTCTTTGCTGGCCCTGACCGATCCTGACGTCACCGACCGCAACGTTCTGCATACTATCTACGCGCTCGCCATCGCCCACCGGATGGATGAAGTCGGCTCTACCAACGATCCTGACGACGATGAGAATCCCACGGAAAAGAGCCCGGTGCTGCGGACGCTGAAGAAGAAGCGTACGTCCGCGTCGGCGCCAGTGGAGGCTAGCCAGATCTGAACCGGCGGCTTCAGGGCGGTGCATCACCAATGTTGCGGATGCACAACACCGTAAGCGAAGCGAAACGGCGAAAACCCTCGCCGCAATGTGTGACGGTTGACGACAAGATCGCCACAAACCTAGCAACCAAACTGAGCATCCAATACCACGACCCGGACGATGCCGACGACTATGTGGAAGGTTTCCTGCGCTTACGGCGGAACTCCTAAGGCGCACGTGCTCGGTTCGGGCTGCGCCAAGACACGCGCAGCCCGTGCTAAATTAGCTAATCGGCGGCTCCGACCTGGCGGCGCTGTCCAAGCTCCGCTCGCGGCGATTGCCGGTTGCGGCCGTACTGGCGTGGCGAGCAGCCCATCACCCGCTTGAACGCCGTGCTGAAGGCGGCTTCCGACTCGTAGCCGAGCGATGGCGCGATCAGGGAAATGGGTTCTCTGGAGTTTTCCAGCCGGTCTCCGGCGAGAAGCATGCGCCAATGCACGAGATAGTCCATCGGCGAGGTCCCGACCGTCTCCTTGAACCTGAGCGCAAAGGTCGAGCGCGACATGCCGGCGCGCGCCGCCAGTTCCTGCAGGGTCCAGCGGCGGGCCGGGTCGTCGTGCATCGCCGTCATCGCCGCACTCATCTGCTTGTCTGCCAGCGCAAAGAGCCATCCGACACCGGCCCGGGAACCGTCCGCGAGATGCAGCCGCAGCGCCTGAACCAGGATCATGTGCGCCAGGTGTTGCACGATCAGGAAGCCGCCCGGTTGCGGCTCGCGCAGCTCCTGCATCATCCGCTCCACCGACCAGCGCAGCGCCGCCTGGCCGGGCTCGTCCCTGATGAGGACGATGGGCGGCAGGATGCGAAGCAGCAGGCCCGCATGCGCGCCGGTCAGCGCAAAGCGGCTGCTCACCAGAAGGAAATCGTCGCCGCCATTGTAGGAGACGATGCCGCCCGTGCGCGCGCTCGCAAAGATCGTCGCCGCTCCGACCGGCGGCAGCGAAAGGTCCGTCGCCAGGCGAAAAGGACGGCCACTCGGCATCAGGAAGCAATCACCCGTCTGCAGCCGCACCGCCTCTGGCACGCCTTCCACCGAGAGCCAGCAATGGCCGGAAACCACGGCGCCGCATTTGACACCGTCTCGTTGATCGGGGAACTGGATCGACCACTCCCCACCCGCCTCGAAGCCCGCAGACAGGTAATTGCGGGGCTTCAGCAGAGACAGGACGTTTGACAGCGGATCCATGAGGCCATTCCGGACGATCGCGAAGATAATACGGACCTTATAGCATAGACCGTACTTTCCAGACATCTTACCTTGATCTGGACGAGGCCGCGGGGCGGCCCGAAATTCAGAGATAGCTGGGAGAAATCGATGCGTGTCTTCGTAACAGGCGCGACGGGATTTGTCGGCTCTGCCGTCGTTCAGGAGCTCATTGGCGCGGGCCACCAGGTCCTCGGCCTTGCCCGCTCGGATGCCGCTGCGGTATTGCTTGCAGCGGCCGGTGCTGCCGTGCATCGCGGCCGTCTTGAGGATCTGGAGAGCCTGCGCAGTGGTGCCGCTGCCGCCGACGGCGTGATCCATACCGGCTTCATCCATGACTTCTCCAGGTTCAAGGAGAACTGCGAGATCGACCGGCGGGCCATCGAGACGCTGGCTTTCACGTTGGCGGCGAGCGACCGCCCGCTGGTCATCACCTCAGGAACCGGGCTGCTCCCGAAAGGCCGGTTGACCACCGAGGAGGATGCGCCGACCGCCGCCTCTCCCCGCATCGCCTCCGAAGAGGCCGCCGCTGCCGCCGCATCGCGGGGTGTGCGCGCCATCACGATCCGCCTGCCTCCGTCGGTTCATGGCGACGGCGATCACGGCTTCGTCCCGCTGCTGATCGGCCTCGCCCGCGAGAAGGGCGTTTCGGTCTATACCGGCGAGGGGGGCAATCTCTGGGCCGCCGTGCACAGGTTCGATGCAGCCAAGCTCTACAGGCTGGCGCTCGAGAAGGGCAAGGCAGGCGCCCGCTATCATGGCGTCGCTGAAGAGGGCGTTCGCTTCCGGGAGATCGCCGAGGTCATCGGCCACCGGCTGAACGTGCCGGTCGTTTCCAAGTCTCCGGAGGAGGCGGCTGTACACTTCGGCTGGTTTGCGCATTTTGCGGCGATGGACAATCTCGCCTCGAGCAAGCGCACGCGCGAAGAAATGGGTTGGCAGGCAACCGGTCCGGGGCTGATCGCGGATATCGACCGGCGGTCTATTTTGGCGGCTGACGCCGGGCGGTCATTTCTGCAGGCGAGCCGTGTCGCCGGCTCGCGACTCCACCAGCCGGAACTCCAGCATCAGATTGCGTTGGAGGATGGAGTGATTGTCATCAGAGACGATCACCACATGCGTGGTCCCATCCTTGGCCGCGAAGACATCCAAGCCTTCCATATTGTCGATCTGATAGTTGAAGTCGCCCTGCAACAATATCTCGCCGTCCATAACAGCGCCGGGTCGGATGTCGGCAGCCTTGATGCGGCGGATGCGCATTCCGATGCCTTCTGCGACGTTGAAGCGGCGCTCCAGCAGCAGCAGGTCGCCATTCGGCAGGAAGGCTCCGTCCGTCGCGTCGAAATCGCCGTAATGGGCGAGCGACAGACGTCCCTTCAACGGCCCGTCCAGAATCGCTGCATAGGCATTGCCGTCGATGTCTAAGCTGCGTTCGGCGACGATCAACGTCCCGCCCTTGAGGGCACTGTCCACGGGCGCAATGGCGATGGTCTCAAAGCCGCGGTTGCCGCGCAGCGATCGGTTGGGGAACGGAATGGGAATGGTGTCGATCGCACGCGACGTCTCGAAGCCGGGGTCGGGATAGACGTCGACGCGGTGGTCCTGCTCGAAGGAAACGAGGATCTGGTCGCCATGCAGCGTGACACCCTCGGCATCCATATGCCCCTTGCCTTCAAAGCTCTCCCCGGCGCGATTCTTCATCGGGGTGATCGCGACATCGGCAAGGCCAGACAGGCGCCCCTGCGGATCGCGCTCGATGCGTCCGGTCATCCAGTGGCCGGTATCGAGCACGCCCACAAAATCCGTCTTGTCTGATCGAAAACGGATCGACGACAGCGAACCGAACAGCCGTTGGGGAGAGACCATCTCGAGCCCACCGAGGAATTCGACGGGGCCGAACCGGGTCGCGTCGGAGCCGATCTTGAAGTCAGTGATGACGCGGCTCCTGACCTCGACATCGCCATCGGCAAGCGCTGGCGGCATGGCGGCCGCCAGCGCAAGGGCGATCGATATCAGGCTGGCGAAAGGCTTCCGGAGCATCCAGAAAGCGTCCTTCGCGGTTAGCCGGCGCGGCGGAGGCGACCGCCCCGCGGCTGAACGGTCTTGTCTTCGAAGAGCGACGCAAGCTGCTCGGTCATGGCGCCGGCCAGCTCGTCCGCATCGACGATCGTCACCGCGCGCCTGTAATAGCGCGTCACGTCATGACCGATACCGATTGCCAGAAGCTCGACCGGCGAACGCGTCTCGATGCGATCGATGACGGCGCGCAGGTGTCGCTCCAGATAGTTGCCCGGATTGACCGACAGCGTCGAATCGTCGACCGGCGCGCCATCGGAGATCATCATCAGGATGCGTCGCTGCTCGCGGCGGGCAAGCAGGCGGTTGTGCGCCCAGATCAACGCTTCGCCGTCGATGTTCTCCTTGAGCAGGCCTTCGCGCATCATCAGGCCGAGATTGGCACGCGCACGGCGCCAGGGAGCATCGGCCGACTTGTAGATGATATGGCGCAGATCGTTGAGACGGCCCGGTGTCTGCGGCTTGCCGCCACCAAGCCACTTCTCACGCGCCTGCCCACCCTTCCAGGCCTTTGTGGTAAAGCCCAGGATCTCGACCTTGACGCCGCAGCGCTCCAACGTGCGTGCCAGGATATCGGCGCAGGTGGCCGCAACCGTGATCGGGCGGCCGCGCATCGAGCCTGAGTTATCGATCAAAAGCGTTACGACGGTATCGCGGAACTGCGTGTCCCGCTCCATCTTGAAGGACAGCGCCTGCATCGGGTCAATGATCATGCGCGTCAGACGCGCAGGGTCGAGGTATCCTTCCTCGAGATCGAAATCCCAGGAGCGGTTCTGCTGCGCCATCAGGCGGCGCTGCAGGCGGTTCGCGAGACGGCCAACCGCACCCTGCAGATGTGCAAGCTGCTTGTCGAGGAAGGCGCGCAAGCGCTCCAGCTCCGCGGCATCGCAGAGCTCTTCGGCAGTAATTGTCTCGTCAAATTCCTCGGTGAAGACGTGGTAATCGACCTTCTCGTTGAAGTCGTCGAAGGGGGTGTTCGGACGGCGGGTTTCGCCCGGCGTCTCGGAATCGTCCTCGCCTTCTTCCTGCATGTCGTCGTCGGAGATTTCGGCGCCTTCGGTGTCGCCGTCCTCCATCTGCTCGTCGGCGACTTCGCTGTCCTCCACGGGCGCAGCGTCGGAACCCGCCTCGTCATCGACCTCGTCCTGATCCTGCTCGTCGCCGTTCGGCTGGTCTTCCTGCTCCGAATCGTCGTCGGAATCGGGCTCGCTGTCATCGTCGCCATACTCTTCCGCCATCTCCATGGCCGAAAGCACGTTGCGGATTGCCTTCGAGAAGGCTGGCTGATCGTTGATGACGCCGGAGAGGTTTTCGAGTTCGGCACCAGCTTTCTCCTCGATGAACGAGCGCCAAAGGTCGAGGACCTTGCCGGCGGAAGCTGGCGGCTTCTCACCGGTCAGCTTCTCGCGCACCATCATGGCCATGGCCTCGCCGATCGGCGCATCCTCCTGTCGCTCGATGCCGGAGAAATTCGCCTTGGCGTATTTCTCATCGGTCATCGACCGAAGGTTTGCAGCAACGCCTTCCATGCGCAGCGCGCCGATCGATTCCACCCGCGCCTGCTCGACGGCGTCGAAGATCGCCCGCGCGTCGGAGCCTTGCGGCGCCATCGTCGCGTGCACCCTATCGTCGTGGCAGGCGAGCCTCAGCGCCATCGAGTCGCCGAGGCCGCGCGTGACCGCGAGTTCATGCATCGTCGGACGCTTGGAAAGCTCCGGCAGACGAATCCGCTCGGCAGTCATTCCAGGGCGTTCGTTGGCGAAGGTCACCTCGACGTCGCCATCGCCGGCAATCGCGCGAACGCTGCCGGTTATCGCCCGCCGCAGCGGCTCGACGTCGACTGGCGAGCCAGGCTTTGCTTTCGAATTGTCACCGCGAGCAGCCATGATCGGTCAGCCTTAGGCTTCCAGAACGATATTGGCCGCACTCTCCTTCAGCTCGACGCCGAAGGCGCGCTGATAGTGCTCGGCAACCAGCGGGCGCTCCAGTTCGTCGCACTTGTTGAGGAAGGTGACGCGGAAGGCAAAGGCGATATCCCCGAAGATCTCGGCGTTTTCTGCCCAGGTGATGACCGTACGCGGGCTCATGACGGTGGACAGATCGCCGTTCATGAAGGAGGCGCGCGTCAGATCGGCAACGCGAACCATCTTGGAGACCGTATCGCGGCCTTCCTTGTCCTTCTGGAACGTCTTCACCTTGGCAGCGACGATGTTCACCTCATGGTCGTGCGGCAGGTAGTTCAGCGTCGTGACAATCGACCAGCGGTCCATCTGCGCCTGGTTTATCTGCTGTGTGCCGTGATAGAGGCCGGTGGTGTCGCCGAGGCCGATCGTGTTTGCGGTGGCAAAAAGACGGAAAGCCGGGTGCGGACGGATGACACGGCTCTGGTCGAGCAGCGTCAGGCGGCCGGACGATTCCAGAACGCGCTGGATGACGAACATCACGTCGGGGCGGCCGGCATCGTATTCGTCGAAGACGAGCGCGACGTTGTGCTGGTAAGCCCAGGGCAGGATGCCGTCCTTGAATTCCGTGACCTGCAAACCGTCCTTCAGAACGATCGCGTCCTTGCCGACGAGGTCGATACGGCTGACATGGCTGTCGAGGTTGATACGCACGCACGGCCAGTTGAGGCGGGCGGCGACCTGTTCGATGTGCGAGGACTTGCCCGTGCCGTGATAGCCGGAGATCATCACGCGTCGGTTATGGGCGAAACCGGCAAGAATGGCGAGCGTGGTCTCGCGGTCGAAGAGATAATCGGTGTCGAGGTCCGGAACATAGGCGCTGCCCTGGCTATAGGCCGGCACGCGAATGTCGGAATCGATACCAAAGACCTCCCTGACCGAAACGGTGGTGTCCGGAAGCTCCGAAATATCAAGGTCAATCTTGCTCATCATGTCTCCAAGGCGGGTGACCGACACCCGACCATACTGTCTCAGCCCATATCGCAACCATGACGCCGCAGATTAGGTCCGCGCTCGCTCATGTCGGAACGTCGGCGATGCTTCTCCGGGACTGAAACGAAACCTCGGGGGCGATAATCTACCGCTAGCGAGCATTCTTGAACAAAGTCCCGGACAAGAAGCGCCGCGCCCGGAAGTGGCCAAGGCGCCTGTGGGACAAACGCAGAAAGTTATGCCGCGGTTGCCTGCGGCCTCAGCCGATTTGGGACCATACCTGATTGAAGACCAAGAGCAAGGACGGGAATTAACAAAAACCGTTCTGCTTCAATAATTGATAGGCCTGAATGACGGCGCGGAACCGTTCTTCCGAGCCGCGGTCGCCACCATTGGCGTCGGGGTGGTGCTTCTTGACCAGTTCCTTGTATCGGCTCTTGATCTCCGACGAGGTCGCACTGGCATCAAGGCCCATGGTGTCGAAAGCCTTGGTTTCCAGGCTTTTCAGCTTGCGCTGTTCGGGAAAACGGGGACCGCTTCCCTTGGTGCCGTTGACGAAGCCGAAGGGATCGCGCACGCGGTAGGAACCCGACCGCAGATCGGAATGCAGCGGGCTGTTCTTGGCGGCCTTGTTGACGCCGACCGTCCAGGTCGGACGATGCCCGGTTATCGCTTCCTTCTGGTAGCGCGCGATTTCGCCGTCGGAGAGGCCGGAGAAGTAGTTGTAGCCCTTGTTGTATTCCTTCACGTGCTCGAAGCAGAACAGAAAGAACTGTCCCTCGGCGTTGCGTCCGACGGGAGCGCGATGCACGCCTTTCTTGTCGCAGCCATCCCACTGACAGGAAGGGGGAGCCTGTTCGGTTTCCTGCTCGCGTTTGCGGCGGGTGCGGATGCGGTCGAAATATTTGGAATCGAGTCTCATGGCGGCACTAATTATGGGCCTGCGAAGAGGCGACAACAAGAATTGACAAACGGGAATGTTGCTGGCTTGGTGGGAACCTTTTTCGCAAAGCAACGAGACCATGACCCTGCAGACCCGCATTGAAGAAAAGTTGACCGCCGCGTTCGCGCCAGAGCGCCTGAGCGTGATCAATGAAAGCCATCTTCATGCGGGCCATCAGCCCGACATGACGGGGACCGGCGAGACCCACATGCGGGTGCGCATCGTATCCGCCAAGTTTGCCGGCATGCCACGACTGGCGCGACACCGTGCGATCACGGAGCTTTTGAAGCCAGAGCTGGATGCCGGATTGCATGCGCTCGCTGTCGAACCAGCAGCCCCCGGCGAAGCTGTGCGCTGGTAGCGGGTACAAGCCCATATATGGGTGTTCTGGTCGCTTTTTCCAATGCGACCCGATACGTCACGGTACCTTTTCAGCGGATCAGAAGCGCCGTCGCATAAAGCCCGAAGCCGAAGATGGTATGCGCCACCAGATTGAGGAAGCGCACCTTGTTCGGGTTCGGCGTCTTCGACGCCGCCCAGCCGATGCCAAGACCGGGCTGCAGCAGGAACCAGCCGGCACCAACGGTGACGATCGCCCAGATCCAGGCCGGCAGGAAAGTCGGCTCCGCCAGCCAACCCGGCCCGACGAGCAGCACGAGCAGAATGGCGTAGACAATGCCGACCGCATAATGGCCGATCCAGCCGAGCGCGAGTTCATGTTCGCAAGGTGCGGCGGTGCCGATATCGTCGTGGAAGACCTTGCCATTCTTCAGGTGCCAGAACCAGCGCCCGACCGGCGCCCAATTCGGCAGCGGGCCGCCCGTGGCTTTCGCAAGAACAATTGCCCAGATGTCCATAAGGACGGTCGCCCCGATGCCGATGGCGACAGAACGCCAGAAAATATCAAACATATCAAATCCATAATGGTGATGCCGGCGACGGACCCCTCTCCGGCGCGAGCAATAAAGGGACATCAGCCTGAAGCCGGACCTGCCTCGTTTTCCTCCGCCGGCCGGATACGAAGTTTCGTGATGCGGTTCTTTTCGCGCTTCATGACGATGAAGCGCTTTTCATGGAAGGTGAAGGCCTGCCGCTCCTCTGGGATGGTCATCGATTCGTGGATCACGAGGCCGGCGATCGTCGTCGCCTCCTCATCCGGCAGATTCCAGTCGAGGGCGCGGTTGAGATCGCGGATCGGGACGTTGCCATCGACCACGATCGAACCGTCCGCCTCCTGGCGCACGCCCTGTATGTCGATGTCGTGCTCATCGGCAATATCTCCGACAATCTCCTCGAGGATGTCCTCCAGCGTCACGATGCCCTGCACTTCGCCGTACTCGTCGACGACGACGGCGAAGTGCTGCTTGCGGCGCAGGAAGGCATTTAGCTGCGCTTCGAGACTGGTGCTGTCAGGCACGAACCACGGCTTCTGCGCGATCTTGACGATATCGAGATGTTCCGGCTCGGCATCGCGCTCGGCAAGCGCGCGCAGCAGATCCTTGGAATGAACCACGCCGATGATATTGTCCGTCGAGCCGCGCCAGAGCGGCATTCGGGTAAAGGGGCTTTCCAGGATCGTCCTTACGACCACCTCCGGCGGATCGTCCGCGTTGATCGCCCGCATCGCCGTGCGGTGGACCATAATGTCGGAAAGTTCGAGTTCACCGAGATCGAGGACGCCACCCAGGCGGTCGCGGTCTGCCTTGACGAACGATCCCTCGCGGTGCAGCAGATCGACGGTGCCGCGCAGTTCCTCGTGGGCCGAAAGCATTGAGGTCTCACGCGAGAGGTTGATACCAAAGAGCGACAGGAGCCAGCGCACGATCGCATTGACAAAGGATGACAGCGGGCCGACGACCGCGACGAACAGCTTAACCGCATAGGCGACATTGAGCGCGAACCGATCCGGCGTCGAAATCGCCCAGCTTTTCGGCAGCACCTCGGCGAAGATGACCAGGATGACGGTCATTGCGAGAGTGGCAAGCGCCACGCCGGAATTGCCGAACAGCCCGAGAAACAGGCTGGTCGCCAGCGACGAGGAAAGGATGTTGGCGAGATTGTTGCCGATCAGCAGCGCGCCGATCAGCCGGTCGCGGCGTTCGATGAGCCGCCGCACCAGCCCCGCGCGTTCCTCGCCATTGGCTTCGAGCGTGTGGATACGGCTGCGGGAGACCGCCGTCAGCGCCGTTTCCGAGCCGGAGAAAAACGCAGACATGAGCACGAGGGCCACGATGGAGACAATTTCCGGCCAGGATGCGGAAAGAAATGCCAGCGTGCCTTCGAGGGTCATTGCGGGTGTTTCTCCTTGAGGAAGCTCAGCACTTCCGAGGCGGGAACATCATTGGCGACAAAGGACTGCCCGATGCCGCGGGTCAGGATGAAGGTCAGTTTGCCGCCCTTCACCTTCTTGTCCTGGGCGATCGCGTCCATCAGCACTTCAGCAGATGGCAGCGTTCCTGGGATTTCTGCCATGCGCGTCGGCAGACCGACACCCTTCAGGTGGCTTTCGACACGGCGTGCGTCGTCCGGGCTCGCCAAGTTCATGCGCGCCGAAAACTCGTGCGCCAGAACCATGCCGATCGACACGCCTTCGCCGTGTACGAGACGCGAACTGTCATAGGCGGTGGCCGCCTCCAGCGCATGGCCGAAGGTGTGGCCGAGATTGAGCAGCGCGCGTTGTCCAGTTTCGCGTTCATCGGCCACGACGACATCGGACTTTGCCTGGCAGCTTGTGGCGATAGCCTCGATGCGGGCGGCACCGCCGGCAAAAACCGCCTGCCAGTTGGCTTCCAGCCAGGCGAAGAAATCCGGCTTGTCGATCAGGCCGTATTTCGCCACCTCGGCATAGCCGGCGCGGAACTCCCGCGCGCTCAGCGAATTCAGGACGTCGGTGTCGGCGAGCACGAGGTCGGGCTGATGGAAGACGCCGACGAGATTCTTGCCGCGCCGGCTGTTGATGCCTGTTTTGCCGCCAACCGAGGAATCGACCTGCGACAACAGCGAGGTCGGCACCTGCACGAAACGCACACCGCGGCGCACGATGCCAGCAGCAAAGCCGGAGAGATCGCCGATCACGCCGCCACCGAGCGCGATGACATAGTCGTTACGCTCAATCCGCGCTTCAAGGACCTTGTCGCAAACGGTCATCAGGTGCTCGAAGCTCTTGGTCTTCTCGCCCGCCGGCAGCACGAGGGTTGCCGAGGCGATGCCTGCCGCCTCGAGGCTTTGGACCAGCGCCTCAAGATAAAGCGGCGCCACGTGCTCATCGGTGATGACGGCCGCTTTCCGGCCCTTCAGGCGCGACGCGATCTCTGCACCGGCGCGGGCGATCAGGCCTGGTCCGATCAGGATATCGTAGGCGCGCTCGCCGAGCGGCACGTGAACCTTGCGTTCAAAGGCGGAGGCAATCGCATTCATCAGGCTGCACTTTCGGTTCGGGCATCGATCACGGCTTGGAGAACCTCATCCGCCATCAGTTCCTTGCGCACATCGCGCGAGAGGACGGTGAGGTCGGCGAGCTCGTAGATCGGATAACGCGCGTTCATCAGGTTTTCGAGGGTCTGCTTGGGGTTCTCGGTCTTGAGCAACGGCCGCGTATCGCGCTTGCTGACCCGCTCCCAGAGAACGTCGAGGTCCGCCTTCAACCAGATGGAGACGCCGCCCTTCTTGATATGCTTGCGCGTCCGGTCGTTGATGAAAGCGCCGCCGCCGGTAGAGACCACGCGCGGACCATTCTTCAGCAGGCGCTTCATCACGCGGGTTTCAAGCGCGCGGAACTCTTCCTCGCCGTAAGCGGCGAAGAGCTCGCTAATGGACATGCGCGAGACCTTCTCGATCTCGGCGTCGCTGTCGACGAAAGGGATGCCGAGCTGATGGGCGACGATCCGACCGACGGAGGATTTGCCTGCGCCCATCAATCCGACCAGGATCAGATTGCGAGAACCGAGCGCAGCACGAGCCCTGTCTTTCAAGCTTTCGGCAACGGTCAGAACTGGGTCGCTCATTGGTCCATTCACACTTTGTTTGCGAACGGTATCGACAAATGCAGGTGTAGCGTCAAGTCGCGGGTAAGGGAAACGTGGTTCAAATGCGCCTTCTTGCGCTTGCAAACATGCTTCTTCATAAAGAAGCAGAGCCATGGAGTTGCTGAATGCCGAGTTTGTTCCGTTTTCTCGCCGTTTTGGCGGTCATCGCCGGTGCGATATACGGAACGATGTGGGCACTTGTTGTTTTCGTGGAGCCGCAGGAGCGCGACGTGACGATCCGTATTCCGTCCGAGCGGATCAACCCTCCGTCGACCGGCGCCATCAACCGATCCAAGAAGTGAGACGATGAAGGATCTCGGCTGGGTTCACGTCGAAGCCTTTCTGGAGATGATGAGCGCGGAGCGGGGTGCGGCCGCAAATACGCTCTCCTCCTATGAGCGCGACCTCGACGATCTGCACGCCTTCCTGAACGGCAAAGGCGTCCGCCTGATGGACGCGGCGTCGGCGGATCTTTCGGCCTATCTCTCCTCACTCGCTGCCCAAGGGTTCAAGCCTTCCTCCCAAGCGCGGCGGCTGGCTGCGATGCGCCAATTCTACAAATTCCTCTATGCCGAGGGCCTGCGCACCGACGATCCGACCGGCGTTCTCGATGCGCCGAAGAAAGGCAGGGCACTGCCGAAGACGATGGGCGTCGACGAGGTCGGCAGGCTGCTGGAGCAGGCCGAAACCGAAGCTCAGGATCCTGCGCCCGGCCAGCTGCAGCGACTTCGGATGCTGGCTCTTCTCGAACTGCTCTACGCGACGGGGATGCGCGTCAGCGAGCTTGTTTCGCTTCCCGCCCGTGTGCTCGATCAGGACGGACGCTTCCTGATGATCCGCGGCAAGGGCAACAAGGAGCGGCTTGTGCCGCTATCGCATTCGGCAATCGCGGCGCTGAAGCTTTATGGTCGCATGCTCGCCGCCGAGAACGTCGCCGCCAAGGTTCCGCAGGAAAGCCCTTGGCTGTTTCAGGCTGCATCCAAGGAAGGCTATCTGCCGCGGCAGGTTTTCGCGCGTGATTTGAAAAATCTTGCGATCCGCGCGGGCCTCACCCCATCTATGATCTCGCCGCACGTCATGCGGCATGCATTTGCAAGCCATCTTCTCGCTAATGGCGCGGATCTTCGCGTCGTTCAGGAGCTGCTTGGGCACTCAGACATTTCAACCACGCAAATCTATACGCATGTGTTGGAGGAACGGCTTCAACAACTGGTCCAAACGCACCACCCCCTTGCCAAACAGGCCAAAAAGCAGGAATAGGACCGGCAACAAAGGGCGCGCTCATAAAAGGCCGCCCCGGCAAAAGGAACGGAAACGCACCTCATGCACAACTATCTCGACTTCGAAAAGCCGATCTCCGACCTCGAAGGCAAGATCATCGAACTGAAGAAGCTCGCCTCAGAAGACGAGAGCATCGACACATCCGATGAAATCGGCAGGCTCGAAGTTCGCGTTCGCGAAGCGATGGTCGACATCTATTCGAAGCTCAACGCCTGGCAGAAGACGCAGGTTGCGCGCCATCCGCAGCGACCGCATTTCGTCGATTATGCCAAGACGCTGTTTCAGGAATTCACGCCGCTCGCCGGCGACCGCAAGTTTTCCGAAGACGCCGCGATCCAGGCAGGGCTTGCCCGCTTCCGCGGCCAGCCTGTCGCCGTTCTCGGTCAGGAAAAGGGCAACGACACGAAGAGCCGCCTGAAACACAATTTCGGCAGCGCACGTCCGGAAGGCTACCGTAAGGCGATCCGCATTCTCGAGATGGCTGACCGCTTCGGTCTCCCCGTCATTACGCTCGTCGATACGGCAGGCGCCTATCCGGGCGTCGGCGCCGAAGAGCGCGGCCAGGCCGAAGCCATCGCCCGGTCGACGGAAATGTGCCTATCGGTAAAGGTGCCGATCGTTTCCGTCGTTATCGGCGAAGGTGGTTCGGGCGGCGCGATTGCAATCGCCACCGGCAACCGCGTCTACATGCTGGAGCACGCAATCTATAGCGTGATTTCGCCGGAAGGCGCGGCCTCGATTCTCTGGCGTGATTCCGCCCGCGCCAGGGAAGCCGCCACCAACATGAAGATCACGTCTGACGATCTGAAGTCGCTCGGCATCATCGACGGTATCATCAGCGAGCCGCTCGGCGGCGCGCATCGTGATCCGGACAGCGTGATCGCTGCGACAGGTGATGTCATTGCCAATGCTCTCGGGGAACTTTCCAATCGCACGGGAGAGCAGCTTCGCAACGATCGCAGGCAGAAATTTCTCAACATGGGCCGCAATTTGTAGTACACAAACGCCGCTGCGCTGTGAATGAGGCCAAACCTTGGCCACAATAATGTTATCAATAACTTTCCTACTTGCGGGGACGCGCGCTTCATAGGCTGCTAAGAGTTTGTGAACCATAGTCAGCCTATGATTCGCTCCGCGCTCGTTGAGGCCGGGTTGCATACTGTTGATGGGCTATTTTGAATGCGCATTCGTCATTTTGCTTATGTTTCCCTGATGGCGCTGGCCTTGGCCGGGTGCAACGATGCATTGGAAACCGCTCAGGTGGACCTCTCGAGGGTCAAGAACAAGGTCGAGCAGCCGCTGCCGCCGCGTATCCTGTCCGAGATCTCCGCCAAGGGCATGCAGCGCAATTCGCCGATCATGATCCGCATCTTCAAGGAAGAAGGTGCGCTGGAGATCTGGAAGGCGAAGACCGATAATCGCTTCGACAAGATCGCCGACTATAAGATCTGTGCCTGGTCGGGCCGCCTTGGTCCGAAGGTGAAAGAGGGTGACCGGCAGGCGCCGGAAGGCTTCTACAACCTGAGCCGCGCCAACCTGAATCCGAATTCGAAGTATTATCTCGCCATCAACACCGGCTTTCCGAACCGCTATGACGCGGTCAATGGCCGCAGCGGCACCAATCTGATGATCCATGGCGCCTGCTCGTCGTCAGGCTGCTATTCGATGACCGACCAGCAGGTGCTTGAGATCTATGCCTTCGCCCGTGATGCCTTCGCCGGCGGCCAGTCGACGGTGCAGCTTCAGGCCTTCCCCTTCCGCATGACCGCGGAGAACATGGTGCGGCATCGCCTGAACCCGAACATCGAGTTCTGGAACATGCTGAAGGTCGGCTACGACAACTTCGAGGTCACGAAGCGACCTCCTGAGGTGAATTTCTGCGAGAAGAAGTACGTCTTCAACCAGCAGGCAACCGACAACGCCACCTTCAATCCGGCCGGAGCGTGCCCGGCAATGTCGACGCCGCCGGCGCTGACGGCCGCCCTTGCCTCCTACGGCAAAACCTACGACGCCGACTATTCCAAGGCCATGAAGAAGTATGACGGCATGGCCTGGTACGATCCGAGCGAGGCCGAACGCAAGGCTGTGGTCGCCAAGCTGCGGAAGGGTCGCGAGCTCGCCTATGCACCGACCGGCACCTCGCTCGAAGCGGGCAAGATGGTCAAGGTCGCAGAACTCGAAGAAATGGCGGCCAGCAAGACCGCGTCCACGGTGGCCGCCAATGCAGCGCCCGGCGCTGCGCCGGCGACGCCCGAAGCAAAGGCGATCGCAGTCGCCGCCGCCGTTCCGGCCCAGGTTCCCGTCCCCACGCCAAGCCCCCTGGCATTCGCGCCGGTGGAGCAGTCGGTGCCGGTGGAGGTCGCCTCAAAGAAACCGTTCTGGAAGTTCTGGGGCAAGGATTGATGGCGTGAGCGCCATTCTCTATGATCTGCGCGGCCTCAAGTGCCCGCTTCCGGTGCTGAAGACACGCCGCAAGATGTCCTCCCTGCCGAAGGGTGCATTGATCCGCGTCGAAACGACCGATCCGCTCGCCGGAATAGACATCCCTCACTTCTGCAACGAAGACGGCCACGAGCTCATCGAGGCCGAAAAGACCGAGGCCGGCCACCGCTTCCTCATCCGCAAGGGATAGATCAGAACCGCATGCCCGGCACGGCGAGCGGATTGTCGTTCAGCGCCGTCCGATCCGGCGTATCGACACCCGGCTTGCCGAGAAACGCATCGAACAGATCCTTGACGAAGGCTTCGGGCAAATCCCTGGTGATCAGCACCATGCGCGTGCGGCGGTCCTCAGGGTCAGGCCAGGCCGGCAGACGGGACGGCGGGTGGAAGATGCTCTGCACGCCGTGAAGCACCAGCGGTCGATCTGGCCGGTCGGATACCGCGACGATCGCCTTCATCCGCAACAGCTTTTCGCCGTGCGCCGAACGCAAGAGATCGATGAACATATCGAGCGCCATCGGGTCGATTGGCTTGTCCTCGACGATCGAGAAGGACCGGATCGAGGAATCGTGGCGGTTCACGTCATGCGGGTCCTGATGATCGTGTCCGTGATGATGATGGTGATGATGTCCGTCAGCGCCATGGTGATGGTGTTCATGGTGGTGCGCATCATGCGCATCCTCATCCCGCAGCCAGCGACCGACGTCGGCGATCTTGGTTGCCGGATCATAGAGACCATTGACCAACACACTCGCCTGTCCGGCTTCGGCGCTGTCGGCATCCATCAGCGCCGCACGCGGGTTGAGTGCATCAAGACGCGCTTCCAGCGCCCGCAACACCTCCGGCGGCACCATCGTCCGCTTGGCGATGAGCAGCCGATCCGCAACTGCCGCCTGCTTGACCGCTTCCTCGTGATTGTCGAGTGTCTGCGAACCGTTGACCGCATCGACCACCGTCACGATGCCGTCGAGATCGAAATTGGTGGCGATGATGGGGTTGCCCATGATCGCCTGCATGACCGGTGCCGGATCGGCAAGCCCCGTCGTCTCGATGACGACCCGGTTGACCGGCTTGACGCGACCGGTCTGCACCGCATCCATCAGGTTTGCCAGCGTATCGACCAGCTCGCCGCGCACCGTGCAGCAAAGGCAGCCATCCGAGAGCTCGATGATCGCGTCACCTGAGCTTTCCACCAGCAGGTGATCGATGCCGACGTCACCGAACTCATTGATGATGACAGCGGCATCCCTCATCGCCGGATCCTTGAGGATGCGGTTCAGCAGTGTCGATTTGCCGGCACCCAGAAAGCCGGTCAGGATGGTGACCGGTATCCGATCGGAAGCAGCGCTCATCTCAAACTGACCTTAAAAAGAGGTCGGACGCGGCAGCGGCACCGGCACGTTGGCGATCGTCCCGGCGGTATCCGCAGTGGCCAATTTGTCCGGCTGCGGTTCGTTCTGACCCGGAATAAGTCCCGCGAAGACGAAATTCGGCTCGTGGTCCATTTCCTGGATATAGGGCGACAGGACCTTCATGCGGCCGACCTCGTCGCGCGTTTCACTGCGGACCTTGGCGCCCTTGGCGCTGCAGATATTGGCAGTGATGTCGGTCACCTGATCCTGGCCCGGCCCATAGGGCCGCAGCGAACTGAGCGTGTCGGGCGCGGCAAACTGCGAGGTGAAGCCCTTCTGCAGCAAGTCAGCGGAGGCATCCGCGCGCGCCGCAAGGCTGTCGGTGCCGAGTACAACGGAGATCAGCGTGCGGCCGCTGCGGGTTGCCGAGGCGATCTGGTTGAAGCCCGAGGCGCAGATGAAGCCGGTCTTCATGCCGTCCGCGCCTGCGAAACGGCCGATCAGAGCGTTGATGCTCGGCACATTCTTGGTGCCCGTCGTGATGCCCTCAAGCGAGAAATAGCCGGCATATTGCGGGAACTCGCGGCGCAGTGCGACGGAGAGAACCGCAAGATCGCGCGCCGTCGTGTACTGGCCTTTGCCGGGCAGGCCGTTGGGATTGACGAAATGGGAATCCGTCATGCCGAGCTTTGCTGCCTCGGCGTTCATCTTCAGCACGAAGGCTTCCTGCGTGCCGCCGACGGCCTCAGCAACGGCAACCGCGATGTCATTCGCCGACTTGACCATCAGGATCTTCAGTGCGCTGTCGAGCGTCAGTTTCTGTCCCGGCTTGAAATACATCTTCGCCGGCGGCTGGGCGGCCGCCCGCTTGCTCATCACAACAGGCGTGTCGAGGCTGATCTGACCGGCGCGAACCGCATCGAACACTGTATAGACGGTCATCAGCTTGGTCAGCGAGGCGGGATACCATTTACGGAACGCCTCGTCGTGCTCCAGCACGCGGCCGCTCTGGACATCGACGAGAATATGCGGGTTCGCATAGGCTTGGGCGGAGGCCGAAAGAGCGATAGCGGCTGCGGAAGCTGCGATTGAGAGCGGCCGCAAAGCGGCAAACAAACGGTTCTGGCGCGTCGACACGGTTCGTCCTTAAAGATGTCCGGAAGTCTCGAAAGTTTCCCCTATTTAACGTATATGGCCATGACATGGCAAAGGGCCTTGATTAAGTTATTTCTGCGGCATCGTGTCCCCGCGACCCGGTTCCGTCCCCGATTCGATTTTCACGACAGGAAAGCCAGCATGCCGATTTTGAACAGAGCCGCCGAACTTCAGGACGAAGTGACAGAGTGGCGACGGCATATCCATGCGCGTCCCGAACTTCTCTTCGCGGTCGAAACCACCGCTGCCTTCGTGGCCGAGAAACTCAAGGAGTTCGGTGTCGACGAGATCGTCACCGGCATCGGCAGGACCGGCGTCGTTGGCCTGATCAAGGGCAAGGGCGAAGGCGCGCGCACCATTGGCCTGCGCGCCGACATGGATGCCCTGCCGCTCACCGAAATCAGCGGCAAGCCCTGGGCCTCGACGACCCCGGGCAAGATGCATGCCTGCGGCCACGACGGCCATACCGCCATGCTGCTCGGCGCGGCGAAATATCTGGCCGAGACGCGCAACTTCAACGGCAATATTGCGGTCATTTTCCAGCCGGCCGAAGAAGGCGGCGGCGGCGGCAACCTGATGGTCAAGGACGGCATGATGGAGCGCTTCGGCATCGAAGAGGTCTACGGCATGCACAACCTGCCGGGCCTTCCGGTCGGTCACTTCGCCATCCGCAGCGGCGCGATCATGGCCGCCACCGACGAGTTCACCATCACCATCAAGGGCCGCGGCGGCCATGCGGCACAGCCGCACCGGACGATCGATCCGATCGCGATCGGCGCGCAGGTCGTCAGCAACCTGCAGCTGATTGCTTCCCGCAGCGTCGACCCGCTGCGCTCGGTCGTCGTCTCGGTCACCAAGTTCAATGCCGGTTTCGCGCACAACGTCATCCCGAACGATGCGACGATCGCCGGCACGGTGCGCACGCTCGACGAAGAGGTGCGCGACCTCGCCGAGACGCGCCTGAAGCAGGTGGTTAACGGCCTGGTTGCGGCCCATGGAGCCGAGGTCGACATCAACTTCAACCGTAACTATCCGGTGACCTTCAACCACGCGACGGAAACCGGCCACGCCCTTCGCATCGCTGGCGAGATCGCCGGCGCCGGCAATGTGAATGCCGAGATCGACCCGATGATGGGCGGCGAGGACTTCTCCTACATGCTGAACGCCCGTCCGGGCGCATTCATCTTCATCGGCAACGGCGACACGGCCGGCCTGCACAACGCCGCCTACGATTTCAACGACGAAACCATTGCCCACGGCATTTCCTACTGGGTGCGGCTTGCCGAACAGCGCCTCGGTGCCTGAAACCGACTTCATGCGGGCATTGCAAAAGAGCTTGGCTTCCGGCCAAGCCTTTTGTATGCATGACGCTCAAGTGGTCCCGTAGCTCAGCAGGATAGAGCATCAGATTCCTAATCTGAGGGTCACGCGTTCGAATCGCGTCGGGATCACCAGTATTTTCAAAGTTAACCTTCGATTTCCCCAGAGTGTCACGTTCGTGCATCCGTTCACGTTGTTCTCAATGGATCAACGTGTTGTCGACAGCCTGAATAGACATCACCGAAATCGATAACATCCGTATCTAGAGTGGATCGAATCTGACGCTTGGTACCCGCGCAGAAACCTCCGTCCCGGTCGTGGAAGGGCGTTTCGACCCTGCCCGGAAGCAGAAATTCCAGTGTCGCACGAGGGTGGTTAGCGATCCTTTGGTTATTCGTCACTCCGACAAAGCGGCGCGCAGTTTACGCCCAACCTCACTTTTGGGTAATGTCGCCTTCGAGCTATTCTGAATACCCTGCGGTGGAGATTTTGCAGCATGGCGAAGCTCGTCTTTGGAATGAACCAGTCCCTGGACGGCTACGTCGACCACCTGGAAATGCCGACAGGCCCCGCGCTCTTTCGTCACTGGATAGAGCAAGTGCGCGACCTGACGGGCAGTGTGTACGGCCGCCGCATGTACGAGATCATGCGTTATTGGGACGAAGACCGTCCTGGGTGGAGTGCGGAGCAACGCGAGTTCGCGGCGGCGTGGCGGCGCCAACCGAAGTGGGTCGTGTCGCGCGCGTTGACGTCAGTCGGCCCCAACGCCACACTTGTCGAGGATGACATCGAGGCGGTGATACGTGGCCTGAAGGCACGGCTCGTTGGGGAGATTGCAGTTTCCGGACCAGACCTAGCACGAAGCCTAACCGACCTTGGTCTTATTGATGAGTATCGACTCTACTTCCACCCCGTCGTGCTTGGTCGCGGCAAGCCATTCTTCGCCGGCCCGCGGCCACCACTGCGCCTTGTCTCCACCGATCACGTCGGCGAGGACGTGATTAGGTTGACGTATGTTCCTGCTTAATCGCGCGTCTCGCCAGACGGACTGCGCCGCCGCGTCTGGTCGGCTTTGGGTCGAGTTTTCCCCTTTGGTCGCCGGCCGAAGATCGGACATCCAGTGCGGCGATAGGACCGCCGCACTGACATGCCCAAGGGCCATCGAACTCACTTGAGCCAACCGGTAATGATCGGAATGAGGCGCTGGCTTTTGCAATGAACGCGGCGCGACGCTCGTGCATCTCTTAGAGAGGTATGGTAGCTAGGGTGCATCTTCGAGACGCCAAACTGTCTTGGGAACGGGACGACTTCTCCATGACAGCCAGCAACCGCATCGCCCTCTCCAGCGACCACGCCGCCATTCAGCTGCGACAGGCCATTGCCGGTCATATTGCGGCGCAAGGCTGGGTAGTCGTCGATATCGGACCGACAACGCCGGAGAGCACACACTATCCTAAGCACGGCGAAGCGGCGGCGCGGCTCGTCGCCTCCGGCGATTGCCGGTTTGGCATCATCCTATGCGGCACCGGCCAGGGCATCATGATGGCGGCGAACAAGGTAAAGGGCATCCGTTGCGGCGTCTGCGTCGACACATTCTCAGCCCGCATGATCCGCCAGCACAACGATGCCAACATGCTGTCAATTGGCGTGCGCGTGGTGGGCGAAGGGCTGGCGCTCGATATCGTGGATGCGTTCCTGACCGCTCGTTTCGAGGGCGGCCGGCATGCGGCGCGGGTGGAGATGATTGAGGCGCTGGAGGGGTAGCGCCGTCCTTTTGTTCTTCTTCTTTGGGTTCCCGCCCCGAATCCCCAAGCTGACGGATGACCGCTTCTTACATTTACGTCCAGAAGATGCCGGTCGGCTATCCACCAAACCTCGTCGTTTCCCGATGGCTCGGTTATGCCGAACCGCCGCATGACCAGGAATACTTATCGGCCCCAAAGCTCTGCCATGCGGCATAATCCGACTTACGGCATAATGAATGGTATCGCCGGGCGGGTCGCCCAGGGTCAGGGCTAAAATCAGTTCAGCCACGTCGTCAACCAGCTTAGGGACACGCGCAAGCCGCGTCTTGTCGTGCAGCAGACCCGGCACGCCCTCTTCCATGAACCGCGCCTGCCAGCGCCAGACGGCGGTCTTGCTGACACCGGCTGTGCGCATCATCGCCGCCGTGCCCAGCCCATCGGCCAGTGGCCAGCACGATCCGGGCGCGCCAGACGTGCTTCTGGGGGGTGCGGTCGTCAACGATCACCTGCAGGCGCTGCGATCGGTCGGGTTCAAGTGGACGGTGATGCCAGTGGGCATCCTGAAGGCTCGCACGCCGGCAAACTCGTGGGAATCCCACGAAGGACCCTTGTGTCGATATCAATCCAGCCGCGTCCTCGTAACCGTATCGGTGCGTCGCCGCGATGGCGATGACACCAATCACCGTCATCGGTTTGCTGTACATGGTCTCAAGCCGTCTTCGCGACACAGGATGGCCGCAATCCTCATGTGGGTGCTTCTGGCGCCGGTCTTCCTACCGACGTTTATCGCTATCCCGCTGCCCGCTTTGGCGACACAAGGCATCGCCCTTTTTTCTATGGCGTCGCCTTTGTCCTTGCGTTGGTTCCCAGCGAGGGCTTCACGCCGGCAGGCCAATCTCAAGCTGCGCGGCCTTCGGCCCTGACGAAGCCGCGCAGAGGTCAGTTTGGCAGGCTCGGGATGGATTAGGACCAATATCGAGCACGCCCACCTAGAGGAAGGATGGGCGGTTCATGCGCGGCGATCAGAAGTCCGGCAATTAGAGTCGGGACAGAAACCTCTCCAACTCCTCGGCATCAACAGGCACGCGATGACGTTCCTCGGGATAGGCGCCGCTTGCGATGTCGGCGGCGTATTCGCGGAATGCCGCGATCCGTTCCACCTGGATCCGATCATATTCCGCCGCGAGGTTGCGATAGACCTTGGCGTGGCGCGGATAGCGCCCGCGGTTCAGGCCCAGCACGTCCTCGGAGAACAGATATTGGGCATCGCAGCCGCTGCCGGCTCCCATGGAGATCAGTAGCATCGAGGTCCGTTCCGAAATCGCCGCAGCGACCTCGGCCGGCACCACCTCGATTTCCACGCTGAAAGCACCCGCAGCCTCCAGATCCTTCACCTGCTTGTAGACGAAGGCTGCCGATGCCGCCGTCTTCCCGACGGCCCGAAAGCCGCCCGTCCATGTGGAGTGCGACGGAATGAGCCCCGTATGGCCGCAGACGGGAATATGTTCGTCGCGCAGCCGCCTGATCGTCTGCAGGCTGGCGGCGCAGTAGATGGCATCGGCTGACGCCGCCCGCATCTTCACGGCGCAGCGCAGGATCTCATCGGTGGTGGCACCGCTCTGGCCGTACTCGCCGCCGGGGATTGCGAAGCGACCGGGAGCGGCATCGCGAAACTGTGGATCGAAGAGGAGCTCGGGAGGAACCGAAATCAGATCGATGCCGGCGGCCTCGGCCGCTTCGGCCTCCTCGAGCGCTACCACGCGTAGCATGCTGAGCTGCCGCTTGCCCTTCATCGCCAGGAGGTCATGCACAGTCGGTCGCACTTGTTTGCTCATTGCCGATACCTTGAGAATACGGTCGCCACTCAGGCGGCCAGGAGGGATTTCAGTTTGACGTTGCTTGCAACGAGGGCCGCCGGATCCGGATGGGCGCGCGCCGCGATCAGCATTTCGGCAAGCCGAATATCGCGGGCGACCGCATTGCCGCGACCGACGCCGCTTGCCGCAAGCAACCGGCCGGCTTGATCGAGATGGAACAGGATGAAGGCGCCATCGCCGAGATCGCGTCGCAGATGCTGAACGGCGCCCTCCGCCAAGCCGGCGATCTGCAGCGTCACATCGTATTGATCGGACCAGAACCAGGGTACGGCGGAAACGGCTTCGCCAAGCCCTATCATATTGGCGGCGGCCAGTGCCCCCTGCTCCTGGGCATTGCGCCAGGATTCGAGCCGCACGCGGCGGCCGCCATAGATCGCCAGCGGGAACGAGCAGCAGTCGCCGGCTGCGTAAATGTCAGGTGCCGAGGTGCGCAGGAGTTCGTCGACGGCAATGCCGTTGTCGATCTTGAGGCCGGCGCAAGCGGCAAGATCCGTATTGGGAACGGCGCCAATACCGACGAGCACGAGATCTGCCTCGACAGCATCGCCATCGACCAGGCGGATGATCGCCCTTTCGTTTTGTTCCGTTACACTGTTGATGACAACGCCGCAGCGAATGTCGACGCCTTCGAGCGAATGGCGTTCGGTGATGACGCTGGCAACCTCCTCCGGCACGCCGCGCTTCAGCACGCGCTCCAGTCCTTCGAGAACCGTCACATCCGCTCCGAACGCCCGCGCCGTCGCGGCAAGTTCCAGGCCGATAAAGCCGCCGCCGATGATCGCGATGCGCTTGCCGGGCACCATGGCCTTGCGAAGGGCAACCGCGTCCGCATGGGTGCGCAGCGAACGGATATGCTCGCTCTCCGAGCCGATCCCCGGAAGCGGCCGTGCGCGAGCGCCGGTGGCAAGCAGGAGCTTGTCATAGGCAATGGTACGGCCATCGGAAAGCGCGACTGACTTTGCCTTAGGATCGAGACCCTGAATTGTGACACCCGTCAGCAGGCTGATGCCGCTTTCGACATATTTGGCCGGCTGGGCGATGAATTTCGGCGCCGCCGAACGCTCGTCGCTCGCCTTTGAAAGCGGCGGCCGCTCGTAGGGCGCGAGCGACTCGCTACCGATCAGCGTGATCTCGCCGTCATATCCCTTTTCGCGCAGGGCAAACGCCGCGCGTGCGCCGCACTCCCCTGCCCCGATGATCACGAAATGGGTCATCACAGCCTCCTCAGATCGAGATGAAGACGGCGCCGCCTTCGACTTTCACGGGATAGGTGCTCAGGTTGACGCAAACCGGCGCCCCCCTGGCTTCACCCGTCTTGTAGTTGAAGCGGCCATTGTGCTTCGGACATTCGATGATCTCGTCCATGACGAGGCCATCGGCAAGATGGACGTGCTCGTGCGTGCAGAGCCCGTCGGTTGCGAAGAACTCGTCGTCGGGGCTGCGGTAGACCGCAAACGTCCTGCCCGCGCAATCGAAACGCATGACATCCTCCTCGTCGATGTCCTCGACCGCACAGACCTCGATCCAATTTCCGCTCATCTTGTCCTCCCAAACTCTTCGTTTCGCGCCGGGCTATTGGGCCGCTGGCGCAAGCTCGCTGTGGAATTCCTCGCGATAGGGCCGCGCCGTCGCCGGCAGCTCGCGTTTGAGGAAATAGTCCTCGTTGCGCAGCTGGCGCAGAAATGCCGGGATCATTTCGCGATAGCCGGACAAAATCGACGGATTGGCCACCGGCAGATCGTGCTTGATCATCGCATGCAGGCGCGGCAGCGCGTGGTAGGGCACCATCGGGAACATGTGATGCTCGACGTGGTAGTTCATGTTCCAGTAAATGAAGCGGCTGACCGGGTTCATATGGACCGTGCGGCTGTTTAAACGGTGGTCGATGACATTGTCCGCGAGACCGCCATGCTGCAGCAGGCCGGTCAGCACATGATGCCACGCGCCATAGAGCCGGGGCAGGCCGATCAGCATCAGCGGCAGGATGGAGCCCATCGCAATCGCAGCCGCGATCGTTACGACATAGATGGCAAGCCAGCTGCGCGCGATAAGGATGGCGCGCGGCTGTTCCATCTCAGGAATGAAGGTCTTCTCCTCCGCGCTGATGATGCCGAAGGCATTGCGCAGCATGTCGACCATTGCATGCCAGACATCGAGAATGCCGAAGAAGTTCAGGATCAGCCGCAGCAGATCCGGCGGGCGCATCACTGCAATTTCGGGGTCCCGGCCGACGATCACCGTGTCGGTGTGATGGCGCGTATGGCTCCAGCGCCAGGTCACCGGATTGCGCATGATCATGAAGCAGGCGATCTGATAGACCGCATCATTCATCCAGCGCGTCTTGAAGGCCGTACCGTGGCCGCATTCGTGCCAGCGGCTATCGGATGCCGAGCCGTAAAGCACCCCATATGCAAGGAACAACGGCAGAGAGAGCCAGGAGCCCCAGAAATAGATACCAAACCCGGCAAAGACGATCATCGCCCCGAGCCAGATGATCGTGTCGCGAATGGCCGGGGCGTCGGAACGCTGCATCAGCGCCTTCATATCCTTGCGCGCAACCTCGGTGTGATACCACTCCGCGGCCGCCAGTCCCATGTCGACGGCCGTTCGGCCGCTTTCGCCGAGCAGGCTGTAGTCTCGTTTCTTCGTCTTGTCTGCCATTTTAATCTCCCACAGGCCGTCCCTCCCGGCCCGCCCAACAGAGATTAGGTTGACTTTCGTCATGCGACAATGCAGCCTTGATGTATTCTATCAAAACACATCATTGCGATGGCATTACGATGATGGATTCTTGCAGGGCACGATGGTAAAGCGACCAACGATACAGGATCTGGCGGATGCGTCCGGCGTTAGCGTCGCGACGGTCGATCGTGTGCTGAACGGTCGCCATCGCGTTCGGGAGGAGACGGCGCGACGCGTCTATAACGCGGCAGCCTCGATCGGCTACCATGCCGTCGGTCTGCTCCGGCAGCGGGTGTTTCAGGACCTCCCGCATTATCGGCTGGGGTTTCTGCTGCAGCGTCCTGCCCAGTCGTTCTATCAAACGCTCGCTCGCGAAATTGAGCAGGCGGTGCACGCCAATACGTCATTCCGCATTACGGCGCAGATCGAGTACGCGGCCGCGTCGACGCCGGCCGCCATCATCGAAAAACTGAAGCTTCTCGCGAGCCGCAATCAGGCGATTGCTTTGGTCGGACCGGACTATCCGGCCGTCACCGCCGAGGTCGAAGACCTGAAAGCCAAGGGCGTCCCGGTCTTTTCAATCCTGTCTGACCTCGCAAGCGGCGTGCGGCGGGGCTACATCGGATTGAACAATCGGAAGGTCGGCCGTACGGCCGCCTGGATGATCGCAAAGGCCGCCAGAAACCCCGGAAAGGTCGCCTGCTTCGTCGGCAGCCATCGTTACCACGGGCATGAGTTGCGCGAGATCGGCTTCCGCTCCTATTTCCGCGAGAATGCCCCTGATTTTGAGGTTCTCGAAACGCTGATCAACCTCGAGACGCCTGAGATAACTCACGAAGCCACTATCAATCTCCTCAAGCAGCATTCGGACCTCATCGGATTTTATGTCTGCGGCGGTGGCATGGAAGGCGCGATCTCGGCTGTCCGCGAAGAGGGCCTTGCCGGCAAGATTGTCGTCGTCGTTAACGAACTGACACCGGACTCGCGCGCAGCGCTTGCTGACGATGCGGTGACCGTGGCGATCTCAACGCCGATCAAGAGCCTCTGCAGCGAATTGATCACGCTGATGACCTCGTCCCTTGGCTCGGAGAATGATGCGGTTCCGGGGCAATCGTTCTTGCCGTTCGATATCTACACCTCAGAGAACATCTAGCCGCTCGTCGCGCCATTCCAGTATCACGACCAACGAGAACGGTATCGGTCGGCGGTGAGTCCGTTCAGGTGTGCGTCAGTTTCATGACACATTTAGCCGCTACTGCGGTGGACTGAATGTTCGCCCATGCGGACAAACAGGCACCGAGGCCGTCCACTTGACACCACCATCGCTCTATCGGCCAAGAATCGGCAGCATTTCGCTGTCCGCCATCACCGGGCTCTATCTCGTCATGTTCACGAACCGGACGTTCTGGGGGAAGGTTCACACCTATCTCGCCACGACGCCGACAGCGATCACCGCACTTTACATTGCGATCTCGGTTCTGTTCGTGGCCATCGTCACGGCCTTTTCGGCGAAATACGTCATCAAGCCGGTTTTGATTTTTCTGGTACTTGCGGCGGCACTGGCGGCGTGGTTCACGGACACCTTCGGCGTGATCGTCGACAGCGACATGATCCGAAATGCGATGGAAACGACGCCTGCCGAGGCCAATCACCTGATTACGCCCGGCTTTCTCCTGCATGTCGTACTGTTCGCCGTCATCCCGATCACGCTGATCCTTTGGGTCAAGGTGGTTCACCGCCCCGTGCTGCAGAAGCTCTTGTGGAACAGCGTGACGATCCTCTGCTGCCTGTTGGTATTCGGCGCCGTCGCGGGCGTCTACGCCAAGGAGTATACTGCAGCGATCCGTCAGCACCGAGACATCGTCAAGAGCCTGAACCCCGTCACCCCGATCGTCGGCGCCACGCGGTATTTCATGCAGGCCGGCAAAGAAGCCAGGCTCGTCGTCAAGCCGCTCGGCACCGACGCCAGGGTCGTCCCTGTCGTGGACGTGCACAAACCACGGGTGACGATTATCGTTGCCGGCGAGACGGCGCGGGCGATGAACTTTTCGCTCGGCGGCTATCATCGCGACACCAACCCCGAGCTTCGCAAGCAGGGCGTCATCTATTTCCCGCAAACGACGAGCTGCGGCACGGCGACTGCGACGTCGATACCCTGCATGTTCTCGCAGTTCACGCGCGCAAGCTTCACCCATCGCAAAGGCATCGAAAACGAAGGCCTGATGGATGTTCTCGCCCACGCGGGCATCGACGTGACCTGGTTTGACAACAACACCGGCAGCAAGGGCGCCGCTGCCCGCATCAATTATGTAGACCTCGCGAATTCGACCGATCGGCGGTTCTGCAAAGACGGCGAGTGCCAGGACGGCATCTTTCTGGACAAGCTCGACACATGGCTGAACGGCGTAACCAAGGATAGCGTGCTCGTCCTGCATCAGATCGGCAGCCACGGCCCGGCCTATTACCTGCGCTATCCCAACGAGTTCCGGAAGTTCACCCCTGAGTGCGAGACGGCGGAGCTCGGCAACTGCAAGGACGATGAAATCGTCAACGCATACGACAACTCGATCCTCTACACCGACCATTTCCTTTCCACGGTCATCGACAAGCTCAAGGCTCGCAGCGACAAGATTGCGACCGGCTTGATCTACATGTCGGATCACGGTGAGTCGTTGGGCGAGAAGGGTCTCTATCTCCATGGGGCGCCCTATTTCCTCGCCCCGGAGGAGCAGACGCACGTTCCTTTCGTCGTTTGGCTCGACCCGGATTTCACTGCGTCGATGGCACTCGACAAGGCATGCTTGGCCCAGTCGACAGCACAGCCGACATCCCATGACAACCTGTTCCACAGCGTGCTCGGAATGATGAATATCTCGACGTCCGTCTATGACGCGAAGCTTGATGTCTTCGCCGGTTGCAAGACGGGTCGGACCTCCTAGCGCTAAGAGCGCGCTGCCCAGGAAAGGCCGCGACGAAGAATGAGGCGCATGTAGGGGTGATCGAATTCGCTCTCTACATGGCCGAGCGCCGAGTAGAACACACGTCCCGAGCCGAACTGGCGCTTGAAGGCGACCGGCATCGTGACGTTGCGCGCAGCCGCATCATACTCACCGGAAAAGCTCGTCGTCGCCAGGATTTCGACCGACGGATCGTAGTGCAGGTAGTATTGTTCTGACCGATAGTCGAAATCGGGAATACCCTCCATCACAGGGTCATGGTGGCGCGTGACGTTGACGCGAAAATCGATGATGTTGCCGGGATGGGCGACCCAGGTCACGCCGGAAACATAGCGGAACGGAGCACTCTCTTTGAACGAGGTCGCAAGCGCGCCGTGATGCCCGCCGAGGCCGAGACCGCCGCGCACGGCCTCCACCAACGCATTGGCATGCGCCTTCTCGATCTTCTCGCCGGTGATAACAGGTACCAGCAGATCGGCGGTCGCGATCGCTGCTGAGCCGAAGATGCCAAGGTCGCCGGTCACCTCGACGGCAAAGCCATCCTCCTGCAACAGTTCCCCGACGCGGTGCGCGCACGCTTCAGGCTCGTGGCCGCTCCAACCGCCCCAGACGATGATCGCTTTGCGCATGCGCACCTCCCTTACCGAACGTACTGGGCCGCCGAAAATGGCCAACTCTTCCTTACGACAAGACTGCCGGCATAAGCCAGTGCGAGCCTTTGCCGATCACATTTTTTGGCGGCGGTCGGAAGACGGAACTTTTCCAACCGACACGGCGTTTGTTTGACGGAAAAAGAGGAGTGCTTGCCATGCGCATAAAACTGACGGTGCTTGCATTCGCATATCTCATTGTCAGCGGCCTGCTGCTCGCAACCGCCTATAAGTCGACGGGACCGATCACCACGCCAAAGACAGACAGGGTCGCAGGTTCGACCTTCCTGATGGAACGCTTCGCCGGCTGATCGGATAACTACGCCACCCGAATATCATTGCGCACAGGCTTCCCCCCGGCGATAGCCTGCGCAACCGCTGTTGCGCGTTCGATTTCAGGCGCGGTTGCCACAACGCCTGTCAGCACAACGGCATGGTCCTCAACCGTCACCTTCACATCCGCCGCATCGATGCCGCCTGCCACCGCCAGAGCATTCGCCACGGCCTCCTCGAGCGAAGCATCCTCGTCGCCTGTTTCCGGATCAAAGGGTTCGCCAAAGAAGGTTGGTTGCTTGAAAACCATTGCACTTCCTCCTGTTTCGACTTCAACAAAACGCGGCGATCGCCAGTTGGTTTCGCGCAGGGTCATCGAACCTGATCTGCGAAAGCAGCGAACGCCTAGCCAGCTGCCGGATTTCTGCTGCGCGGCACACTTGCCGCTCATTTCAATCCCCTGTACAGCCAGAGCCAATGCAAGAGTTTTGGCGAAATCACCGATGATGGCACGCGAACGTGCGCCCAGGCGCCTCAGTATTTTTGGCTCAACCGGCTCGATCGGACAAAATACGCTCGACGTTATCGAGCAACTGGGCGGACGGGACGGCTATGAGATCTCGGTCGTAACCGGCAACGAAAACGTCCAGCTTCTGGCGCAGCAGGCCAAGTCGGCGGGCGCCAAGCTTGCGGTCACGGCTAGCGAGGACAAATATCACTCGCTGAAGGACGAACTCTCAGGCAGCGGCATCGCGGTGGCCGCCGGCGTGTCCGGCCTGGCGGAAGCTGCCGACCTCGATGCGGATTGGGTGATGGCCGCCATCGTCGGCACGGCCGGGCTGGCGCCGACACTGGCTGCCGCCCGCAAGGGCGCCACGATCGCGCTCGCCAACAAGGAATGTCTGGTTTCGGCTGGCGATCTTTTCGTCGATGCCGTGGCGAAGGGCGGCGGACGACTGATCCCCGTCGACAGCGAACACAGCGCAATCTTTCAGTCTCTTGACGAGGACCAGCGGCATGCGGTCGAACGGATCATCCTAACGGCGTCCGGCGGTCCGTTCCGCACCTGGTCGCGCGCCGACATGGCGAATGTGACGGCAGCTACAGCGCGCGCGCACCCCAACTGGTCGATGGGACTGAAGATCTCGGTCGGAAGTGCCTCGATGTTCAACAAAGCGCTGGAGATGATCGAGGCAAAGCATCTCTTCGGTGTTCGCCCGGACCAGATCGAAGTGATCGTTCACCCGCAGTCGATCGTCCACTCCATGGTCGGCTACACGGATGGATCGATCATAGCTCAGCTCGGCAGCCCCGACATGAGGACGGCGATCGGCTATGCACTCGACTACCCGCGCCGGCCGACGCTGAACGTCGAGCGGCTGGATTTTGCCAAGCTCTCGCGCCTGGACTTCGAGGCCCCTGATGAAGAGCGCTTCCCGGCGCTAAGATTGGCGCGTACCGCGCTGGAACGCGGCGGCCTGCAGGGTGCCGTCATGAACGCGGCTGAGGAAATTGCCTTTCACGCCTTCGTCGAGGAACGGATCGGTTTCCTGATGATGGCCGATATTGCCGAAGCGGTCATGGACAAGATGATCAAAACGGGCGAAGCGCGGACGATGGACGACGTGTTTGCTGCCGATGCCGAAGCCCGAAGGCTCGCTGCGGAACTGATCGCTCTTAGCGAAAAGGCCGCCTGACGGCGGCCAATCTTTTCGCAAACCAAGAGCGGCGTTAAGCAACGTGCCGGGCGAGCGCGCAGCGCGACCAGAGCGCATGCAGCGCATCCACGAGATGCTCGATGTCGGCATCGCTGTGGAGCGGCGTCGGGGTGATGCGCAGGCGCTCGGTCTTTTTCGGCACCGTCGGGTAGTTGATCGGCTGCACATAGACGCCGCAATTGTCGAGCAGCAGGTCGGAGATCCACTTGCACTTTGCCGCATCGCCAACCATGACCGGAACGATATGGCTTGGGTTTGGCATGTGCGGGATGCCGCGCTGATCGAGCAGCGCCCGCAGCTTGCGGACACGATCCTGGTGACGCGCACGCTCGAAGGGACTGACCTTCAGATGCTGGATCGAGGCGACCGCACCGGCCGCCAGTGCCGGCGGCAGCGCCGTCGTGAAGATGAAGCCCGATGCGAAGGAACGAATGAAATCGCAAAGCGCCGTCGAGGCAGCGATGTAGCCGCCCATGACGCCGAAGGCCTTGCCGAGCGTGCCTTCGATCACCGTCAGACGATCCATCAGGCCTTCGCGCTCGGCAATGCCGCCGCCGCGCGGTCCGTACATGCCAACGGCATGCACTTCGTCGAGATAGGTCATGGCGCCGTACTTGTCGGCCAGGTCGCAGATTTCCTTGATCGGGGCGATGTCGCCATCCATCGAATAGACGGATTCAAACGCGATCAGCTTCGGCGCCTTCGGGTCGGCGGCCGCCAGCTTGGCTTCCAGATCGTGGATGTCGTTGTGCTTCCAGATCACCTTCTCGCACTTGGCATAGCGGATGCCTTCGATCATCGAGGCATGGTTCAGCGCGTCGGAGAAGATGATCAGGCCGGGGATCTTGGCGCCGAGCGTGCCGAGTGCCGCCCAGTTGGACACATAGCCAGACGTGAAGATCAGCGAGGCTTCCTTGCCGTGAAGATCGGCAAGCTCGCGCTCGAGCAGAACGTGGTAGTGGGTGGTGCCAGAGATATTCCGGGTGCCTCCCGCACCCGCGCCACAGTGATCGATGGCATTCTTCATCGCCTCGATCACCTTCGGGTTCTGGCCCATGCCGAGATAGTCGTTGGAGCACCAGACCGTCACTTCTTTCGGACCGTCTACCGTATGGCGCGTGGCGCGCGGAAAGCTGCCGCGGTGACGCTCAAGATCGGCAAAAACGCGATAACGGCCTTCGCTGCGAAGCCCGTCCAACTCGTTTTTAAAGAACGCTTCGAAATCCATCATCTGCTCCAGTTTCGTGCGGGCGTTTGTTGCCAACAGACGCGCGCACGTCAACCCTTTGCCCTCGCTTTACCATCAACTGCGGCAAAAGGCCCATAGTCTTGAATTATTTTAATTAGAAATTGTCTGTTTTGGCCAGACGCAGCGAAAATCGCGAGGCAGAGCTGCCTCGCGATCGGGTGGGTTTCGTCAGCCTGCCACGGCAACGGCACGCTTGGCCATCACTTTGATCAGGTTGGCGCGGTATTCCGCACTGGCATGCAAGTCCGACATCAGCCGAGCAGGGTTGACATCGATGCCAGCGACAGAGCCGGAGGACCAGTTCGCGCTGAGCGCGGTTTCCATGGCCGTCTCGCGAAAGACGCCGTTGGATCCAGCCCCGGTGACGGCAACCCGCACGCCGCCGGCACCTTTGGCAACGAAGACCCCCGTCATCGCATAACGCGATGCCGGATTTGGAAACTTCGAGTAGCCGGCTTTGTCGGGCGCATCGAAACTGATCGCAGTCAGCAGTTCGCCATCCTCCAA
Source organism: Rhizobium favelukesii (assembly GCF_000577275.2). NCBI lineage: Bacteria > Pseudomonadati > Pseudomonadota > Alphaproteobacteria > Hyphomicrobiales > Rhizobiaceae > Rhizobium > Rhizobium favelukesii. The sequence continues at coordinate 3,845,778 of NZ_HG916852.1, forward strand.
TGCCGTCTCGAAAAGACCGGTGAAGAAGTCGTCAGCGGCGATCTCGCGCTTGTTGGTGAGGATGCGCGCATTCAGCGCCAGCATCGCCGACGGGTAGTCGGCCGCAGGGTCATTGTTGGCGATCGAACCGCCGATTGTGCCCATGTGGCGGACATGCGGATCGCCGATCATGCCGGCGAGGTCGCAGATCGCGGGACAGACCGCGCGCAGAGCCGCCGACGCAGCGACTTCGGCATGCGGCGTGGCCGCCCCGATGGTCACCTTGCGACCATCGATCCTGATGCCCTGCATCGCGGGAATATGCCTGAGATCGACAAGGTCGCTCGGCGCCGCGAGGCGTTGCTTCATCGTTGGGATCAGTGTCATGCCGCCGGCAACGTATTTGCCTTCCGATGTTCCCGAAATCATCCTGACGGCTTCATCGACCGAGGATGCGCGGTGATAGTTGGTCTGATACATCGTCGTTCCTCCTCAATGAGCCGCGCGCGCTGCCATCCACACCTTCTGCGGGGTGGCGGGCATCGTCAGCATGTTGTTGCCGATGGCATCGGTGATGGCATTGATGAGTGCCGGCGGAGACCCGATCGCGCCGGCCTCGCCGCATCCCTTGATGCCGAGCGGATTGCTCGGGGATGGCGTCACCTGATGCGAGACCTTGAACGAGGGCAGATCGTCGGCGCGCGGCATGGCATAGTCCATGAAGCTCGCCGTCAGAAGCTGGCCGTTTTCGTCATAATGGACGGCCTCGAGCAGAGCCTGACCGATACCTTGTGCGATACCGCCATGCACCTGGCCTTCGACGATCATCGGGTTGATGATGTTGCCGAAATCATCTGCCGCAACGAACTGGATGATCTCGGTCTTGCCCGTTTCGGGATCGACCTCGACTTCGCAGATGTAACAGCCCGCCGGGAACGTGAAATTCGACGGGTCGTAGAAGGCAGTCTCCTTCAACCCGGGTTCCATGCCGCCCGGCAGATTGTGCGCGGTGTAGGCGGCGAGCGTCACCTGGAACCAGGGAAGGCTCTTATCGGTACCGGCAACCTTCAGCTCGCCGTTCTCGATGACGATATCGCCCTCGTCGGCTTCCATCAGATGGGCGGCAATCTTTTTGGCCTTGGCTTCGACCTTGTCCAGCGCCTTGACCACCGCAGACATACCGACGGCGCCTGAGCGTGAGCCATAGGTGCCCATGCCCATCTGCACCTTGTCGGTATCTCCATGCACGATCGACACGCTCTCGAGCGGAACGCCGAGACGGTCCGAAACGAGCTGGGCGAAGGTCGTCTCGTGGCCCTGCCCGTGGCTGTGCGACCCGGTGAGCACTTCTATCGTGCCGACCGCATTGACCCGCACCTCCGCAGATTCCCACAGGCCGACGCCTGCGCCAAGCGAGCCGACCGCCTGCGAGGGGGCGATGCCGCATGCTTCGATGTAGCAGCTCATGCCGAGACCGCGCTTCATGCCGCGGTTCGCCGCTTCGGCCTTGCGCGCCTGGAAACCGTTCCAGTCGGCCGCCTGCATGGCGGCATTGAGCGATGCTTCGTAGTCACCCGCGTCGTAATTCATGATCACGGGTGTCTGATGCGGGAAGGAGCGTATGAAGTTCTTCCGCCGCAGCTCGGCCGGCGAAATGCCGAGTTCGCGCGCTGCCGTTTCCATCGTCCGCTCGAGCAGGTAGGTGGCCTCCGGGCGACCGGCGCCGCGATAGGCATCAACCGGCGCGGTGTTGGTGTAGACCGTGCGCACATTGGCGTGGATGGCCGGGATATCGTACTGGCCCGACAGCAACGTCGCGTAGAGATAGGTCGGAACCGCCGACGAGAAGAGCGACATATAGGCGCCGAGATTGCAGATGGTGTCGACCTTCAGCCCGATGATGCGGTTTTCGCTGTCAAAGGCCATTGTCACCTTCGAGACGTGGTCGCGGCCATGTGCGTCCGTCAGGAAGGCTTCCGTGCGATCGGAATTCCATTTCACCGGCACACCCGTCTTCTTGGAAGCCCAGAGACAAACGATCTCTTCGGGATAGATGTAGATCTTCGATCCAAAGCCGCCGCCGACGTCCGGTGCGATCACCCGCAGCTTGTTCTCGGGCGCGACGTTGTAGAAGGCGCTCATCACGAGACGGGCGACGTGCGGGTTCTGGCTCGTCGTATAGCAGGTGTAATGATCTTCAGCGGCGTCGTAGATACCGAGCGCAGCGCGCGGTTCCATCGGATTGGGCGACAGGCGGTTGTTGTGAATCTCGATCTCGGTGACGTGTGCCGCTTCGGAAACCGCCTTGTCGGTTGCGGCTGCGTCGCCAAGTTCCCAGTCGAAAATCAGATTATTCTGAGCTTCCGGATGAATCTGGGGTGCGCCTGATTTCAGCGCGTCGACCGCTTCGACGACAACCGGCAATTCCTCGTAGTCAATCACGACGGCTTCTGCCGCGTCCCGCGCCTCGGCAAGCGAATCCGCGACCACCACTGCGACGGCATCGCCGACGTAGCGGACGGTCTCTGTCGCAAGCGGGCGCCAGGCGCCCATCTTCATCGGCGAACCATCCTTCGAATGGATCATCCAGCCGCAGATGAGGTTGCCGATTCCGTCGGCGAGCAACTCTTTGCCGTCGAGCACATCGATGACGCCCGGCATCGCCTTTGCCGAGGCTGCATCAATCCCCCCGATTTTGGCGTGTGCATATGGACTGCGGATGAAATAGGCGAATTTCATGCCCGGCACGACCATGTCGTCCGTGTAACGGCCCTTGCCGGTCAGGAACCGCTTGTCTTCCTTTCGCGCAACGCGTGCACCAATTCCTTCAACACCCATAATGTCCTCCCAATGGGGTTTCGGGCCTGGCATTCCGCCAAAGACAATCGTGTTCGGCAGTCAGCCAGACAATTCCTGAGAGCTATTCGGCCGCCTGCTTGGCAGCGCCATGCATCTGCTCGTTGGCAGACAGGACGGCTTTGACGATGTTGTGGTAGCCGGTGCATCGACAGATATTGCCGTCGAGCTCATGGCGAACCGTCTTCTCGTCCAGGTGACCGCTGTGGCGCGCAATCATGTCGACGGCCGTCATCACCATGCCCGGCGTGCAGAAGCCGCATTGCAGGCCGTGATGCTCCTTGAAGGCAGCCTGAACCGGATGCAGTTCACCGTTGGTGGCGAGCCCCTCGATGGTGGTGATCGTCGAACCCGACGCCTGGACGGCAAGGATCGAGCAGCTCTTCACCGACTTGCCATCCATGTGAACGACACAGGCACCGCATTGATTGGTATCACAGCCGACGTGCGTTCCCGTCAGACCGAGTTTTTCGCGAATAAAATGGACAAGAAGCGTACGCTCTTCACAGTCGCCGCTGACTGCCCGGCCGTTCACCGTCAGTTTCACTTTCGCCATGATTTCCTCCTCGCGCCTCCTCCAGGCACGAGCGGTATCATTTGACGTTTTCGCTTTGGGATCAACCACTACTTTAGGGAGGCTCATTAAATTCGGCGTGTTCGGTTGCGCCGAATTTGGGCGAACGTTGCAACAGCAATTGTGTGAAAAGCGAGCATCGAAAACCAGCGCTGCTTTTTTTGCGCCACAGTTTGACGACTAGCATGACAAAAACAAGAATCAGGGACGGCCAGCGCTCTTTGAGAGCGACCAACCTAGGAGAAGAATTTGATAAAGAAGATTGTCGCATTCGCCTTGATCGGCCTGTCGATCGCAAGCTGCACGCCAACCCAGCAGGGCGCTGGCATCGGCGCAGCATCTGGGGCCGTGATCGGCGGGGTGGTCACCGGCAATGTGCGTGGAGCTGCCGTCGGTGCAGCGATTGGCGGTGTTTCTGGCGCCCTCATCGGCCGCGTCGCTGAGCAGCCAGGACAGTGCTACTATCGCGACCAGTATGGTCGACGTTACATCGACGATTGCCGCGGCGGCTATTGAGGCCCGAGCAAAATCATCTCGAAATCCTGGGTTCGCAGCCCAGGATTTCTCATTTTTTCCACCATTTCAGCGGCTAAGCGATTTAAAACGGTACACGCCGAAGAAATTTGCCGCTAAGGTTGCCGCCGGCCGGGGGGCACGAAGCTTAATTCCAATGTAACCAAAAGCGGCGGATGCAAATTAGAGGGAAGGCACCGAAACCGGGTATAGCGTATCGGCGCGCAGGCACCATGTTGGTGATCGCGGCTGCATTTGCGTTTTCGCCGGCTCTCATCTCAGAGGCTTTCGCCTTCAAGCTTTTCGGCATCACTTTGTGGGGCAAGGATGACGAATCGGCCAGCGATCAGGTGCCCGATCCGGTTCGCTACAACGTGACTCTGACGACCGACGCGGACGATCCCGATCTCAAGGAAGCACTCGAAAACAGTTCCCGCCTGGTGGGTGACAAGGACCGACCTGTTTCCGGTGATCTTGGCGTCGTCGTCAAGGCAAGGGACGATCGCGACCGACTGATCGCCGCCCTCTTCGAGAAGGCCCGCTACGGCGGCGTGGTGACGATCAGGGTCGATGGCCGAGATATAGACACCCTTCCACCCAATCCGACCTTCAATCGCTCGCGCCCGATCCCGGTGACGGTCAGTGTGGCGGCAGGCCCCGTCTTCAAGGTCCATGAGGTGCAATTCGGCGGCGACGCCGCGCGACGCGATCCGGCAGATTACGATCTTGCTCCAGGTGAGACGGCCGGTTCGCTGACGATCATCAAGGCTGGCGACAAGATCGTCGAGCAGCTGAAAAGCGAAGGCCGCCCGCTGGCGACGTTGACGACCCGCAAAGTCATAGCCGACCACAGGACGAACACGGTCGACATCGTGCTCGCCGCCGAGGGTGGTCCGGTCGCGCCGATCGGCGACGTCGGCGTCGCGGGTGAGAAAACCGTTCGACCGGGCTTCATCCAGCGCTATTCCCGGTTGAACAAGGGCGAGCAGTATTCGCCGGAGGCATTGAAGAAAGCCGGTGAACGACTGCGCGCACTGGGCGTCTTCTCGAGCGTCACCATTCATGAGGCAGACGCTCTGGCGCCGGACGGAACATTGCCGATGACGATCGAAGTATCGGAGGGCAAGCAGCGCTACCTCGGCGTTGGCGCCCAGTATTCGACAACCGACGGCTTCGGCGTCAACGGCTACTGGGGTCATCGCAATCTCTTCGGAGAGGCCGAAGCGCTGCGCGTCGAAGGGTCCGTGGGCCGATTGGGCGAAACGACCAATATCGGCGATCTCGACTATTCAGCCGGCGTCACCTTCACCAAACCTGGCGCGTTCTTGCCGGCCGCGACGTTACGGGCCAGTATCCTTGCCAAAACCGAGAACCCGGACGCCTACACTGCAAAGCTCGTCACTGCCTCCCTCGGCCTTTCCTACGAGCTGTCAGATCTGGATACGATCACCGGCGCCGGCGAAGTCAGCTGGGAACGGGACGACGATGCCTTCGGCAACAACAGCTACCTGACCTTCGCGCTGCCCTTTCAGTACGATCGCGACGCCCGCGACAACAAGTTCGATCCGACCGAAGGCTATCGGGCGACGCTCAAGGCAACGCCAAGCTACGAGGCCTATAACGGGACCTTCTTCTCCGGTTTCGAGGGCTCGATCACCGGATATCAGGGCCTGGGGGCGGAGGACCGCATCGTTCTTGCCGGCAAGCTTTCCGCAGGTTTTCTCCTCGGAGCAGACGATCTCCAGAACATTCCCGCCACACGCCGTTTCTTTGCCGGCGGTGGTGGCTCGGTTCGCGGCTACGGCTACCAGGAGATCTCGCCTCGCAACGCTGACAATGAAGAGACCGGTGGCGCCTCTTATGTCACTGCCTCGTTCGAGACCCGGGTAAAGGTCACCGATACGATCGGCATCGTGCCCTTCATCGATGTCGGGACGGTTTCAGCCGACATAGCACCGGACTTTTCCGACATTCGGGCCGGTGCGGGTATCGGCATCCGCTATGCGACACCATTTGGTCCGCTGCGGCTTGATTTTGCCGTACCGCTGAACAAGTACGAGGATGGCACGGATTACGGCATCTATGCCGGCATCGGACAGTCATTCTAACACACTCGCAGCTCACTGCGCTCGTGCGCCTTGAGCCGCCATAGAAACGGAGTAATGTCCGCGACCATGCAGACACTGGCGAAAATCTTGAACTGGATCGTGCGGCTGCTCGGTTTTTCCATCGGCGCCCTCCTGGTCCTGCTTGCCATCGCCATCGGTGTCTTCGGCTTCACGTCTTTCGGCGCACGCATCGTCACCGACAGGGTCGCCTCGAGCCTCTCAAACCGGGATATGACCATCAAGGTTCAGGACCCCGAGGGGCTGCTGACTGGCGGACTACGCGCCAGCCAGATCGTGCTCTCCGACACCAAGGGCGTCTTCGCACAGGTCGACGGCCTTGCCATAAGTTGGAATCCCCTAGCGCTCTTCACCGGCAGGTTCCACGCCAGAAGCGTCGAAGCTGCGGCAATCCACGTCCTTCGGCAACCGGTGCGCACGCTCCCGTCGCGTCCGGCCGCAGCAGGCGAAGCCGACAGCGGCTTTTCACTGCCGCTCAAGATCGACATCGACAAGATCGCCTTGCCGGAAATCAACCTTGCCCAGCCTCTGATCGGGCGGGCCTTCTCGCTTGCAGCGGACGGCAGCGTGCGCGCCGACAACGAAGGTGGGAACGCATCGATCAACGTCCACCGTCACGATGCTCCGGATGCAAAGCTGATCGCCGATGTCGCTTTCATGCCGGATCGCAATCAGTTGCGACTGAAGGCAAAACTGACGGAACCGAAGGGCGGACTGCTCGCAGGTGTCCTGGCGCTGCCCGGCAACCCGGCTGTGGAAATCAGCCTGACGGGTGACGGACCGATCTCGGACTGGCGAGGCCAGTTGCAGGCCGCTCTCGACGGACAGCAACGCGCCTCGATCGAGGCGCACCACACCCTGACACCTGAGAGCCTTCACCACCTTGACCTCAAGGGCGGCGGCGACCTTAACTCACTGTTGCCGGCTGCCTTCCGCCCGCTCTTTGCGGGGCAGACGAACATCGACGTCGCCGCGAACTTCGATAACAAGGGCAAGATCGACATCCAGACCGGCAATCTGGCAACCGGCGCCGTTGTTATCGCCGCATCAGGCACCTTGGATCCGAAGGGCAAAAACAGCCTGAACGCCAATCTTTTGGGAACGTCGGGACCGGTTGATTTCCGTTGGCCGCTGGCCGAGGGTGAAGTCCGCTTCCTGATCTCCGGCGTCAATCTTTCGTTGACCGGCGATGCCAAGGCCTCTCGCCTCAACGCCAGCGCCTCGCTCGATTCCGCCGTGCTGCCGCAGGCGACGATGGGCAACGTGAAGCTGACAGCAAAGAGCGACAACTTCAACCTCTCCGGCCGCTCGGGAAGCGTTCAGATTACGCTCGCCGCAGGTGACACATCGTTCGTCAATCCCGACATCAACCGGGCAATCCAAGGCCCCGTCACGATCACGCTGCCGCTGCAGATCTCGCCGGATGCGCTTGGCTTCAATGGCGCCACAATCGAAAGCGCCGCTGCCAACGCAAGCCTCAACGGTTCCTATAAATTGAGTGCCAGTTCGTTGACCGGTAACGTCAAGCTGACCGTCCAACCGGCGGCGCTGCCGCCTGCGGTCGCAACGCGTTTCAATTCGCCGATCGTGATCGAGAGTCAGGTTGCGGGAACGGTTCCCTCGAAATTCAACATGTCGAATCTCTCCATCAAATCCAACGCTCTGGAGGCCACAGGAGGAGTGCTGCTCGATGAGGACACGCTCGATGCCAATCTCTCCGGTCGCGTCCCAAATGTTCAGGCGCTGCTTGAAAGCGCGACAGGCGAGCTAACCTACCAGCTGAGCGCAAAAGGCAATGTCTCGGCTCTTGCGGTGGCGGCTGATATCAAGGGCCCGTCACTCGTGATGGCCGGCCGGCCGGTCAGGCAACTCGAGGTCAACCTTTCCGCAACAGCGGACCCGAAGGCGCCACGGGCCGAAATCACGGCCAAGGGCACGATCGATGACCATCCAATCAATGTCAGCACTGCTGTTCAGGTCGTGGATGGAAAAGTGCAGCTTCCATCGATCGCTGGCGACGTCGGCAACAACCGCCTGACGGGCCACGTCGAACTGTCGGCGGCTTTCCAGCCGACCGGAGAGGTGACCTTTGATTTCCCCGATCTCGGCCTTCTTGCGGCGCTCGGTGGACAGAAGGCGGAGGGCGACCTCAACGGTTCGATCGATATTGCCAACGACAACGGCAAGATCGCCCTTAAGGTCGTCGCATCTGGCAGCGGCCTGAAGCGCGATACGTTTGCCGTGGTCAGACCAGACATCAACGTCGCGGTCACCGACCTCCAGGCTTTTGCCGCGACCGGCACGATCAAGGCGGACGAGCTTGCTTCCGGGCCAAACAAGGCGCAAGGCCTGGCGCTGAGTTTCACGCAGCAACAGAACCGGACGAACTTCGATCTCAGCGCCACCTATGATGCCAATCCCTTGGTCGCGTCAGGCAATGTCGAGGTGAATGCCGGCACGACGCTGCTTCGCCTCGACCGCTTGTTGGCGAAGCCGCGCAGCATCCTCGTAGAACTTGCGTCGCCGTCGGAGGTATCGATCAGTGGCGGCACCGTGACGCTGAGCGCCGTGGAACTGAAGGCCGGCGACGGCTCGGTTCACGTCAGCGGTTCGGCCGGCGAAACTCTTGATATCAAGGCCGACATACGCAATCTGCCCGCAAGCCTTGCCAATAGTTTCGTCCCAAAGCTCGATGCCGCCGGCACGATCTCCGGCAAGGTCGCCGTGACCGGCACACCGGCAGCGCCGATTGCCAACTTTGACCTGGATTGGAAGGACGCGGCCACCAGTCAGACAAAGGGCGCCGGCCTTTCGCCACTGGCGATCGATGCAAACGGGAAATTCGCCGACAACACGCTCGACTTTGAAGCCAACGCCAGCGGCAAGGGCGGCGTATCGCTGAAGGCCGGTGGCAGTGTCGTGACCGGCCCGACTGCCCAGTCGCTGAACGTCGACGCCAATATCGTCAACATCCCGGCCGGATTGGCGAACGCATTTGTTCCGGATCTTGATGCCGAAGGTTCGATCTCGGGCAATGTCACAGCCGCCGGAAAGCTGCCGGCGCCTGCGCTCGACTTCAAACTGAATTGGAAGAACGCCGCAACAAGCCAGACCAGAAGTGCCAAGCTCTCATCGCTTGGTGTAACGGTGAACGGCAACCTCAAAGACAATATTCTCAGCTTCGATGCCAACGCGCGCGCTAGTGGCGGCATGTCGCTAAAAGCCGCTGGCAACTACGTCGTGACAGGCGCCGACGCCCAGACGCTGAAGCTGGATGGGCAGCTCGCCAACATTCCGGCTGCTCTTGCCAACAGCTTCGTCCCGAATCTCACCGCCGAGGGCGTGATATCGGGAACCGTATCGGCTTCCGGCAAATTGCCGAGGCCCACCGCAACCTTCGATCTTACGTGGAAGGATGCAGCAACCAGCCACACCAAGGCGGCCCGCCTTTCCGGGATCAGCTTGACGGCAAAGGGCAGCTTCGCAGATGAAAAGTTGACCGTCCAGAGCGACCTTGCGGCGAACGGCGGCGTGGCACTGAACGTCTCCGGCAACGTCTCGCTGGCGGGAACGAAAATCGAGAACCTCACGGCAGATGCGACGATACACAACGTTCCCGCGAGCCTGGCAAACGCCTTCGTTCCAAACCTCGGCGCCAGCGGCACGATCGCCGGCACGGCCTCCGCTTCCGGAACGCTGCAACAGCCGACGGTAAGCTTCGACCTCACCTGGACGGACCTCGCAACCACGCAGACGAAGGCGGCACGCCTCTCTGCCCTCGCACTCGGTGCAAAGGGCACATTCGCCAACAACACACTGGACTTCGAGACCAATCTCGACGGCGATGGCGGCTCCGCCCTGAAGGCGAAGGGAAAGGTTACGGTTGAAGGAACGGTCGTGAAGGGCCTGCAGGCGGATGCGACGCTGAGCAACCTTCCCGCCGCGTTGGTCAACAATTTCATGCCGGATCTCGGTGCCGAAGGAACGATCTCGGGGACGGCGACCGCGTCCGGCTCGCTCCCGGTTCCTGCTGTCGACTTCAAGCTCGACTGGAACAATGCCGGAACCCGTCAGACCAAGGCTGCCGGCCTTTCGAACCTCCGGCTGAACGCGGCCGGCAAACTCGCCGACAACAAGATCTCGTTTGACGCGACGCTGAACAGCAGTCGCAATACGCTGCTGAAGGCAAAGGGAACGGCCAATCTGCAAGGCGCCAGCGTCCAAGGTCTCTCGGTCGACGCCGACATTTCGGATCTGCCTGCAAGCCTCGCCAATGGCTTCGTCCCGAACCTCGGCGCCGAAGGAACGATATCAGGCACGGCGAAGACGTCAGGGACGCCGACCAATCCGATCATCGATTTTAAGCTCGACTGGAAAGACGCCGCAACGAAGCAGACGAGGGCATCCGGCATCCGGCCGCTTTCGGCAAACGCGAGCGGGAAGCTTGCGGACGGCAGGCTCGACTTTACAACGAATTTGAGCGGTAGCGGCGTGTCGATGAAGGCCGGTGGCAACTTCGTCATCGCTGGGCAGAATGCCCAATCGCTCGCGGTCGATGCCGACATCTCCAGCCTGCCTGCCGGCCTTGCCAACGCGTTCGTGCCTGGACTGGCCGCCGAGGGCAACATTTCGGGCTCGGTCAAGGCATCAGGCAAGCTGCCTTTGCCCGCGGTCGACTTCAATCTTGACTGGAGGGGTGCCGCCACCAGCCAGACCAGAAGCGCCGGGCTTTCGCCCTTAACCATCGCCGCAAACGGAAGACTGAAAGACGATCGCTTGACGATCGACACCAATCTGGCCGGCGATAGCGGCCTCTCCCTGAGAGGCGGCGGCAGCGTCACAGTCACAGGCAATCGCGCGCTGGACATGCGCTTTTCCGGCAATCTGCCATTTTCCGTGCTCGGCACGCAGCTTGCCGCCCAGGGCTTCGTCGCCGACGGCACGGCCAATCTCAATCTGCAGATCAGCGGAACCGCCGCGGCACCGTCCGTCAACGGTACGGTGACGACCAGCGGCGCAAGGGTCGTCGATGTCCGCCGCAACCTTGCGATCAACAATCTGACGGCAGATATCCGCTTCACCGGCAACGAGGCCGTGATCTCGCGCCTTACCGGTCAACTCGCCAGCGGCGGCAGCGTCTCGGCGTCCGGTAGCGTCGGGATCCAGCCGGCTTCCAACTTCCCTGCCAACATCGACGTCAAGCTCGACAGGGCCGTCTATGTCGATGGGACGCTCGTAGTAGCAACCGTCGACGGGACGCTCGGTTTGCGTGGTCCGCTGCTCGCGAACCCCACCCTGAATGGCAGGCTGCGGCTGGAGAGAGCATCGATCACCGTCCCCGAGAGACTGCCAACCTCGCTGCGAGAAATCGACATCAGGCACGTCAACGCCCCGAAGGCGGTTCTCTCGCAGCTCCGAGACGAGACACAACAGGGCGCGCGCGCGAAATCCAACACCATCAATCTCGATCTTCAACTGGATGCTCCCTCACAGATCTTCGTGCGTGGTCGCGGTATCGATGCCGAACTCGGCGGCAGCGTCACGATCAGGGGAACGGCGGCAGAGCCGATCGTTTCGGGCGGCTTCACCATGCGGCGCGGTCGCCTGACGATTTTGAACCGGCGCCTCGATTTCACCAACAGAAGCCGTATCACCTTTGCCGGCGATCTCACGCCTGCCCTTGAGATGGAAGCCAGCTCGACCTCGGGCTCCACGACGCTGACCGTCGATGTAACCGGGCTGGCAACCGATCCCTCGATCACTTTCTCTTCGTCACCCGCACTGCCGCAAGACGAGGTTCTGGCGCAACTGATCTTCGGACAGTCGATGTCGAGGCTGTCGCCGGTCCAGATCGCTCAGCTCGCCGATGCCATCAGTCAGCTGGCCGGCGGTCGTTCCGGGTCACTGTTCCAGGGCCTGCGTAACCAGCTTGGCGTAGACGATTTCGACATCAGTACCGATGCCAAGGGCCGCACCAACGTCAGCGTCGGCCGCTATCTCAACGACCGGACCTATTTCGAACTGCAGCAGACCACCGGCAAGGGCGGCGCGAAGGCGATTATCAATCTCGATGTCGGCCGCGGTGTGAAGCTGCGCGCCGGCGCGGGCGGCGACGGCGCCGGGGAAGCCGGCATCGTTTACGAGCACGAATACTAGAAGCTGGCCTTCCTGGTCTTCAGCAGGATGTTGGTTTCTGTCGTATTGATGCCATTGATCAGCCGGATGCGGCGCAGCGTTTCGTCGAAGGAGACGAGATCGCGGTCCTCAAGTTCGGCAATGAAATCCCATTTCCCGTTGGTGCTGTGCAACGCACGCACCTGCGGCAGACCGCGAAGCTGATCGGCGACCTTGTCCGCAAGCTTGCCCAGCACCTCGATCATGACGATCGCGCGCACGCCGGCGGCGCGGGTTTCATGGCCGGTGCGGACGGTGAATGCAGCAATGGTGCCGTTGGCAACCAGCCGGTCGATGCGCGCCGCGACCGTCGCACGGGATGCACCGGTCATTGCCGCCAGCGAAGAAACCGGGATGCGCGCATTGTGCCGCAAAGCACTGAGAAGTTCCTGATCAAGATCGTCCATGGCTTTCACTTTGTCAAAATGCGCTTATCAAACTGATCGATGATAGCGCATTATTGGCACTTTTTCATCTATTTGTCGCCGTGCCGATATTTCAATATGTCTTCCGAAACGCAAGCTGGAGAAAAAGCATGCAGCCACAGGCAAGATCGGTCACGCTCATCGGAGCACCGCTGGAAGAGGGTTCGGGACGCAGAGGCGCCGCCATGGGGCCGGCTGCGCTTCGCATTGCAGGCGTCGATCAGACGCTGGTCGATCTTGGTTATGATGTGGTCGATGCCGGCGACGTGCATGTCGTTCCGGCACGCGACCTGCCGAACCATCCGAAGGCGCACAATCTGCGCATCATAGGCGCATTTACCCGCGCGCTCGAGGCAGGTGTCTACGAAGCGGCCGCCGCCGGCCGCTTTCCGCTGATCCTCGGCGGCGATCACAGCCTGTCGATGGGCACCGTATCCGGCATGGCGCGCTACGCGGCCCAGCAAGGCCGGCCGCTCTTCGTTCTCTGGCTCGACGCTCATTCGGATTTCAACACGCCCGCCACGTCGCCCTCCGGCAACATCCATGGCATGCCGGTCGCCTATTTCTGCGGCCAAGCCGAACTTGCCGAGATCCTGCCCAAGGAACGTCCCCTGGTTGATCCGCGCAACGTCTTCCAGGTCGGGATCCGGTCGGTCGATGCGCCGGAGCGCGAGCTCATCAAGGAGCATGGGATCAATGTCTTTGACATGCGCTGGCTCGACGAACAGGGCGTCGCGGCAACGATGCGTCAGATCCTTGGCATCGTCTCCGATGCAAACGGCCTGCTGCACGTAAGCCTTGATGTCGATTTCCTCGATCCGGAGATCGCGCCCGGCGTCGGCACGACGGTGCCCGGCGGCGCGACCTTCCGTGAAGCGCATCTCATCATGGAAATGCTCTGCGATAGCGGTCTCGTCTCCTCACTCGATCTCGTAGAACTCAACCCCTTCCTCGACGACCGCGGCAAGAGCGCCCGGATCCTGGTGGAGCTGACGGCAAGCCTCTTCGGCCGTCGCATCTTCGACCGCCCGACCCGCGCCGCCTGAGGAGAGTCGACATGAGCAATTCCAAGAACCTGATCGATACCGAACAGCGCCTCGGCGCGCACAACTACAAGCCGCTCGACGTCGTATTGACCCGGGGCGAAGGCGTCTATGTCTGGGATACCGACGGCAAGCGGTATCTGGACTGCCTGTCGGCCTATTCGGCTGTGAACCAGGGGCATTGCCATCCGAAGATCCTGGCCGCCATGGTTGAGCAGGCGGGCAAGCTGACGCTCACCTCGCGCGCCTTCCGCAACGACCAACTCGCCCATCTCTATGAAGAACTGGCAGCGCTGACTGGCTCGCACAAGATCCTGCCGATGAACTCGGGCGCCGAAGCCGTCGAGACCGCGATCAAGGCCGTGCGCAAGTGGGGCTACGAAGTGAAAGGCGTGCCGGAAGGCAAGGCCGAGATCATCGTTTGCGCCGACAATTTTCACGGCCGGACGCTGAGCATCATCAGCTTCTCGACGGACCCCGATGCACGCACCGGCTTTGGGCCCTATACGCCTGGTTTCCGGACGGTTCCATTCGGCGATGCCGACGCATTCGCGGCCGCCATCAATGAGAACACGGTCGCAGCGCTGATCGAGCCGATCCAGGGCGAAGCAGGCGTCATCATCCCGCAAACCGGTTACTTCAAGCGCGTGCGCGAACTCTGCACCGACAACAAGGTGACGCTGATCCTCGACGAAATCCAGACCGGCCTCGGCCGCACCGGCAAACTACTTGCAGAAGAGCACGAGGGGATCGAGGCCGACGTGACGCTGATCGGCAAGGCGCTATCCGGCGGTTTCTATCCGGTCTCCGCCGTGCTCTCCAATTCCGAGGTGCTCGGTGTCCTGAAGCCCGGCCAGCACGGCTCGACGTTCGGCGGCAATCCGCTTGCCTGCGCGGTGGCGCGCGCGGCATTGAGGGTGCTGACGGAGGAAGGCATGATCGAGAACGCAGCCGTCATGGGCGACTATTTCCTGGAGGGGCTGCGCTCCATCCGTTCCAACATCGTCAAGAACGTGCGCGGTCGCGGGCTGATGATGGCAGTCGAGCTCGTGCCGGAAGCCGGCGGCGCCCGCCAATATTGCTATACGCTCAAGGATCGCGGCCTGCTTGCCAAGGACACGCACGAGAACACGATCCGCCTCGCCCCGCCGCTGGTCATCACCAAGAGCCAGGTCGACTGGGCCGTGGAGCAGATCGAAAAGACCCTTGCCTGAGGCGACAAACGGATAGGACTGCGGAAGCGGCATCCTGGCGTTTCCGCCGGAGTTGCTGGCGATTGTGGGGTCATTCGGCTCTGCGCCTAGCCAAAAGTCAGCTGCCTCAATTTAGATTTGGGCAACACTCTTCCATTAAGGTCTGGAGCAACCGTATCGATACTCCTCCTCGGGAAGAGCACGCGCGGTTTGAAGGCAAAGTCCATCCGCGCCAATGGTGGCGCGGTTGCTTCTGCCCTGGCTTTCGACGGTTGGGACAATACTCATGGCTACGATCAATTCCACGAACTTCAGCGGCGATATGCTGGAGATCATTGCCTTCAGACTGCACGATCAGGAATTCTGCGTTAAGACGACGACGATCCGCGAAATCCGCGGCTGGGCACCGTCGACGCCAATCCCGCATGCACCGGCGGACGTCATCGGTGTCATGAACCTGCGAGGCTCGGTGATCCCGATCATCGACCTCGCCTTCAAGCTCGGCATGAAAAGCACGGTCGCCAACGAGCGCAGCGCCATCGTCGTGGCCGAAGTCCACAACATGGTCATCGGCATGCTGGTCGATCGCGTCTCGGACATCCTCACGATCTCCTCCAGCCAGGTGCAGCCGGTCCCGGAAGTCACGGCTTCCTTCGACCGCGCATACTGCGAGGGCATCATCGCCTCCGAAAACGGTATGATCTGCTTCCTCAACCTCGCCAAGATGTTCAAGGAAGGCGAAACCGACGACTTGGCCGCCTAACGCCAGGCCAACTGATGCTAAAAAGCCGCCTTCTATGGTTAATGCAGTTCACTTAGTGAGCTGCGGGCAAGTTTGATGGTTCAGGATGAGGATTCGTTTTCCCATCCTGTTTTTGTTTGTGATGTCACGCACCCTTGGACATTCGGCCGAATTATCGGCTCTTTCGCAGGCGATCGACCCGGACTGGATCGCTCAGGCTCTCGCCACGACAGGCAAGGCGAGCATCCGCAAGCGCAAGCTGCCAGCCGAGCAGGTCGTCTGGCTGGTGATTGCGTTGGCCCTTTATCGTCATCAGTCGATCCCGGAGGTGGTGGCCCATCTTGATCTGGTTTTGCCCGATGAGGTCAACGCGGATATTGCCAAGAGCGCGTTGACACAGGCACGGCAGCGCTTGGGTCAGGCACCGTTGGCGCAGTTGTTTGCAATGAGTGCATCATGCTGGGATGAACGCCACCAATCCGGGCGTGCCTGGCGGGGTCTTTGTCGTTATGCCGTGGACGGCAGCACGCTGCGGACGTCCGACAGCCCGGAGAACCGGGCGCATTTTGGAGCGCAGGCCTACGCGTCTGGCGTTGTCGCAAGCTATCCGCAATTGCGGCTGCTGACGCTGACGGCGCTGGCGACGCATCTGGTGCGTGATGCGGTGTTCGGAGCCTATGGCACAAACGAGATGCTCTATGCCAAAAGCCTGCTCGACCGGGTTCCGGACCATTCGCTGACGGTCTTCGACAAGGGCTTCTTCAGTGCCAGCCTTCTCTTGCAATTGCAGACGAAGGGACATGAGCGTCACTGGCTGATTCCGGCCAAAGCCAACAGCACATGGGAACGACTGGATCCGCACCCCACCGATTATCGGGTGCGCATGAAGGTCTCGCCCCAGGCGCGGCAGGCAGAACCGGACTTGCCGGCCTTCTGGGAGGTCAGGGCCATCGAGACGACCACCAGCCATGGCAAAAAGCGCATATTGTTGACATCGCTGATGGACAGACAAACTTATCCGGCAAGCGAAATCGTCCATCAGTATGAAGAGCGATGGCGCATCGAGACAAGTTATCGCGAACTCAAGCAGGAGCTTCTCGGTAGCGAACTGACCCTGCGAAGCGGCACGCCGGAGACTGTCTATCAGGAGGTCTGGGGCGCGTTGCTGGCCTACAATCTGGTGCGGCTCGAAATGGCAGAGGTCGCGACCGAAGCCCAAGTCGAGCCAACCCGACTAAGCTTTATCACAGCCCTGCATTACCTGCGTCACGAATGGGGATGGATGGCGATCGAAGCACCCGGCAAAATCCCCGCCCACCTCACCAGATTGAGAAACAGATTGGCAGACTTGCTGCTGACAGAAAAACGGGGGCGATCATGCCCCCGTGTCGTCAAAAAACTGCCTGCCAGATACCCGATAAGAGCCGTAAGCAAACCTAAGTGAACTGCATTAGCCTTCTATGGTGGCTTTTTGTTGATGGATATAATCGTCGGAAATCCGTGGCGGCTCCAGACTGGCCAGACAGCGTCGTGGATGTCGGTTGACCATCGGTGGCCGACCCCGGATGCAACCGATTTGCCCGGTTCGACAGACTTCGGCAATGCAGCGGAAGTCGGACCCCGAGACCCACCAAAAACTCTTGTCGCTATCGAGACATGTCTGCGACGCTAGCGCCCATGCCACCGAAGTCTTAGTGAGGCACGCTCGCTACAGGCTCCGGCCGCTTGATCAGCGGTGCTGCGCTGACAACGAGTGGGTTGAGACCGTGGCCTTCCCTCTCCATGATCTCGAATAGCTGACGCCGCATCCGCGGCTCCCAGAACTTGTTGATATGCGTCGCCACACCTTCCGCAGCTTCGTTCTCCGGCTGGCTCTTGAAGAACGTCGCGATCTGGTTGGCCATGTAGACGAGTTTGGACTGCGTATCATGCGACATCGGAGATGGTTCCCGGCTGAATGCGCTGCGGATGCGTGAAAATCTCGAAATCCTCGCCACGCACCAAGGCGACGAGGGTCATTCCCGCCTCATCGGCCGTGCGAATTGCAAGGGCGGTCGGCGCGGAGATGGCAACGAGGACGGAAGTGCCGAGGATTGCCGCCTTCTGCACCATCTCGACGGACAGGCGGCTGGTAACAGCGACAATGCCGTCGGCTCCGGATTGCCCTTGACCAATAACCGCGCCACAAAGCTTGTCGAGCGCATTGTGCCGGCCCACATCCTCGCGCACCGCAACCAGCCCCTTGCCCGGCAGGTAGAAACCAGCTCCGTGCACGGCGCGCGTCTCGCGATGCAGCGGCTGCGCTCCGTTCAACAGCAAAACGGCCTCGACGATGTCGCGACAGGTCACATTGAGCCACACCGCAGCCACATCCGGAACCTTGCGAACGGCCTGTTCGATCGACTCGATCCCGCAGAGCCCGCATCCGACCGGACCTGCCATGCTGCGGCGGCGTGCCGTCAGCGCAGCGGCGACCTCGTCGACGAGAGCGATCTGCACATCGATGCCTTTCTCACCATCGACGATCTCGATTGCCGCGATCTGCCCGACATCGGAAATGATCCTTTCCGTCAGGCTGAAGCCGACCGCGAAATCCTCGAGATCATCCGGCGTTCCCATCATCACCGCATGGGTGCTGCCGCCATAGGAAAAGGCGATCGGCACCTCCTCCGGAACGATTCGCACGCCGGACGTCACGACGCCGCCGCTGCGGGCGGTGCGCTTCACGGCAATGCGGGCCGGACGATCGATCATCACTCAGCGGGCTCCAGCTTGCCGACGATTCGCCGGCTCTGGCGCGACTGCTCGTCGTAGACGCGCTGCCAGTCGGTCGGACCGTTGGAGGGTGAAACCTGCACGGCTGTCACCTTGTATTCCGGGCAGTTCGTCGCCCAGTCGGAGAAATCGGTGGTGATGACGTTCGCCTGCGTGTCCGGGTGATGGAAGGTCGTGTAAACGACGCCAGGCGCGACGCGGTCGGTGATCAGCGCACGCAGCGCCGTGTCGCCCGAGCGGCTCATCAGCTTCACCCAATCGCCGTCGCGGATGCCGCGCTGTTCGGCGTCATGCGCATGGATCTCCAACCGGTCTTCCGAATGCCAGACGACGTTTTCCGTGCGGCGCGTCTGAGCGCCCACGTTATACTGGCTGAGAATGCGCCCGGTCGTCAGCAGCAGCGGGAAGCGCGGTCCCGTTCGCTCGTCTGTCGCGACATATTCCGTCCGGATGAACTTGCCTTTGCCGCGCACGAAGCCATCGACATGCATGATCGGCGAACCCTGCGGATGAGCCTCGTTGCAGGGCCACTGCACGGAGCCCATCGTGTCGAGATAGTCGTAGGAGACGAGCGCGAAGCTCGGCGTCGTCGCTGCGATTTCGTCCATGATCTCGGAGGGATGGTTGTAGTTCCAGGCAAGCCCCATGGCCTGCGCCATCTTCTGGGTGACCTCCCAGTCGGCGTAGCCGTTCTTGGGACTCATGACCTTGCGCACCCGGTTGATGCGGCGCTCGGCATTGGTGAAGGTGCCGTCCTTTTCGAGGAAGCTGGATCCGGGCAGGAAGACATGCGCGTAATTCGCCGTCTCGTTCAGGAAGAGATCGTGGACCACGACGCATTCCATCGCGGCAAGACCCGCCGCAACATGCTTGGTGTCTGGATCAGACTGCAGGATATCCTCGCCCTGGACGTAGAGCCCCTTGAAGGTGCCATCAACCGCCGCATCCAGCATGTTCGGAATGCGCAAACCCGGCTCATTGCTGATCTTGACGCCCCAGAGCTTCTCGAAGATGTCGCGTGTCGCGTCGTCGGAGATGTGGCGATAGCCGGGCAGTTCATGCGGGAACGAGCCCATGTCGCACGAACCCTGCACATTGTTCTGGCCGCGCAGCGGGTTCACGCCGACGCCGGGCCGCCCGATATTGCCGGTGACCATGGCAAGGTTGGCGATCGCCATGACCGTCGTCGAGCCCTGGCTATGTTCGGTGACGCCGAGACCGTAGTAGATCGCGCCATTGCCGCCTGTCGCATAGAGACGCGCCGCACCACGCACAAGATCGGCCGGAACGCCGGTGAACTTCTCCGAGGCTTCCGGGCTGTGATGCGGCTCGGCAACGAAGCTTGCCCAGTCCTCGAACTCGGACCAGTCGCAACGCTCGCGGATGAAGGCCTCGTTGAACAAGCCCTCGGTCACGATCACATGCGCAAGCGACGTCAGGATCGCGACGTTCGTGCCGGGCTTCAGCGGCAGATGATAGGACGCCTCGACATGCGGCGAGCGCACGATATCGGTGCGGCGCGGATCGATGACGATGAGCTTGGCGCCTTGCCGCAACCGCTTTTTCAAGCGCGAGGCGAAGACCGGATGCCCGTCGGTCGGATTGGCGCCGATGATGACAACGACATCGCTCTGCTCGATGCTATCGAAGTTCTGGGTGCCCGCCGAGGTGCCGAAGGCCTGGCCGAGACCATAGCCGGTCGGCGAATGGCAGACGCGGGCGCAGGTATCGACGTTGTTGTTGCGGAAGCCGGCGCGCACCAGTTTCTGCACGAGATAGGTTTCCTCATTCGTGCAACGCGACGAGGTGATGCCGCCGACGGAATCGCGGCCATACTGAAACTGGATGCGGCGGAACTCGGAGGCGACATGCGCGAAGGCCTCGTCCCAGGTGACCTCGCGCCATGGATCGGTGATCTTGTCGCGGATCATCGGATTGAGGATGCGATCCTTGTGGCTGGAATAGCCATAGGCGAAGCGGCCTTTGACGCAGGAGTGACCGCGGTTTGCCTGCCCGTCCTTCCACGGCACCATGCGCACCAGTTCTTCACCGCGCATCTCGGCCTTGAAGGAGCAGCCGACGCCACAATAAGCGCAGGTGGTGACAACGGAATGCTCCGGCTGGCCGATCTCGATCACCGACTTCTCAGTCAGCGTCGCCGTCGGGCAGGCCTGGACGCAGGCGCCGCAAGAAACGCATTCCGACGACACGAAATCCTCATGCATGCCGGCCGAAACACGAGAATCGAAACCCCGGCCTTCGATGGTCAGCGCAAAGGTGCCCTGCACCTCCTCGCAGGCGCGCACACAGCGCGAGCAGACGATGCACTTCGCCGGATCGAAGGTGAAATAGGGATTGGATTCGTCCTTCGGCGCCCACTTGAGATTGAGGTCGCCGTTGTTGCGCGCACTGACGTGATTGTCGCCATCATAGCCGTAGCGCACGTCGCGAAGACCGACCGCGCCGGCCATGTCCTGCAACTCGCAATCGCCATTGGCCGCACAGGTCAGACAGTCGAGCGGGTGATCGGAGATGTAGAGCTCCATTACCCCACGGCGGACATCCTTCAGTCGGTTGGTTTGCGTCGAGACCACCATATCAGGCGCAACGGGCGTCGTGCAGGACGCCGGCATGCCGGCGCGCCCCTGCACTTCCACCAGACAGAGCCGGCAGGAGCCGAAGGCTTCCATCATGTCGGTGGCGCAGAGCTTCGGGATCTCGATGCCGGCATCCATCGACGCGCGCATGATGGAGGTCCCCTCGGGCACCGTCACCTGATTGCCATCGATGGTGAGCGTCACCATGGTTTCGGAGGTCGAGGCCGGCGTGCCGTAATCGGTTTCGTGGACGAGAGGCATAGTCTTACTCCGCCGCTTCGATGAGAGGTGTGGGAACGAAGTCTTCGGGGAAGTGTGTCATGGCGCTCATGACGGGATAGGGCGTAAAGCCCCCGAGCGCGCAGAGCGACCCGAATTTCATGGTGTTGCAGAGATCGGCGAGCAGCACACGGTTCTTCTCCGGCTCGATGCCACGCGCGATCTTGTCCGCCGTCTCGACACCGCGCGTCGAGCCGATGCGACAGGGCGTGCACTTGCCGCAGCTTTCGACGGCGCAGAACTCCATCGCGAACCGGGCCTGTTTCAGCATGTCGGCCGTATCGTCGAAGACGACGATGCCGGCGTGACCGATCAATCCATCCTTGGCCGCGAAGGCTTCATAGTCGAACGGCGTGTCGAACAAGGAGCGTGGGAAATATGCGCCGAGCGGACCGCCGACCTGGACCGCCTTCACCGGCCGTCCGGATGCAGTTCCGCCTGCGATGTCATCGACCAATGCGCCAAGCGAGATGCCGAAGGCCGTCTCGAAGAGACCGCCATGCTTCACATTCCCGGCGATCTGGATCGGGATGGTTCCGCGCGACCGCCCCATGCCGAAATCGCGATAATAGGCCGATCCCTTGTCCATGATCACGGGCACGGATGCGAGCGAAATGACGTTGTTGATGACGGTCGGGCAGTCGAAGAGGCCCTTGTGCGCCGGCAGCGGCGGCTTGGCGCGCACGATACCGCGCCCGCCCTCGAGGCTGTTCAGAAGCGCCGTCTCCTCGCCGCAGACATAGGCGCCGGCGCCGGTGCGGACCTCCATATCGAAGGCCTTGCCGGAGCCGAGAACCGAGGTGCCGAGAATTCCGGCGCTGCGGGCAATGTCGATCGCCCGGCTCATCGCCGCAATCGCATGCGGATATTCCGAGCGGGTGTAGACGAAGCCCTTGGTCGCCCCGGTTGCAAGCCCTGCGATTGCCATGCCTTCGATCAGCACGAAGGGGTCGCCTTCCATGATCATCCGGTCCGCGAAAGTGCCGCTGTCGCCTTCGTCGGCGTTGCAGACGATAAATTTACGCTCGCCCGGAGCATCGAGAACCGTCTTCCACTTGATGCCTGTCGGGAAGCCCGCACCGCCGCGCCCGCGCAAGCCGGAATCGGTGACCTGCTTGACGATGTCGGCGGGCAACATCGAAATCGCCCGGCGCAGGCCGGCAAGGCCACCATGGGCTTCATAGTCATCCAGCGAAAGGGGATCGGTGATGCCGCAGCGCGCGAAGGTAAGGCGCGTCTGACGCTTGAGGAATGGCAGCTCCTCCACTTCGCCAAGACAGCGGGCGTGGTCGCCGCCCGATATCAATCCGGCATCGAAGAGCGAAGCGACGTCCTTCGCCTTGATCTGCCCGTAGCCAATCCGCTTGCCGGCGACTTCGACCTCAATCAGCGGCTCCAGCCAGTGCATGCCGCGTGAGCCGTTGCGCACGATCTTGGCGTCGAGACCGCGAGCCGCAATCTGCTCGGAGATTGCCTTTGCAACGCGCTCGGCACCGAGTGCCAGCGCGGCAGCATCACGGGGGACATAGATCCGGACGGTCATCGACGTGCCTCCGAAATCAGCGCCTCGAGATCCGCGGCATCCAGCCGGCCATGAACCTCGTCATCCATCATCGCGGATGGCGAGCACGAACAGAGCCCGAGACAGAAGACCGGTTCGAGGGTAATCGCCCCATCGGGCGTGGTACCGTGCCAATCCACGCCGAGCAGCGCCTTGACGCGCTCGGCCAGCGCATCGCCACCCATCGACTGACAGGCCTCGGCGCGACAGACCTTCAG
This sequence comes from Rhizobium favelukesii, assembly GCF_000577275.2. Taxonomy (NCBI): domain Bacteria; kingdom Pseudomonadati; phylum Pseudomonadota; class Alphaproteobacteria; order Hyphomicrobiales; family Rhizobiaceae; genus Rhizobium; species Rhizobium favelukesii. Next base: position 3,868,833 of record NZ_HG916852.1, read on the forward strand.
CACGTGCCGGCCGGCCGGATGATCGCGATAGTCGTGATAGAAGGTGACGACGCCATGCACTTCGGCGCGCGAAAGATTGAGCTCCCCGGCGATAACAGGCAGGGCCTCCTGCGGCACATAGCCGAATTCATCCTGAATCTCATGGAGGATCGGCAGCAACGGGCCTTCGAGATGTTTGAGATGATCGATGATCGCGTAAGTGCGCGTCGCGATATCGCCTTTGGCGACATGAATATTCATCAGCAGCCCTCCCACGGCCTGCAAATTGCACGTCGCGGCCTCGGGCAGGCGGGCTTTCTTTAGAACCCCATGGCCGACAGAACCGCTCGCGTTCGTTCATTATAGAACCTTCTCAGGGATGGACGAAGCGATCAATAATGCTGTTCCGTCAAACGATAGAAGTTTTCTATCAAGATTCCGGGTCGTCGGCGAGGATCCGGGCCTCATGCAGCAGGGCAGAAACCAGCGGCGTAAAGGGCTCACGATGCGTCGCGACCAGACCAACAAGGTGGTGCGCTTTCGGCTCGATGATGGGGATCATTCGGATCTCGGCGGGAAAGCCGAAGGATTTCGCAACATTACGTGGCATGATGCTGGCCCAGCGTCCGGTTCGAACATGCGAGAACAACACGATCATCGAATTCGATTCGAGCGTCGGATGCGCCGTCACGCCGGCTTCGGCCAAATGATGATTGATGATCCGGCGGTTCTGCATGTCCGCCGTCAATAGACAAAGCCGAAGATTACCCACTTCCTTCCATGTGACGCTGTCACGATCCGACAGAGGGCTGCCGGCAGCGGTAATCAGGTTGTAGTGCTCGGCATAGAGTGGCACGCTGGTCACGCGTCCAAGCGGCTCGTTTTCGAGGTAGGTGATCCCGGCATCGATCTCGAGATTCTCCAGCATGCTGAGCACCTGCAGCGAATTGCGCGAGACGATGGAAAAGGTCACATCCGGATGCCGCTCCTGAAATGGCGTTGTGATGCGCGGCAGCATGGCGAGCGCCGTCGGGATCACAGCGATCCTGATATGTCCGGACAGGCCCTTGCGAGCCGCCCGCATCTCTTCGCGCATCGTGCGGGCGTCGCCAACAATGCGCCGCGCCCATTCGAGCACGCGCTGACCCTCGGGCGTCAGCCCCTGGAAACGTGAGCCGCGCTGCACCAGCATGACGCCAAGCTGATCCTCGAGCTGGCGAATGGCAGCAGACAGCGTTGGCTGCGAGATACCGCATTCCTCCGCAGCGCGGCCGAAATGCTTCTCATTGGCGAGCGCGATGAAATATTCCAACTTATCGATCATTCGGCCTCTCTGCCGAACTGCGGCAAGCCGCCATCTTCACGCCAGAGAAAGCGGTCCGCAAGGCCGATTGTCAGTTGTCCTGTGTCCCCGGAAACATCGCGAACAGAAAATGCAGCAGCGAGGTCGTGTGAGGATGAGCTACGCTGTAATAGATGAGACGTCCTTCGCGACGACCGGAGACCGGCCCGTCCGGTCTGAGACGCGCCAACTGCTGCGACACCATCGCTTGCTGAATGCCAAGGCTTTCCTCCAGCTGGCCCACCGTCTTTTCTCCCTCCGTGAGGAGGCAGAGAATGATCAATCGCGTGTGATGGGAGAGTGCCTTGAGAAAGTCGCTGACGTCCCGCGCTGTCGCAGAAAGCTTCTGCAGATCCCGATCGGTCATGCCTGATTTCGGTGCAGGCACGTGCATTCGCATCTCTGGTTGCATAAACAATATGCAGGAAACGAAACCATAACATATTCGCAGCAGCCAGCGGTTTGGATCTGTCAAAATGCCAAAAAAGTCCCCCGCTCAGCAGATGAGCTGGCCGCCGTTGATCTCGAGCACCTGGCCGGTGATGTAGCCGGAGAGGGAAGGTGCCGAAAGGAAGAGGTACGCAGGTGCGCAGTCCTCCGAGGTGCCCAGTCGCTGCAAGGGAATGGTCTTGCGGGTCTGCTCCAGCTTATCCGGCGACGAGTACCGCTGGTGGAAGTCAGTTTCGATCGTTCCAGGCGACACGCAGTTGACGCGAATGCCGTCGGGCGCGAGCTCCCTTGCCAGCGCTTTGGAATAGGTTGCGACAAATGCCTTCGACGCCGAATAGATTGCCGAACCGGGGCTGCCGCCGGTCAGCGCAGAAATCGAGACGGTATTGACAATCGCCGCCTCCTGCGATGCGCGCAGGGCCGGGAGAAGCGCGCGCGTCACCTCGACGACCGAGGTCTGGTTCAGCCGCAAAATCGTTTGATACTGCTCGTCGCTCAGGTCCCCTGCCGGAAAGCGGCCGACCATGGTTCCGGCATTGTTGATGAGCACATGGATCCGGTCGAATGTTGCAAGTGCCTTCTGCGCAAATCCGCTGGTGCCGCCCGGCGTTGAAAAGTCGGCGGCAACGAGAACCGCCCGGCGGTCCTCTTCGGCTGTCAGCAGGAAATCAGGCAAATCGCGGTCGGCGCCGCGGCCGAGATGCACCAGCACTCTCGCCCCACAATCGAGAAATTGCCGCGCCACCTCTAGGCCGATACCCCTACCCCCGCCAGTCACGACCACGTTGCGGTTTTCGAACAGCTTGGGGTGAAACATCCAGTCCTCCACGGCGTGATTGAGCCGTTTGCGGCTCCTGCGTTGTTGTGATGCAGCGAGGGGAACGTTGTCTAATCATCGGTTTCCAGCAGACGCGGACCCGGCCCATCCTTTGCCAGCCGGTCATAGGGATTGCGCAGCGGGCAGCTTTCAACCGAGAGGCAACCACAGCCGATGCAATCCGTCAACCGGTCGCGCAGGGCGACGAGGCGATTGATGCGGGCATCGAGGTCCTCCTTCCACAGTACCGACAGCCGCTGCCAATCCGTAGCGGTCGGCGTGCGGCCCTGCGGTAGCGTATCGAAAGCAGCCTGGATCTCCGCCAAGGGAATCCCGACACGCTGCGCGACCTTAATGATACCGAGACGCCGGAGCACATCGCGGCCGAAGCGGCGCTGATTGCCACGCGAGCGGATGCTGGAAATGAGGCCTTTCGCTTCGTAGAAATGCAGCGCAGAGACGGCGAGCCCGCTGCGTTCGGCGACGTCGCCGACCGTGAGCAGTTTCCTGAAGGGATTGGTGAAGCCTTCTTCCACGGCGCAAACCTCAAGTTTGCTTGAGGTAATCTAGTCGCGCGCTTCGCGGGTGTCCACTTGCCATTCGTTCTCGCAACGACCGAGAACGTGAGAACACATAAAAAAAGCGGCCAAAAGGCCGCTTCAGGATGCGAGAGTTTAGCGTGGATCAATCCGGATTGATCACACCCTGCAGGTGCGTCAGTTCCATGATGTAGTGTTCCAGACGCGACCTGTGCTCATGATGCACAGCGTCTTCGCTTTCTCTCTTCGCCGCGTCGATGCGAAGCGTCAGTTCGTCCTTCGAGAGATCCTGAACGATGACCGCGGACTCAGCCAACAGCGTGCATCCGGTCGGCAGAATGTCGGCGAAGCCGCCAAAAACCACGTAATCCTGCTTCGAACCGTTGGCCGAACGAACGCTGACGATGCCAGGCTTGATCGTCGTCATCGTCGGGGCGTGGTTCGCCATAACGGTCATCTCGCCGTCGGTTGCCGGAATGACAACTTCTGTCACCATCTCCGAAAGGAGCAAGCGCTCGGGAGATACGAGTTCAAAATTGAAATTGTCAGCCATTAGTGACTTACCTTCTCGGCGGCTTCTGTATCTTGTAAATTGGTCCCGCAGAACGGGCAGTGCGCTATCACCTGATCGAGATACCCAAGACCTTCCTCGGTCTGGATCAGTCCCACCACCATCATCAGCTTGCCATCGTCCGATCTATAGATCGTCGGCGCTGCCGGAGCGGGAAGCTCTGCTGCGACTTCCCGAAGGGCGTCGCAGCAGAAGATCTCGTTGAGAGCGTCGCTCATCAGGCAGCTGCGGACAGCTTCTTGGCCTTCTCGATGGCTTCGTCGATCGAGCCGACCATGTAGAAGGCAGCTTCCGGCAGGTGGTCGTATTCGCCGTTGACGAGGCCCTTGAAGCCCTTGATCGTGTCTTCGAGCGCGACGAGCTTGCCCGGCGAACCGGTGAAGACTTCCGCGACGAAGAACGGCTGCGACAGGAAGCGCTCGATCTTACGGGCGCGGGCAACGGCCAGCTTGTCCTCTTCGGACAGTTCGTCCATGCCAAGGATGGCGATGATGTCCTGCAGGGATTTGTAGCGCTGCAGCGTCGACTGAACCTTACGAGCCACTTCGTAGTGCTCTTCGCCGACAACGATCGGGTCGAGCATGCGCGACGTGGAGTCGAGCGGGTCGACGGCCGGGTAGATACCCTTTTCAGCGATCGAGCGCGACAGAACGGTGGTTGCGTCCAGGTGGGCGAACGAGGTTGCCGGAGCCGGGTCGGTCAAGTCGTCGGCCGGAACGTAAATCGCCTGAACCGAGGTGATCGAACCGGTCGTCGTGGTCGTGATGCGTTCCTGCATCTGGCCCATGTCCGTGGCGAGCGTCGGCTGATAGCCGACGGCCGAAGGAATACGGCCGAGCAGTGCCGACACTTCGGAACCTGCCTGCGTGAAGCGGAAGATGTTGTCGACGAAGAACAGAACGTCCTGACCCTGGTCGCGGAAGTTTTCAGCAACCGTCAGACCGGTCAGAGCGACGCGAGCGCGCGCACCCGGCGGTTCGTTCATCTGGCCGTAAACGAGCGCAGCCTTGGAGCCTTCACCACCGCCGTGCTTGTTGACGCCGGATTCGATCATTTCGTGGTAAAGGTCGTTGCCTTCGCGGGTGCGTTCACCCACGCCAGCGAAAACCGAGTAACCACCGTGCGCCTTGGCGACGTTGTTGATCAGTTCCATGATGAGAACGGTCTTGCCGACGCCTGCACCGCCGAAGAGGCCAATCTTGCCGCCCTTTGCGTAAGGAGCGAGGAGGTCGACGACCTTGATGCCGGTGACGAGGATCTGTGCTTCCGTGGACTGATCGACGTAGGCAGGCGCGTCCTGGTGGATGGCGCGCTTCGAGGCGGTCACCAGCGGACCTGCTTCGTCAACCGGCTCGCCGATGACGTTCATGATACGGCCGAGCGTTTCCGGACCAACCGGAACGGCGATCGGAGCGCCGGTGTCAGAAACTGACTGACCGCGAACCAGACCTTCGGTCGAGTCCATGGCGATCGTGCGAACTACGTTCTCGCCGAGGTGCTGTGCGACTTCGAGAACCAGGCGGTTGCCGCCGTTGCTCGTCTCAAGCGCGTTCAAAATCGCCGGCAGTTCGCCTTCGAAAGCAACGTCCACGACGGCGCCGATAACCTGCGTGACCTTGCCGGCAGAGCCTGCCGCAGTCTTCTTGGGGGTAGCTGCCTTAGCCATCTTCTTACCCTCTTTCCCTAACCTCAGAGCGCTTCCGCGCCCGAAATGATTTCAATGAGTTCCTTGGTGATCTGAGCCTGACGCTGACGGTTGTAGTTGAGCGTCAGCTTGTTGATCATTTCACCAGCGTTGCGCGTTGCATTGTCCATCGCGCTCATCTTGGCGCCCATTTCGCCGGCGACGTTCTCAAGGAGCGCGCGGAAGATCTGGACGGAGATGTTGCGCGGGATCAGATCCTCGAGGATCGATGCCGGATCCGGCTCGTATTCGTAGACTGCGCCGGCGTGCGCCGCATCTTCGACAACGGCCGTAGGAGCCGATGCCGGGATGAGCTGCTGTGCCGTCGGAACCTGCGAAATCACCGACTTGAATTCGGAGTAGAACAACGTGCAGACGTCGAACTCGTCGGCCTCGAACATCTCGATGACGCGCTTGCCGATCTGGTCGGCATTCTCGAAGCCGACCTTCTTCACCTCACGCAATTCCTTGCGCTCGACGATGAGCGAAGCAAATTCACGGCGCAGAACGTCGTAACCCTTCTTGCCGACGGTAAAGATCTTAACCGTCTTGCCTTCGGCGAGAAGCTTGCGAGCGTGATCGCGCGCAAAGCGCGAGATCTGCGAGTTGAAGCCGCCGCACAGGCCGCGTTCGGCCGTGCAGACGACCAGCAGATGAACCTGGTCCTTGCCGTTGCCCGTCATCAGAGCCGGCGCACCGTCGGCCTCCGTCATCGCACCAGCAATGTTTGCCAGAACGGCACCCATGCGCTGCGAGTACGGACGGGCGGCCTCAGCCGCCTCCTGGGCACGCCGAAGCTTCGCCGCGGCGACCATCTTCATCGCCTTGGTGATCTTCTGCGTCGCCTTGACGGAGGCGATCCGGTTTTTCAGATCCTTAAGTGAAGGCATCCGTTATCCGTCCTTTGGGTCCGATTAGGCGAAGGACTTCGCGAAGCTATCGATGGCAGCCGTGAGCTTACCCTTCGTATCGTCGCTGATTGCCTTGTCCGTGCGGATCGTGTCGAGGATAGCCGAGCCTTCCGAGCGAAGGTACGACAGCAGGCCCTGTTCGAACTTGCCGACCTGTGCGACCGGGATCTTGTCGAGGTAGCCGTTGACGCCGGCGAAGATCACCGCAACCTGCTCTTCCGTCTTCAGCGGCGAGAACTGCGGCTGCTTCAGGAGTTCGGTGAGGCGTGCGCCGCGGTTCAGCAGGCGCTGCGTCGAGGCGTCGAGGTCGGAACCGAACTGAGCGAAGGCGGCCATTTCGCGATACTGTGCGAGTTCGCCCTTGATCGAGCCGGCAACCTGCTTCATCGCCTTGACCTGCGCGGCGGAGCCGACGCGTGAAACCGACAGACCGACGTTAACAGCCGGACGGATACCCTGATAGAACAGGTCGGTTTCGAGGAAGATCTGACCGTCGGTGATCGAGATCACGTTGGTCGGAATGAAGGCCGAAACGTCGTTGCCCTGGGTTTCGATGACAGGCAGAGCCGTCAGAGAGCCAGCGCCCTTTTCGTCGGAGAGCTTTGCAGCGCGCTCGAGGAGACGCGAGTGCAGGTAGAAAACGTCGCCCGGATAAGCTTCGCGGCCCGGCGGGCGGCGCAGCAGGAGCGACATCTGGCGATAAGCAACTGCCTGCTTGGACAGGTCGTCGTAACCGATCAGCGCGTGCTGACCGTTGTCACGGAAGTATTCGCCCATCGTGCAGCCGGCGAACGGCGCCAGATACTGCATCGGAGCCGGATCGGAAGCCGTTGCGGCAACGACGATCGAGTACTTCATTGCGCCGCGTTCTTCGAGAACCTTGACGAACTGGGCAACGGTCGAACGCTTCTGGCCGATAGCGACGTAGACGCAGAACAGCTTCTCGCTGTCCGGGCCGTTGTCGTGGATCGCCTTCTGGTTCAGGATCGCGTCGAGAATGATCGCGGTCTTGCCTGTCTGGCGGTCACCGATGACAAGCTCGCGCTGGCCACGGCCGACCGGGATGAGCGCGTCGATAGCCTTGAGGCCGGTCGACATCGGCTCATGAACCGACTTACGCGGAATGATGCCCGGAGCCTTGACGTCGACGCGCGCGCGGCGGGTCGAATTGATCGGGCCCTTGCCGTCGATCGGATTGCCGAGAGCATCGACAACGCGGCCGAGCAGCTCCGGACCAACCGGAACGTCAACGATGGCGCCGGTCCGCTTGACGGTGTCGCCTTCCTTGATGTCGCGGTCCGAACCGAAAATAACAACACCGACGTTGTCCGATTCCAGGTTCAGCGCCATGCCACGGACGCCACCGGGGAACTCGACCATTTCGCCTGCCTGAACATTATCCAGACCGTAAACGCGAGCGATACCGTCACCGACGGAGAGAACCTGACCGACTTCCGAGACTTCTGCCTCTTTGCCGAAGTTTTTGATCTGGTCTTTGAGAATTGCGGAAATTTCCGCAGCGCGGATATCCATCAGCCGACCTCTTTCAATGCAAGCTTAAGGGTAGAGAGTTTCGTACGAAGAGACGTATCAATCTGACGGGACCCGACCTTCACGATCAAACCACCAAGAATTGACGGATCAACCGTGACGGCAATCGCCACGTCTTTGCCGGTGACGCCCTTGAGCGCCGCCTTCAATTCGGTTTCCTGCGCTGCATCAAACGCACGGGCCGAGGTGACCTCGGCAGTAATTTCGCCACGCTGGTTTGCAGCAATGATGCGGAAGGCCTTGATCATGCCCGGGAGGGCAAAGAGGCGGCGGTTACGCGCCACGACCTTCAGGAAGTTCGCGAAGAGGCCGCTGATTCCAGCCTTCTCGCTGATGGCAACGATCGCCTTGAGCTGGTCGTCGGCCGAGAAAACAGGGCTCGAAACGAAACGCTTCAGGTCGTCGCTCTCGTCGAGCATCGCCTGAAACTGGTCGAGGTCCTTGGTGACGCTTTCGACGGCGCCCTGCTCGAGCGCCAACTCAAACAGCGACGAGGCATAGCGCTCTGCAACACCAGAAGTAAGCTGGGATGTGTCTGCCACTGGCCCAAATTTCCCTGATTTCAACTCAAGAATCCGGTCCCCGGCGGGCGCCTGACCTAGGATCTTGAATTCGTTATGATTTCCCCCAGAAATCGCAAGAGAAGCCTCTTGCTTCTTCCGAAATTCGGGGTCCGTCTAACATAGGATGTTCGGACTCGCAACACGCGTAACGCCCGAATACGGCTTTCGTCTCGATTTCTAACGCAAAAATGCTCAAAGCCCGGCAAACAAAAGCTCAACGGGAGAAATATCCACTCAACTCAAGCGGAAAAGAAACCGAAAACATAAGCGAGCGGAAGAGCTGCCAGAACGATCTGCACAACCAGAAGTAAATAGTTGAGAATCGTGCTCCCCTTATCTGAAAGGAGCGAGATGATGCGCGCAAATGCGGCCATGGCGAAGGAGACACCAAGGGCCATGTAGATCCAGTCCTGTGCCAGCATGATGGCCGAGAGACCGAAGCCGAGATAGAAACCGCCAACGGAGCGTTGTTCGGCATAGCCGTCGCGCCGGCCCTCGCGTGGCATCACGCCGACCAACCGCATCGCATAGCCCGGCGCAAACATGATGATGAAGCCCGCCAACGCGGTAAATGCGGCTGCTGCGAAAGCGAGCTGTTCGCCCAGTTCCGTTGGAAAATAAAAGTCCATGACCGACCCCGAATCCCCTGTTTCGCCGTCCTTATGCCATGATTGCCGTACCGGGCAAAAGCCCGTAGGACAGCGATCTACAGGAAGCTTTGCGGGTCCACGTCGAGCTGCACATGCACCGACCCGCGCTCCTTTGGCGCTTGCGCAAGCATGGCCCTGAGAAATCCCTGCATGTCGGAGTTTCGCCGGCCATGCACGAGAAGCCGGAAGCGATAGCGGCCGCGCACCAGCGCAAGCGGTGCTTCCGCAGGTCCGAGCACGGAGATGCCGGAGACATCCGGTGCGGCGTTTCTAATGCCGCGGGCATGGTTTTCCGCATCGTGGCGCGTTTCCGCCGAGACGATGATCGACGCCAGCCGTCCGAATGGCGGCAGGATCGCCCGTTCGCGCTCGGCAATCTCGCGTTCGTAGAAGGCGCTCGCATCGCCTGACACGATCGCCTGCATGACGGGATGTTGCGGCTGGTAGGTCTGCAACAGGCCGTGGCTCTTCAGGCCGGTACGGCCGGCGCGGCCCGTCACCTGCGACAGAAGCTGAAAGGTGCGTTCGGCGGCGCGCGGGTCGCCATTGGCAAGCCCGAGATCGGCATCGACGATGCCAACCAGCGTCATCAGCGGGAAGTTATGCCCCTTTGCGACGAGCTGCGTACCGATGACGATATCGGCCTCCCCTTTTGCAATGGCCTCGAGCTCGAACCGCAACCGCTTGACGCCGCCCATGATGTCGGACGAGAGCACGATCGTTCGCGCCTCGGGGAAATGGCGCTCCACTTCTTCAGCGATGCGCTCAACACCGGGCCCGCAGGCAACGAGATGATCGAGGGTGCCGCATTCCGGACAGGCTTCCGGCGTGCGTTCGGCATGACCGCACTGATGACATTGCAACTGTCTTTTGAACCGGTGCTCGACGAGCCAGCTGGAGCATTGCGGGCACTGGAAGCGATGTCCGCAGACGCGGCAGAGCGTCAGCGGCGCATAACCCCGACGGTTGAGGAAGAGAAGCGCCTGCTGCTCTTTCTCGATCGTCTTGCCGATCGCGCGGATCAGGACCGGCGACAGGAAGCCGCCGCGCTCAGGCGCATGACGGCGCATGTCGATGAGGTGTAGATCGGGTAACGCCGCGTCGCCGAAGCGGGTCGGCATGTGAACGGTACTGTAACGTCCGCTCTGCCCATTGACCTGGCTTTCGACCGAGGGCGTGGCGGAGACGAGAACCACTGGAAAATCAGCGATCCGTGCGCGCACGACGGCCATGTCGCGGGCATTGTAATAGACCCGATCTTCCTGTTTGTAGGCAGGATCATGCTCTTCATCGACAATGATAAGGCCTAAATCCTCGAACGGAAGAAACAGGGCCGAGCGAGCACCGGCAACGACGCGCACCTCGCCCGTGACCGCCTGACGCCAGACCTTCTCGCGGGTGCGCGGCGCCAGGTCGGAATGCCATTCGGCGGGCTTTGCGCCGAAGCGATCCTGAAAGCGCTCCAGAAAGCTCGCCGTCAGCGCGATCTCCGGCAGGAGGATCAGCACCTGCTTGCCCCGCTTCAGCGTTTCCGCGATCGCTTCGAAATAGACTTCCGTCTTTCCCGAACCGGTGACACCATCGATCAGCGATACGGCAAACTCACCCTTTCGAACCTCGGCCAGAATCTCGTCTGCCGCGTCCCTTTGCGGGCCTTCGAGCCGCGCGGCCGTGAAGTCGGGATCGGGTTTGGCAACCAAGGGCGGCGGTGGCAGGAATACGGTTTCGAAAATGCCCTGACTTACCAGACCGTCGACCACGCTTGTCGATACGCCGGCGGCATGGGCAAGCCCGCTTCGCGTCCAGGAGAGCCCATCACCGGCGATATCGAGCACACGGGCGCGCGCTGGCGTCATCCGTTCCGGTTCGCCGCCGACGAAGCGCAGGCCCTCAACCATCGGCTCCGGCTCAAAGGCATTTGGCGCCCGCAGCGCCATGCGCGCCACGAGACCGGGCGGCGAGAGCGTATAGCTTGCCACCCAATCGACGAAGTCGCGCATCTCCTTCGTAAGCGGCGGGCAATCGAAGACATGGCTGATCGGCCTCAGCTTCTTCGGATCGACCCCGTCCTCGTCGCCATCCCAGACGACACCGATCACCTGCCTCGGGCCGAGCGGCACCTGCACGACCGAGCCCGGCTCGACGGCCATTCCCTCGGGCACGGCATAGGAATAAGGCTTCGGCGCAGGCATGGGAACGAGAACCGGCACCGTGCGGTTGGCCGGCGGCGTCTTAAACAGCGCTCCAAAGAGATCGGACGAATCGGTGCTCATCGGGCGAGACCATGCCCGGATCGGCGTAAAAAGAAAACCTGGAAGACCCTGCGCACCGACTTACTCGTCCTCGTCGATGACGCCGGTGAGCCGCATACCCTCGATCCAGGTGGCGCCGTCCTGCCGCACGACATGGCGTGCGCGTGCACCGCACCGCTCGCGCACGGCCGCCGCCAGCGGTTCGGAATGGGTGACGATCCAGATCTGGCTGCTCTGCGCCGCGTCCGCGATCATGTCGGCGAGCGGCGGCAGCATATCCGGATGCAGGCTTGCCTCCGGTTCGTTCAGCGCAATCAGCGGCGGCAGGCGGTAGGACATCAGCGCCGCGGCTAGGCCGAGGAAACGAACCTGTCCGTCCGACAGCTCGCGCGGCTGAAACACCCGGTTCGGAAACTCCGGGAAGGAAAGGCCGAACTCCGCCGTCTCTTCAGGTAGCGGCACGACGAGCCGCGCACCGCCGAGGGCCGCGGCGATCGCCCGATCGAGGTCGACAGTGTCCTCCCGCGTATGCACCAGCGTTGCAAAAACCGCGGCGATATTGTTACCGTCCTCGTCCAACAGCGGCGCCGTCACGGCAAGGCAGGGCGCACGCAGCGGTGAGAGCCGATCCGTCCGGAAACCGTGAAAGAAACGCCACCCATCGATCGCGCGGCGAAACGTTCCAATCTCGGGGTAGTGCCCTGCATCGCCAAGAAGCGCGATTGCCGTTTCCGAGGTCAGCGCCTGCTCCGGGTAATCTTGCATCCGGCCATTCGGCCCCCGAACGGCGATGGCAGGGCCAGCGCGCTTCATCATCGTCACCGGTCGCGTCCCGGTCTCGACCGAGAGCTCTTCGGCCTTGATCTGTGGTTCGAAGGGAAAGCCCGCCGCAGCCGTGGGCGGCCGCAAACCGGCCTCGACGCGATAGCGGAAGGTGATCGCCCTTTCCTCGTCCAGAAGCTCGGTTTCCAGGCGGATCCGAAACGCCCCCTCAGCGTCCCGGCGCGGACCGAACCACAGCGCCGAGAACATCCCGCCTTCGGCCGCGATCTCATGTGCCAGCCGCCCGCGCGTTGCCGCCTGAATGAGCTGCAGCGCGCGGTAGAGATTGGATTTCCCGACCCCGTTCTCGCCGATGAAGAGGTTGATGGCCGAGAGATCCATGCGGATCGATCGCAGGGATCGGTAGTTCTGGGCAAACATCGAGCGGAGCAGCATGCCTTGCTTTAGCCGATCCGATCAGGGAATTGAATGGGCACTGGCCAGTTCCGGCTCCGCCGGCGGTACCAGCGGCAGGAATTGCGCGTCGTCATCCATATCGAGGGCGCGCACCGTATGGTCTTCCAATGCCTTGGTCACCTCGTTGATATCGCCCTCGAGATTTCCCACCGGGATCAGATTGCCGACCACGAAGTCGAAGCGGTCACCCCGCTTGTTCAAAAGCTCGTGAAAGACGGTCATGTCCCTGAGCTCCGTCGACCACTTTGCAAGCCAGTAGAAAAGGCCGGAATTGCGCGCCGTCATGTGCACCGGCAGGATCGGGAGATTGTACTTGCGGGCAAGACCAACGGCGGAGGTTTTCCAGGGACGTTCGTTCAGCCGGCCATTCGCCCAATAGGCAATGCGCCCGGACGGAAAAAGCACAGTTGCCTTGCCTTCCCTGACCGCACGGTTGGTGATCTGCAGCGTCTCGCGGGTCTTGAGCTTGCTTTTATACTCTTCACGCCATTCGACCGGAATGATGACCTCGGCAAAGCGCGGATTGACGCGTATGGCATCGCGGTTGGCAAACACCATGATGTCGGGCCGCTTGCTCTTCAAGAGATCGAAGACGGCCACCCCGTCGGCAATGCCGGTCGGATGGTTGCTGACGAGGATGAAGCCGCCGGCATCAGGAATGCGTTCGCCATGCCTGACATTGATCTCGAGCTTCAACAGGTTGCTCATGTACTCGAAGCACTGAAAGCCGGGCATGTTCGCGACGTCGTTGGCGAAGCTGATGGCCCTGTGGTAGCGCAGGAGCGTGTGGAGAAAGGGCCGCATAATCGGCCAGAGCGGGTGTTTGACGATTCTCTGTCCGCGCTCGGCGATCAACGTATCAACGATATGTCCCGGCTTGCCATGGGAGACGAGGGCAATCACTTCCGCGAATTGTCCGAAAGCGGTCGTGGGATGGCGCCGTGGCATGCAAGATCCTGCGTCGTTGGGAAACCAGTTACGTCGATTAATATGATGGAACCATGACAACCACTTGGGCGGTATTAGCAATTCCATAACTGTCGTCCTTCAGAATTGGCAGCCGGATTGGCAAATTCAAGGGCCAGACACGTGAACGAACTCCTGATCATCGCCGACCCGCGCCTGATGGCGGAACGCACCGCCTGGCTCGACAGCCTGGCCCACGAGCGTCGCTTTTCGAAGCACACGCTGGATGCCTATGAGCGCGACACCCGCCAGTTCCTGACCTTCCTGACCGGTCACCTCGGCGGTCCTGCGACGCTCAAAGATATCCACGCGCTGCGGCCTACGGACTTCCGGGCATTCCTCGCCGCCCGCCGCAAGGAGGGATTGGGAGCGCGCTCGCTTGGCCGCAATCTTGCCGGGCTACGCTCACTGCTGCGTTACCTCGAAAAGAAAGGGCTGGTGAATGCCGCCGGCGCCGGTGCGATCCGCTCGCCAAAGCAACCGAAGTCGCTGCCGAAGCCACTTTCCGATCGGCAAGCCATCACCGTCGTCAGCACCGAGGCGCAACTGCACGAGGAACCCTGGATTGCGGCGCGCGATGCCGCCGTTTTTGCCTTGCTATACGGCTGCGGCCTGCGCATTTCCGAAGCACTCGACCTGACACCTGATGATTTCAACCGCGGCGCGGCAACGCTGCGCATCACCGGCAAGGGCAACAAGACCCGCCTCGTGCCGCTGCTCACCGTGGTCTTCGAGGCGGCCGAAACATATCGGTCTCTGTGTCCATACCATCTCGAAGGCGAGCAGCCTCTCTTCCGCGGCGCGCGCGGCGGCAAGCTGCAGGCGGCGATCATCCAGCGTACCATGCAGAAGATGCGAAGCGCCTTCGGACTGCCGGAGACGGCGACGCCGCACGCCCTGCGACACTCCTTCGCGACCCACCTGCTGGCCGGTGGTGGCGATCTCAGAACCATCCAGGAACTCCTCGGCCATGCCAGTCTTTCGACCACCCAGGTCTACACAGGCGTGGATTCCTCACGTTTGCTTGAAGTTTACGACCGTGCCCATCCGCGGGCGTAATCTTTTGTTAACAGCTTCTCTTAAAGGAATATCCGCACGCGAAGCGTAGAACTTAGCGATCCATAGTGACCGGAATACCATCATGACGATCTCCATCGGCCACCGCAGCCTGCACATCGCATCGCCGGGCAATCTCCTGCTCTGGCTGATCGCTGCATTTCATATGCTGCTTGCGGCAACGCTGATCGCAGTTCTGTTCTCGGTCTCGCCGGCAGCGGCTGCAGATGACGACGCCTGCACCGGCCGCAATGTCCTGACCGATCTGAAGCAAAGCGACCCGGCGCGCTACGCCGAGGCGGTCAAGGAAGCGGACGCCGTGCCAAACGGCAAGGGCATTTTCTGGAAGATCGAAAAGCCGGGCGTGAAACCATCCTGGTTGCTCGGCAGCATGCATGTCACCGATCCGCGTGTGCTGCAACTTCCGCCACGCACGCAGGCAGCCCACGATGCTGCCGACACCATCGTGATCGAATCAGACGAGATCCTCGACGAGAAAAAGGCCTCCGCCGCTCTATTGATGAAGCCGGATCTGATGATGTTCACGGACGGGACGACGATTGAAAAGCTTCTATCCCACGAAGACTACATCCGCCTGGAAGAAGGACTGAGGCAGCGCGGAATCCCGCTTGCCGCGGTCTCGCGCATGCGCCCCTGGATGATATCGAGCGTCGTTGCCCTGCCCGGCTGCGAAATGGCCCGCAAGGCAAAGGGCGTACAGTTCCTCGACCAGAAGATTGCCGCCGACGCCGTTGCCGAGGGCAAGCAGGTCAAAGGCTTGGAAACGCTCGCCGAGCAGCTGCAGGCGATGGCCGACCTGCCGACCGAATTCCACATGAAGTCGCTGATTGAAACGCTGGCTTTGGGATCGAAGATGAACGATGTCGTGGAAACGATGACCGATCTTTATCTCTCCGGTGATATCGGCATGACCATTCCGATGCTGAAGACCGTCTCGCCCGACGGCAAGGACGAGGATAGCGATTATGCCGCCTTCGAGCAGCGCATCATCCTCGACCGCAACAAGGTGATGGCCGAGCGAGCAGCCCCGATCCTTGCCAACGGCAACGTCTTCATGGCCGTCGGTGCGCTCCATCTTCCCGGCGAAGGCGGCGTTATCGAGCTGCTGCGCAAAAAGGGTTTTACGCTGACGGCCGTGAACTAGCGCCCAATCGTCATCCGTCGAAGAACGTTGCTCTTCCAGTAGAATTGGTGGACGAGGGCACCGGCTACATGTGCCGCGATCAAGGCCCACAGGACAACCTTCAGCACGTCGGCGTGCAGCGATCCCGCCGGATCGACCCCGAAGTAATAGGCAGCAATCCCGGTCACCGGCATCGCGAAGATGAACGCATACAGGCCGATATGGACGACCTTTGCCACAAGGCGGAGGATTGCCGGTTCCTGGCTGACCACCGGCGGCGCACCCTGGACGAGACGCAGACACACGCGAACAATCGCAAGTGCCAATATGGCGATGCCGACATAGGCGTGAATGTTGGCCGCCGAGAGCTGGTCGGGGGACGCAATGGCGCCGCGACGCATCGCCCGATGCCATTCGTTCATGCCATCGGGAAACAGCAGATTAAAGAAGATGAGCAGAGCCACCCCCCAGTGAAGGAGGCGCTGCGGCAGGCTGTATGCATCGACAGGTGTGGACTGCATAGGCTTCCCCTCGAACGATTTTAGAATCATTTGAAAGTAAAACGGCCACCTGTCCGGGGACAAGCGGCCGATCGCATATTGCCGAAATTTAAGATTACATGTGGATCGGCTTGAAGAACGCGGCGAGAGCGGCTTCCTTCACCGCTTCCGACATGGTCGGGTGAGCATGGCAGGTGCGGCCAAGATCTTCTGCGGAACCGCCGAATTCCATGAGGACGGCAATCTCGTGGATCATCTCGCCGGCTCCGAAACCGACGATATGACCGCCCAGGACACGGTCGGTTTCCTTGTCGGAGAGGATCTTCACGAAACCGTCGATCGCCAACATGGCGCGGGCGCGACCGTTCGCTGTGAAGGGGAACTTCCCCACCTTGAAGGTGATGCCGGCAGCCTTCAGCTCTTCCTCGGTCTTGCCGACGGAGGCGACTTCCGGCTGCGTGTAGACGACGCTCGGGATGACGTCATAGTTCACATGGCCATGCTGACCGGCGAGGATTTCTGCCAGCGCAACGCCTTCATCTTCGGCCTTGTGGGCCAGCATCGGCCCCTTCACCACGTCGCCGATCGCGTAGATGCCGGCAACGTTGGTGCGGAAGCGACCGTCGATTTCGACGCGGCCACGGTCATCAAGCTTTACGCCTGCTTCTTGCAGACCAAGGCCTGCCGTGTAGGGGGTGCGGCCGGTCGCGATCAGAACGACCTCGGCTTCGAGTGTCTGCGCATCGCCGCCCTTGACCGGCTCGAAACTCACCTTGGCACCTTTGCCGCCCTTCTCGACGCCCGTCACCTTCGAGCTCAGGTTGATGGCGATGCCCTGCTTGACGAGCATCCGCTGGAATTGCTTGGAGACTTCGCCATCCATGCCGCCGAGAATCGTATCGAGATATTCGACCACGGTGACCTTGGCACCGAGGCGAGACCAGACGGAGCCGAGCTCGAGGCCGATGACGCCCCCGCCGACGACGATCATTGTCTCCGGCACCTTCTCGAGCGCGATCGCGCCCGTCGATGAGATGATCACCTTCTCGTCGATATCCACCTTCACGCCCGGAATGCCGGCGACGTCGGAGCCGGTGGCGATGACGATGTTCTTGCCTTCGATTTCCTGCACCTTACCGTCTTCGCCGGCCACGGAAACCTTGCCTGCCGACACAATCTTGCCGGCGCCCTGGAAGGCATCGATCTTGTTCTTCTTGAAGAGGAAGGCAACGCCGTCGACGTTCGACTTCACCGTCGCATCCTTGTGCGCCAGCATCTTTCCAAGGTTCAGCTTCGGCGCAGCGACTTCGATGCCGAGCGCGTCCATGCCGTGGCCAGCCTGATGAAACATTTCGGAGGCATGAAGCAGCGCCTTGGACGGGATGCAGCCGACGTTCAGGCAG
Organism: Rhizobium favelukesii; assembly: GCF_000577275.2. Taxonomy (NCBI): domain Bacteria; kingdom Pseudomonadati; phylum Pseudomonadota; class Alphaproteobacteria; order Hyphomicrobiales; family Rhizobiaceae; genus Rhizobium; species Rhizobium favelukesii. The sequence goes on from NZ_HG916852.1 coordinate 3,886,450, forward strand.
GTGCCACCGAACGTTGCACGCTTTTCAACGACAGCGACCTTGAGGCCGAGCTGCGCAGCCTTGATGGCAGCGACGTAGCCGCCAGGGCCGGTTCCGATAACGATTACATCATAGGACATTGTTCTTTTCCTTTTCGTTATTTGCTTAGTCGGCCGCGCGGGCGAGCGCGAGGCGGAAACCGAAGCCGACCAATGCGGCGCCGGTGATGCGGTTGAACCATTTGCCGCTTGCGATGAAGCGGTCGCGAATGGGCTTGACGGTGAAGAAGGTGGAAACGCCCGCAAACCAGGCGACGAGCGCCGTTGCCATGCCGATGCCGTAGCTAAACTGGATGAGCGCCGGGGTGTCGTGATGCACCAGTGTCGAAAACAGCGACAGGAAGAACAGGACGGGTTTCGGATTGAGCGCATTGGTGATGAAGCCCATGCCGAGGCACTTGAGTGCCGAGATTGGCTTACGGTCCTCATCGGAAATTTCGATCTCGTTCACCTTGAAGCCCGGCTCGCGGAACGACTTGATGCCGAGGTAGACGAGATAGGCGACGCCCGCCCATTTGATCATCGCAAACATCATCAGCGATTGGGAGACGATGAGGCCGAGACCTAGGATGGTGTAGCTGATGTGGAAGAGCAGCGAAAAGCCCATGCCGAGACCGGTCATCATGGCTGCCCGGCGGCCATGCACGATGCTCTGGCGCAAGATGACGGCGAAGTCGGCGCCGGGTACGACGATGAAGATCGAAAAGACGGCCATCAGGCCCAAAAATTCGAAGAAGTATTGCATGGTGATATGGTCTCCGCGTCCTAACGGCCGCCGCTTACATTGAGTATGGCGCCCGTTATATAGGAAGCCGTCGGCGAGAGAAGGTAGAGGACCGCATCGGCGATTTCCTCCGCCGTGCCGGGCCTCTGCATCGGGATGCTCGGCGCCAGGTCGCGCGCGCGGTTCGGCAGGCCGCCGGATGCATGAATATCGGTATCGATGACGCCGGGACGGATGGCGTTCACGCGCACGCCCTCGTTCGCCACTTCTCGAGACAGACCGATGGTGAAGGTATCGATCGCGGCCTTCGACGCGGCGTAATCGACATATTGCGATGCCGAACCCAGAACCGCTGCCATAGACGAAATGTTGACGATCGCCCCGCCTTTGCCGCCGTGCCTCGACGACATCCGCCGAACGGCTTCGGCCGCGCATAGAATCGAGCCGGTCACGTTGATCCGCATCATCCGCTCAAGGCGCTCGACGCTCATCTCATCGACGCGCTGCTGCGCATCGACGATACCGGCGTTGTTGACCAGCCCGTCGAGCCGCCCGAAATGCTTGTCGACCGCCTGGAACATCGAAACGATATCCTTCGCGCTGCCGACATCGCCCTTGATCGCGATCGCGTCGCCGCCCTCTGCCTTGACCTCCGAGACGATCGCATCGGCCGCCGTGCGGTTCGCGGCATAGTTCACCGCCACGTTCCAGCCCTGCCGGGCAGCGAGGCGGCAGACCGCAGCGCCGATACCCCGGCTGCCGCCGGTGACGAGAAGAACCGGTCGTTGTGTCATTTCGCGCACTCCTTGAATGCCAGGACATCCCACGGCGCAACCTTAGCCTTGTCGTTGCCCCAGATCTGCGATTGGCGGATCGCCGGACCGAGACCCGGCAGAAAGACGCTGTCGGCCGCGACTGCCGCTTCCGGCTGAAGGTTGTCGATCTCGCCCTTGGCATTCGCGCCGTAGATCGTGCCCTGCCAGATCGTGCAGGCGTCCAGATCCGCGCCTGTCAGGTCACCGCCGGGGCATTTAAACATCACGATACCGACGGCACGCTCCGGATCGTCCGAGGGCATGACATAGCCGTCGAGTTCGATCGAGGTTTTCAGCACTTTCAGCATGAACCGGTTGCTGGCAGCCGCCGCTTCCGAATTGATCGGCGTGAAACGCAGTTCGTAGGCGCCATCCCGGTCGGCATAAACGGCGCTCGCCTGCCTGCAGTCGGGAGTGCCGACAGCGGCCGCGGGCAGTGCCAGCAAAAACGCGAGCGACGCCCCGATCCTGCCGATGGCAAGGAGAGGCATCATGGTCATACGCCCTGTGGAGATTGCCAGCGACATCGCGCGCCCCGCTGAGGTGGAAAGGGCCGCTCACGCGGCCCAGTCGATTGCTTAGAGATCGAGAACCAGACGCTCCGGATCTTCCAGGCTTTCCTTGACGCGGACGAGGAAGGTCACGGCTTCCTTGCCGTCGACGATGCGGTGGTCGTAGGAGAGCGCGAGATACATCATCGGACGAATGACGATCTGGCCGCCGACGACGACGGGACGGTCCTGGATCTTGTGCATGCCGAGGATACCGGACTGCGGAGCGTTGAGGATCGGCGAGGACATCAGCGAACCGTATACACCGCCATTGGTGATGGTGAAGGTGCCGCCCTGCATATCGGCCATCGACAGCGAACCGTCGCGAGCAGCCTTTGCCAGGCGCGCCAGTTCCTTCTCGACTTCGGCGATCGACATCTGGTCGGCGTCGCGGATAACAGGGACGACGAGCCCCTTGTCCGTGCCGACGGCCATGCCGATGTGGCAGAAGTTCTTGTAGATGATGTCAGTGCCATCAATCTCGGCGTTGACAGCCGGAAGTTCCTTCAGCGCGTGGGTGATGGCCTTGGTGAAGAAGCCCATGAAGCCGAGCTTCACGCCATGCTTCTTTTCGAAGACGTCCTTGTACTTGGCGCGCAGATCCATGACCGCCTTCATGTCCACCTCGTTATAGGTGGTGAGCATGGCAGCGGTGTTCTGGGCGTCTTTCAGGCGCTTGGCGATCGTCTGGCGCAGGCGCGTCATCTTCACGCGCTCTTCGCGGGCCGCATCCTCGACCGTTGACGGGCCGCGGGCAGCAGCCGGTACGGCAGGGGCAGCAGCGGCAGCCGGGGTGGAGATGCCCTTGGCAACAGCGGCGATCACGTCACCCTTCAGCACCTGGCCGCGCTTGCCGCTGCCGTCGACCTGATCGGCCGACAGGTTGTTCTCGGCAAGCATCTTGGCGGCAGCCGGTGCCGGCGGCATGGCGGATACGGACGCAGCCGGCGCAGCGGCAGCGGCAACGGGTGCCGGTGCAGCGGCTGCGAGCTCGGCAACCTTCGCGGGGGCGGCAGCAGCAGCCGGGGCAGCGGCAGCACCAGCGCCTGCGGCGATCTGGCCTAGCAACGCACCGAGACCGACGGTTTCGCCTGCCTGCGCAACGATTTCAGACAGCGTACCCGAAGCCGGCGCCGGCACTTCGATGGTCACCTTATCGGTTTCAAGCTCGAGAATCGGCTCGTCGGCCTTGATGGCGTCGCCAACCTTCTTGAACCAGGTGCCGACGGTTGCCTCGCTGACGGATTCACCGAGAGTTGGAACGCGGATTTCTGTGGCCATTGTTCAAATCCTGATTTGCTTGTGTTCGTTTATTCGTTTCCGGCTGCAGACGGCCGGAGAATGATCGAGGGCATTGGCAATATGTCAAAGCGAAAGCCGTGACCGGACTGGATGATCGGATCGGCATCGGCGAGCGCCTGCGCCGCCTGCTGATCCAGCGCCGAAACGAGTGCCATGCCCCAGGCTCCCTCGCCTTCGAAGACGGGACCGACGGCAATGGCCGATCCGTCTTCTGCGTTGCGGTGCCAATAGGCGACATGGTGCTTCATCGCGGCCATTTCCTCCCCGGTCGCGTCATGCGGAAAAGCGGGGACGAGGCGGCACAAGTCTGAAGAAGAAGTATGCCATCGCCCCGATCCCTTAGCCGCCCAGCGCGTCCTCGAGGAATGCGGCGAGCTGCGATAGATGCTTGGACATCAGACCCGTTGCCGGCGAAGCGGCAGCTGGGCGGCCGGTGTAACGGACGCGCTGGTACTTCGCATCGATATGGGCGAGAACCCACTCCAGATACGGGTCGATGAACGACCATGCGCCCATGTTCTTCGGCTCTTCCTGGCACCAGACCATCTCGGCGTTCCGGAAGCGCGAGAGCTCGTTGATGAGCGCCTTTGCCGGGAACGGATAGAGTTGTTCGACGCGCAGCAGGTAGATGTCATCGATGCCGCGCTTTTCGCGCTCTTCCAGAAGATCGTAATAGACCTTGCCGGTGCACATGACGACGCGGCGGATCTTGTTGTCCTTCTGCAGCTTGATCGGGCCGTCCTTGATGACCTCCGCATCGTCCCAGAGCAAACGATGGAAGGAGGATTCGCCGGCGAGTTCCGCAAGGCTGGAAACAGCCCGCTTGTGACGCAGCAGGGACTTCGGCGTCATCAGCACGAGCGGCTTGCGGAAGTCGCGCTTCAGCTGACGGCGCAGGATGTGGAAGTAATTCGCCGGCGTCGTGACGTTGGCGACCTGCATGTTGTCTTCAGCGCAGAGCTGCAGGAAGCGTTCGAGGCGGGCCGAGGAGTGCTCAGGCCCCTGCCCTTCGTAGCCATGCGGCAGCAGGCAGACGAGACCGGACATGCGCAGCCACTTGCGTTCTCCCGACGAGACGAACTGGTCGAAGACGACCTGCGCGCCGTTGGCGAAATCACCAAACTGGGCTTCCCAAAGGGTCAGCGCGTTCGGGCGAGCCAGCGAATAGCCGTATTCGAAGCCGAGCACTGCTTCTTCCGAGAGCATCGAGTTGATGACTTCGTAGCGGGCCTGGTTGGACGACAGGTTCGCAAGCGGGATAAAGCGCTCTTCCGTCTCCTGATCGTAGAGAACCGAATGACGTTGCGAAAACGTGCCGCGTTCGCAATCCTGACCGGAGAGACGGATCTTGTGGCCTTCGACCACCAGCGAACCGAAGGCAAGCGCTTCTGCCATCGCCCAGTCGAGGTTCTCACCCGTCTGGATCATGTTGGCGCGGTTTTCCATGAAGCGCTGTATCGTGCGATGGGCACGGAAGCCTTCCGGAATTTCCGAAAGCTTGCGGCCGATATCCTTGAGCGTCTTCATCGGTACGGCGGTCTTGCCGCGGCGCTGTTCGTCGGCGTTGTCAGCCGTGCGCAGACCCGACCACTCGCCATCCAGCCAGTCAGCCTTGTTTGGCTTGTAGCTCTGGCCGGCGTCGAATTCCTGTTCGAGATGCACGCGCCAGTCGGCCTTCATCTTCTCGACGTCGCCGTCGGTCAGCAGGCCCTCGGCAACGAGACGATCCGCATAGATCTGCAGGACGGTCTTGTGGGCGCGAATGACCTTGTACATCTTCGGCTGCGTGAAGGACGGTTCGTCGCCTTCGTTGTGGCCGTAGCGACGGTAGCAGAACATGTCGAGGACGACAGGCTTATGGAACTTCATGCGAAATTCCATTGCGATCTTGGCTGCGTAGACAACGGCTTCCGGGTCGTCACCGTTCACATGCAGGATCGGCGCTTCGATCATCTTGGCGACGTCGGACGGATAAGGCGACGAGCGTGAGAAGGCCGGATTGGTGGTGAAGCCGATCTGGTTGTTGATGATGACGTGCATCGTGCCGGCAACGCGGTGACCGCGCAGGCCCGACAGGCCGAGGATTTCGGCAATCACACCCTGGCCGGCAAACGCCGCGTCACCATGGATGAGCAGCGGCAGAACCTTCGCGCGCTCGGAGAGCGGAATGGTGTCGCCGTCCCAGACGGTGGCGCCCATGTCCTGCTTGGCACGCGCCTTGCCCATGACGACAGGGTCGACGATCTCAAGGTGCGACGGGTTGGCCGTCAGCGACACGTGGACCTTGTTGCCGTCGAACTCGCGGTCGGAAGAGGCACCGAGATGGTACTTGACGTCGCCCGAACCCTCGACCTCGTCAGGCGCGTAAGAGCCGCCCTTGAACTCGTGGAAGATCGCGCGATGCGGCTTGCCCATGACCTGGGAAAGGACGTTCAGGCGGCCGCGGTGGGCCATGCCGAACACGGCTTCGCGAAGGCCGAGATGACCGCCGCGCTTCAGGATCTGCTCCAGCGCCGGGATGAGCGATTCACCGCCATCGAGACCGAAACGCTTGGTACCCTTGAACTTCACATCTAGGAACTGCTCATAGCCTTCGGCTTCGACCAGCTTGGCGAGAATGGCCTTCTTGCCTTCCGGGGTGAAGGCAACACCCTTGTCCGGACCTTCGATGCGTTCCTGGATCCAGGCTTTTTCTTCCGGGTTGGAGATGTGCATGAATTCGACGCCGAGGGTCGAGCAGTAGGTGCGCTCAAGGATCTCGATCATCTCGGGCAAGGTGGCGTATTCGAGGCCGAGAACGTTGTCGATGAAGATCCTGCGGGAATAGTCGGCCTCGGTGAAACCGTAGGCTTCGGGCGACAGTTCCTTGTAGTCGTCGACGGGTGCCGCGATACCGAGCGGGTCGAGCTTGGCGTGCAGGTGACCGCGCATGCGGTAGGCGCGGATCATCATGATGGCGCGAACGGAGTCGCGCGTCGCCTGCAGGATGTCGGCGCCATCGGTCGGCTTGCCGGCGGCTTCCGCCTTGCCCTTGACCTTGGTCTCGATGATCTTCTCAACGGTACCCCAATCGCCATCGAGCGCCGAAACGAGGTCGCTCTTGGGCTGCAGCGGCCAATCCTTCTTGCGCCAGGATGCACCCTTGGCCGCCTTCTTCACATCTTCCGGATTGTCTTCCAGCGCCTTGAAGAAAGACCGCCATTCCTCGCCGACCGAGTTCGGGTCTTCCTCATAGCGCGCATAGAGCTGCTCGATATACGCAGCATTGGCGCCATCCAGAAACGAGGTAATCTGAAACTGCTCGTTGGCTTCTTGCCGTGCCATGGTTTTACGCGGACGCTTTCGTCCGCCTCCTGACTTGTGATTCCGCCGGATACTCGACCGGCTTGCCGCATCTGTCGTTAGCCGCCTGTCCGCGGCTCATTCCATTTCGAAGTCGAGACCCGGGCAGACGGTGAGAACCGGTGCCCGGGGTATAGATTGGATCAGCCCTTGAGGACTTCAACCAGCGTCTTGCCAAGGCGGGCCGGCGACGGCGAGACGCGGATGCCAGCCGATTCCATCGCCGCGATCTTCGATTCTGCGTCGCCCTTGCCACCGGAAACGACGGCACCGGCATGACCCATCGTGCGGCCCTTCGGGGCCGTACGACCAGCGATGAAGCCGGCCATCGGTTTCTTGCGGCCCTTCTTGGCTTCATCCTTGAGGAACTGTGCTGCGTCTTCTTCTGCCGAGCCGCCGATTTCGCCGATCATGATGATCGACTGGGTGGCTTCGTCAGCGAGGAACATTTCCAAGACGTCGATGAACTCGGTGCCCTTGACCGGATCGCCGCCGATGCCGACAGCCGTCGTCTGGCCGAGGCCTTCGTTCGAGGTCTGGAACACGGCTTCGTAGGTGAGCGTGCCCGAGCGGGAAACGATACCGACTGAACCCTTGCGGAAGATCGAGCCCGGCATGATGCCGATCTTGCACTCTTCCGGCGTCAGGATGCCCGGGCAGTTCGGTCCGAGCAGGCGTGACTTGGAGCGGTCGAGGCGAGCCTTGACGCGCACCATGTCCAAAACAGGGATGCCTTCGGTGATGCAGGTGATGAACGGGATCTCGGCGTCGATCGCTTCGATGATCGCGTCGGCTGCGCCTGCCGGGGGAACGTAGATCACGGTCGCGTCGGCGCCGGTCTTTTCCTTGCCTTCGGCAACGGTTGCGAAGATCGGCAGGCTTTCGCCCTTCGAGCCCGTCCAGGTTTCGCCACCCTTCTTCGGGTGGATACCGCCGACCATCTGCGTGCCGTAGTAGGCAAGCGCCTGTTCGGTATGGAAGGTGCCGGTCTTACCGGTCAGGCCCTGAACGAGGACCTTTGTGTCTTTATTGACGAGAATGGACATTTATTTCCGGTCCTTCAAAATTAGGCGTTGATCGCCGCGACGATCTTCTTGGCCGCATCGTCCAAGTCGTCAGCTGCCGTGATCGCGAGACCCGACTCGTTCAGGATCTTCTTGCCAAGCTCGACATTGGTGCCTTCGAGACGCACGACGAGCGGAACCTTCAGGCCGACTTCCTGCACAGCCGCGACAACGCCTTCAGCGATGACATCGCACTTCATGATGCCGCCGAAGATGTTGACGAGGATGCCTTCGACCTTTGGGTCCGCCGTGATGATCTTGAAGGCCGCAGCGACCTTGTCCTTGCCGGCGCCGCCGCCGACGTCACAGAAGTTCGCCGGCTCCTTGCCGTAGAGCTTGATGATGTCCATCGTCGCCATGGCGAGGCCGGCACCATTGACCATGCAGCCGATGTTGCCGTCGAGCGCCACATAGGCGAGGTCCCACTTCGAGGCCTCAATTTCCTTGGCGTCTTCTTCCGTCTCGTCGCGCAGCGACTTGACGTCGTCGTGACGGAAAATCGCGTTGCCGTCGAACGACATCTTGGCGTCGAGGACGCGCAGGTGGCCGTCCTTCATCACGATCAGTGGATTGACCTCGAGGAGAGCCATATCCTTTTCGCCGAAGGCCTTGTAGAGCGCCGGGAACAGCGACTTGGCGTCTTCTGCGGCAGCGCCATCGAGCTGCAGCGCCTTGGAGATCGCGGCAACATCGGCGGCCGTGACACCGGCCTCAGGATCGATCGCAATCGTGTGGATCTTTTCGGGCGTGTCGTGCGCGACGGCCTCGATGTCCATACCGCCTTCCGTCGAGACGACGAAGGCAACGCGGCCGACGGAGCGATCGACCAGCAGCGAGCAATAGAGCTCGCGAGCGATGTCTGCGCCGTCTTCGATGTAGAGGCGGTTGACCTGCTTGCCGGCTTCACCCGTCTGCGCCGTTACCAGCGTGTTACCGAGCATTTCCTTGGCGTGGGAAACGACTTCCTCGATCGACTTGGCGAGGCGAACGCCACCCTTGGCGTCAGGGCCGAGTTCCTTGAACTTGCCCTTGCCGCGCCCGCCGGCGTGGATCTGGCTCTTGACCACGTAGAGCGGGCCGGGGAGCGACTTGGCGGCAGCTTCGGCCTCCTCGACCTTGAGGATCGCCACGCCTTGCGCGACCGGCGCGCCATAGCCCTTCAGCAGAGCCTTGGCCTGATATTCATGAATATTCATGGGTCTATTCCTGTTTGGATGACGTCAGCGCGCGGTCCGATTACTTGAGCGCAGGCGCAATGTTGATGCAGGCTTCGCATAGGCCGGCGACAGCGCCGACAGACTTGTCGAAAGCTTCCTTCTCGGCCTTGTTGAGGTCGATCTCGATGATGCGCTCGACGCCGCCAGCACCAATGACCGTGGGAACGCCGACATACATGTTTTTGACGCCGTACTGGCCGGTCAGCTGTGCTGCGCAGGGCAGAACGCGCTTCTTGTCCTTGAGGTAGGATTCAGCCATTTCGATCGCCGAGGCAGCGGGTGCGTAGTAGGCTGAGCCGGTCTTCAGCAGGCCGACGATTTCGGCGCCGCCGTCACGGGTGCGCTGGATGATTTCTTCGAGGCGCTCCTTGGTGACCCAGCCCATGGTCACAAGGTCAGTAAGCGGGATGCCCGCTACCGTAGAGTAGCGAGCCAGCGGCACCATCGTGTCGCCATGGCCGCCGAGCACGAAGGCGGTGATGTCCTGTACGGAAACGTTGAATTCCTTGGAAAGGAACAGACGGAACCGCGAGCTGTCAAGCACGCCGGCCATGCCGACGACCTTATTGGCCGGGAGGCCGGAGAACTTCTGCAGCGCCCAGACCATCGCGTCGAGCGGATTGGTGATGCATATGACGAAAGCGTTCGGGGCGTACTTCTTGATGCCGGCGCCGACCTGTTCCATGACCTTGAGGTTGATGCCGAGAAGATCGTCGCGGCTCATGCCCGGCTTGCGGGCGACGCCTGCGGTGACGATGCAGACGTCCGCGCCTTCGATCGCGGAATAGTCGCTGGCGCCTGTCAGGTTGGCGTCAAAGCCCTCGACCGGAGAGGACTGAGCAATGTCGAGGCCCTTACCCTGAGGAATACCGTCGGCGATATCGAAGAGAACGATGTCACCCAGTTCCTTCAGGCCGGCGAGATGCGCCAGCGTGCCACCAATCATGCCAGAACCAATGAGTGCGATCTTGTTACGCGCCATTTCGCTGTTTCCTTTGCGATCAAAATTCGTCAGGCGACGCGCGGAGGGGGGCATCGCCCAATGCCGCCATCGCATAGCCCCAAAGCCAAAAAATGGCAAACGATTATTTTTGAGCGAGGAATTTCAATCGTTTAGATCATTAAATTCTTACGTAAACGTAAGATAATTCGCCACCAAATCGTTACTCTGCAGCCCGTCGCTCGTGGTGCAATGCGAGATACTCGGCACTGCGCATTTCGAAAAGGCGCGAGACAGTGCGGTCGAATTCGAAGCCTTCGATACCACGCGCTTGTGTCAACAAATTTTCAGGCATCGCTGCAGCGGACACATAGAGCCGCACCGCGTGATCGTAAAGCGTATCAATCAGAATGATGAAGCGCTTGATCTGGTTTCGCTTATCAGGCCCCAGCAATGGTACACGGTCGACGAAGATGGCGTCAAAGCGCTCGGCAACGGCGAGAAAGTCGGCCGCGCCCAATGGCCTTTCGCAGAGATCGGCAAATGAGAAGCGCGCCAGGCGATCGACTGCCAGCGGCACATGGATCGACCGCCCCCTCATCGGAATTTCCAGCGGCTGTGCCCTGCGGCCATGCAGTGCCTGCATCCAGGATGCATCCATGGCCATGTCGGTCCGGTCATCGAGCGGCGTCAGATAGACCGGCTGGCTGTCGAGCTTCTCCATCCGGTAGTCGGTCGGCGAGTCCAGGGTCACGATCTCGACGTGTTGCTTCAGAAGATCGACAAACGGCAGGAACAGGCTTCGATTGAGGCCGTCCTTGTAGAGATTGCCCGGCTCGACATTCGATGTCGCGACCAGCAGGCATCCGCGCCGGAAAAGTTCGGAGAAAAGCCGCGACAGGATCATCGCGTCGGCGATGTCAGTCACGGTGAACTCATCGAAGCAAAGCAGTTCGGCCTCGTCATAGAGCGCAGCAGCGACGACCGGAATAGGATCGGCCTGCTTGGTCTCGCCCTGCTTGAGCTTCAGTCGGTGCGCCGCGATGCGGTTGTGCACGTCGGTCATGAATTCATGAAAATGCGCGCGCCGCTTCTTCGCGCAGGGTGCCATTGCGAAGAACATGTCCATCAGCATCGTCTTGCCGCGGCCGACGCTGCCGTGAATGTAGAGCCCCTTGACCGATTCCGACGGCTTCTTCTTGTTGGCGAACAGCCAGCCGAGGGCGCTCGCCTTTGCCGCCGGCCGCCGCTGCTTCAACCCCGACAGTACCCGATCCAGGCATTTGGCAACATGCATCTGGGCTGAATCGATTTGAAGCGCGCCCGAAGCCGTCAGCGACTTCAACTGCTCGCTGACGCTAAGCGTGTAGTCTGGCATGGGTTGCATAAAGGAGGTCCGCCTATGCAGGATCGGCGGCCTTCGCCGCCCAATCTTTTAACGGCTGAGGCTGATCGCCTGCCCGGTATTGGTCTGGCCGCTAAAGGCGTTGTCGGCAGTCTTGTAGACGCTGCCGATCTGGTTGCCGCTGCGGTCTTTCAGGATGACCTGCTTGCCCGTGACTTCCCAGGAGCCCATCGCCGTCAGTTCGCCGACGCAGCCGCGCGTACCGCCGCGCGAGCCGCTGCCGAGATTGGTAAGCGTCAGGAACATGTCGCAGGACCCGTTGACGCGCCAGCTGCCGACCATCGATTCCTTGGTGACATCCATCGCATTCGCAGCCATCGCGCCGGGCTGGCCACCGGCGACGGGCGCCGCAGTCGTCGGGGCAGCGGGGAACTGCGAAGAGCCGGAAGGCGGCGGAAGCTGCCCGCCCTGAACCGAGGGAACCGGCTGCGCTGTCAGCGGCGACGGGGCAGAATAGCTTGCATCATTATATGCGGTGCGCTGGCAGCCAGCTAACGACAGAATAACCACGAGACCTGTCGCCATATGTCTGAACTGCATCATGATACTCCTGATTTTTCCAGTATTGTCCTGAAGCTGCCGCTCAATCACGGCGGAATTATCTTGAAAGGCTGTATTGAATCAAGCCAGCGCGAGGAGAAATTGTGTCGATGTGGGAGCAACGCCGTAAAACCGAGACAAATTTGGCGCAATCCCGGGCAAATCAAGGTTTCGTGATCGGATAAAGAAAAGGGCCGCATCTGCGGCCCCCTTGCTGGATCGATCAGACGCGACGCTCGACCATCATCTTTTTGATTTCGGCGATTGCCTTGGCCGGGTTCAGACCCTTCGGGCAGGTCTGCGCGCAGTTCATGATCGTGTGGCAACGATAAAGGCGGAACGGATCCTCGAGATTGTCGAGGCGCTCGCCGGTCGCTTCGTCTCGGGAGTCGATCAGCCAGCGGTAAGCCTGCAAGAGAACGGCTGGGCCGAGGTAACGGTCACCGTTCCACCAGTAGCTCGGACAGGAGGTCGAGCAGCAGGCGCAGAGAATGCACTCGTAGAGGCCGTCGAGCTTCTGGCGATCCTCGTGGCTCTGCTTCCACTCCTTGGCCGGTGTCGGCGAGACTGTCTTCAGCCACGGCTCGATCGAGCGGTGCTGGGCGTAGAAGTTGGTCAGGTCGGGAACCAGGTCCTTGACGACAGGCAGATGCGGCAGCGGATAGATCTTTACCGCGCCCTGGATGTCGTCGAGGCCCTTGGTGCAGGCCAGCGTATTGGTGCCGTCGATGTTCATCGCGCAGGAACCGCAGATGCCCTCGCGACAGGAACGGCGTAGCGTCAGCGTCGGATCGATCTTGTTCTTGATGTATAGCAGGCCGTCGAGCACCATCGGGCCGCAATCGTCGACATCGATGTAGAAGGTGTCGATCGACGGGTTCTGGCCGTCATCCGGGCTCCAGCGGTAGACGCGGAATTCGCGGGTGTTCTTCGCACCTGCCGGCTTCGGCCACACCTTGCCTTCGCGCATCTGGGAATTCTTGGGAAGAGCGAGTTCAACCATGTCCAGTTCCTCTTAGTACACGCGAGCCTTGGGCGCGATCTTCTTGGGATCGATGCCCTCTGCGATGAGCTCGGTGTGAACCGGGCGGTAGTCGAGCTTGACGTCGCCGGCGTCGTTGACCCAGGCGAGCGTGTGCTTGCGCCAGTTGACGTCGTCGCGCCCGGCGAATGCGCCTTCCGTGTAGTCTTCGCGTGCGTGGGAGCCGCGGCTTTCCTTGCGGGCCTCGGCGCCATAGATCGTGGTGATGGCGTTGGCCATCAGGTTCTGTAGCTCGAGCGTTTCCACGAGGTCGGAGTTCCAGATCATCGAGCGGTCGGTGACCTTGATATCACGCATTTCCTGCCAGATGGCCGAGATGCGTTTGCAGCCCGATTCCAGCGATTCCTGCGTGCGGAACACGGCAGCGTCTTCCTGCATGGCGCGTTGCATCTTCTCGCGCAGCACGGCCGTCGGCGTGCCGCCGCTGGCATGGCGAAGATCGTCAAAGCGATCCATGATCTTGTCGCAAGCGGCGACATTCAGATGCGGCACCGGTGCGGCACGGTCTATCACCTCGCCGGCGCGGATTGCCGCGGCGCGGCCGAAGACCACGAGGTCGATCAGCGAATTCGAACCGAGACGGTTGGCGCCATGCACCGAGGCGCAGCCGGCTTCGCCGACAGCCATCAGGCCGGGGATGATGCGTTCCGGATTGGCGCTGTCGGCGTTCAGCACTTCGCCCCAGTAGTTGGTCGGAATACCGCCCATGTTGTAATGGACCGTCGGCAGGACCGGGATCGGCTCGCGGGTGACGTCGACACCGGCGAAGATCTTGGCGCTCTCGGAAATCCCCGGCAGGCGCTCGTGCAGAACGGCCGGATCGAGATGGTCGAGATGCAGGAAGATATGGTCCTTGGCCTTGCCGACACCGCGGCCTTCACGAATCTCCAAGGTCATGCAGCGCGAGACGACGTCGCGCGAGGCAAGGTCCTTGGCCGAAGGCGCATAGCGTTCCATGAAGCGTTCACCTTCGGAATTCACGAGGTAGCCGCCTTCGCCGCGCGCGCCTTCGGTGATGAGACAGCCCGAACCGTAGATGCCGGTCGGGTGGAACTGCACGAACTCCATGTCCTGCAGGGGCAAGCCGGCGCGGGCCACCATGCCGCCGCCGTCGCCGGTGCAGGTATGGGCAGACGTTGCCGAGAAATAGGCGCGGCCGTAACCGCCGGTCGCCAGCACCACCATCTTGGCGGCGAAGCGATGGATCGTGCCGTCATCGAGGCACCAGGCGACGACGCCGGTGCAGCGGCTGCCGTCTTCCGACATGATCAGGTCGAGCGCGAAATACTCGATGAAGAATTCCGCGTTGTTGCGCAGCGACTGGCCGTAGAGCGTGTGCAGGATGGCGTGGCCGGTACGGTCGGCAACGGCACAGGTGCGCTGTACCGGCGGGCCTTCGCCGAAGTTCTGCATGTGGCCGCCGAACGGCCGCTGATAGATCTTGCCTTCCTCATTGCGCGAGAAGGGAACGCCGTAGTGCTCCAGCTCATAGACCGCCTTCGGCGCTTCCATGGTGAGATACTGCATGGCGTCGACGTCGCCGAGCCAGTCGGAGCCCTTGACGGTGTCGTAGAGATGCCACTGCCAGCTGTCGGGCGTCATGTTCTGCAGCGAGGCGGCGATCCCGCCCTGGGCTGCGACCGTGTGCGAGCGGGTCGGGAACACCTTGGTGATACAGGCCGTGCGGAAACCCTGTTCGGCCATGCCGAGCGTGGCGCGAAGGCCGGCGCCACCGGCGCCGACGACGATCACATCGTATGAGTGATCGACATACTTGTAGGCCTTCCCATTCTGAGCGGGTGAAGTCGATGCCATGATACGGTTATCCTACGAATGCAATTTTCAGAATGGCGAAGAGACAGAACCCCGCCATCAGGATCGAAAAGAAGGTGTTCAGCATCAGCAGGGCGAGCTTGGCGAATTCGCCATGCACGTAGTCCTCGATGATCACCTGCATGCCGAGACGCATATGAATGGTGCCGGAAATGACCATCAGGCCCATGACGACCGCAACAAACGGGCTCGACAGCGCGTGAACCACGTCCGCGTAAGGCTCGCCAGCGTGAACGATCATGAAAATGATAAAGAAGAGAAAGAGCGGCACATTGGCAACCGCAGTGACGCGCTGACGCCAGAAATGATCGGTGCCTTCCTTGGCCGAGCCAAGGCCGCGAACCTTACCCAGAGGGGTGCGCATATCCATGAGAACAACCTTCAGAAGCGAATGAGGAAGCCGATCACCCAGACCAGCACGGTCAGACAGAGCGATATGACGATCGAAGCCTGGGCCATCTTGGTCGAGACGTCCTTATCGAGGCCGTAGCCGAGATCCCAGACGAAGTGACGGAAGCCGCCGACCATGTGGTGCAGCAGTGCCCAAGTATAGCCGAGCAACACGAGCTTGCCGATGATGCTGCCGAGTATCCAGTTGACCCAATCATAATAGGCCTGGCCGGTTGCAGCTCCGATCAGCCACCAGGCGACCAGCAGCGTGCCGACATAAAGTGCGCCACCAGTAATGCGGTGGACGATCGACATGACCATCGTGGGGATAGGCTTGTAAATTTGCAAATGCGGCGACAGGGGCCGTTTATTTGTGACATTCGCCATCAGAACCTCGCGGCGTCTTCTCTGCGCTCCCGGATTTCGGAGCATTCAAGGCAACCACACGAATGACAAATTTGTTTGTGTGCGTCGCATCAATGGCGACGTTTAATCACGGAAGCCCCTAACGACAAGTATAATTGCACCCCCAATTTAATTTAATCGATTTGCGTCTCTGGGTGGCGTGAACTGCGCTTGACGGCGCGGCGGCCCCGCTGCGCAAGCGGCATGGCCAGACGTCTTCTGGACAAGCGGCGGCTTTTGGCGCATTTTGCGGTTAACGCTTTGTTAACCATCTCGTTTCCGGAGATCCGCACGATGCTGAAGACCCTATCCATGCTCGTTTCTCTCGCGGCAGCGGCTCTGATCGCGCTGCCGACCTCAGCAGGCGATTTCGGCCAGAATTCGTTCTCTCGCCACGGTGGCAAGCAATTCATGAGGCATCACGCGCCGACGATCGTCGGCCGACCCTTTCGTGGATGGAACGATGGACGCGTCCGCTTCTCAGATGGATACGGCCGGTTCGGCCATCGTCCCGGTCGCGCGGCTCTGATCAAGCGCGCCTCATGGCCGTATCGCGGCTACAATGGTTATAGCGGCTATGGCGGACGCAACGTCATCATCTTGGTTCAGCCGCAGCCAGGTGGAGGGGTCAGCGGCACCTATTCGGGATCGTCATACGTCTATGATGCCGACGGTGGGACCTATGTCGCCAGCAGCGGCTATGGCTTCCCTGCCCCGCAGCGAACCACCAACCTCGCGCCAATGGCCAAGGTGATCAACGTCACCGCCAAGAGCAGCAGCTGTTCATACGAGGCTGGCGTCTGCGTTATCAGGCCATGAGGCGCCAAACGGTCGTTTTCTTCACCTCGCTGTCTTCCAACGCCCGGGTAACGGGAACCTGATAGATTGCGCAGAATTCCAAGCGCTTCTTGGGAAGATAGGCGCGTCCCGGATCCCCAACGAGGACTGCGATACCCTGACGGCTGAGCGTCTCGAACCATGGAACGATCGCTGCCGCAAAGTCGCTGTCGTAGAAGACGTCGCCCGCGACCAACATATCCGCCTCGACCTTGTCGCCGATCAGATTAGCACCGGTAAAATCGACCTCGACCTGGTTCAGGCCGGCATTCAGTCGTACCGCGGTTTCGGCCCACGGGTCGATGTCGGCGGCAACGACCTTGGCCGCTCCCGCCATCTTTGCCGCAATCGCCACCAAGCCAGAACCTGTGGCGAAGTCGAGAACGCGCTTGCCGGCAACGATATGCGGATGATCAAGTATGTAGCGCGCCAGCCCCTGACCACCCGCCCAGGCGAAGGCCCAGAAGGGTGGCGGCAGACCGATCTCGGCAAGCTCCTCTTCCGTCTTCAGCCACAACTCATGCGCTTCGTCCGCTAGATGCAATCGAATTTCCGGCACATGCGGCGGCGCCATCGGGCTGGTGTTGGCGCGGATGAAGATCTCGGGATCGGTTTTCAACGGCGTCTCAACGCGGCGGATTATCGAGGCCACCTAGCCGGCAAATCTCCAGATACTCATCGTCAGTCACCGGCTGGACCGAAAGCCGCATGGAGGTGACGAGCGACATCTTGGCAAACCTCTCGTTGGCCTTGATGTCCTTCAGCGAAACCGGTTTGGGAATGTCGCAGACGGCGCGAATGTCAACGCAATCCCAGCGGTCGTCGCCTTTGGCTGTCGAGTCCGGATGCGACAAGACACACACCTCGACGATGCCCACGATCTCGAGACCTTCGTTGGAGTGATAGAAGAAGCCCTTGTCGCCAAGCTGCATCGCCCGCATGTTGTTGCGGGCGAGATAGTTGCGGACACCCGTCCACTCGATGCCCTTCTCGCCGGCCGCCTTTTGCTGCTCCCAGGACCAGGAAGCCGGTTCTGATTTGTAAAGCCAATGCGCCACGCTCATGCCTCCGGATTGTTGAAGACCCAATTGAAGGGCTTGATCTCGACGCTCTCAAAAAGCCCGGCCCTCGTGTAGGGGTCGCTGTCCGCCAGCGCCTTGGCCGCTTCGATCGTATCGGCATGAATGATGACGAGGCTGCCGCATGGCTTGCCCTCACCGTCGAGAAACGGGCCGGCCATCTTCAACACGCCCTCAGCATTGAGCTTGTTGAGATGTTCCACGTGAGCGGGCCGGGCCTCCATGCGGACGCTGAGATGATCGGGCTTGTCCTTGCAGAGAAGAGCAAAGAGCATATCGAAACTCCTATTCTGTGGTAATCGGGCGCGTCATGAGCTGATCGATCGCCTCGGCAATGCCGAGCTTACCGTCGATGATAGCGGAAACGGCATCGGTGATCGGCATGCTAACAGCGAGCGACTGCGCCAGGCGCGATGCAACAGCGGCCGCAAAGGCGCCTTCGACGAGCTCGCCGTGGGCAGGATCGACTGTCTCGCCGCGGCCGAGTGCAATCCCGAAGCGCAGGTTGCGCGATTGGTGGCTGGTAGCGGTCAGCACCAGGTCGCCGAGGCCGGACAGCCCGCGCACGGTATCCGCCTGTCCACCTTTGGCGACGACGAAACGCGACATCTCGGCAAGCCCGCGTGCAATCAGCGCCGCACGCGCGGAGTCTCCAATGCCGGCCCCCTCGACAATGCCGCATGCAATCGCCAGAACATTCTTCAGTGCGCCGCCGAGCTGCACGCCGACCCGGTCGGACGAGGCATAGAGCCGGAAAGTTCGACCGGAGATTGCATGTGCCAGCCTTTCGGCAACATCCATATCAGCCGCAGCAATCGCCATCGCCGTCGGCAATCCCTTGGCGATATCGGCGGCAAAGCCGGGTCCCGACAGGGCAGCAACCGCATGACCGGGTATTTCGCGCTCCAGCATGTCGGTCAGCAGATTGCCCGTCGCCCTCTCGATGCCCTTGGCGCAGGTCACGACGATGGCACTGCTCCCCAAATAGGGTCGGTACTGTCTTGCGGCATCCGCCTGCGCCTGCGAGGGCATCGCGAAGAGCACGATATCGGCATCGCCGATCGCATCGGGTTCGGCGGAAAAGGCGAGAGACTCCGGCAACGCGATGCCCGGCAAGACCGCATCGTGCAAACGCTCAGCTTTCAGGTCCGCGATCAGTTCAGGATCCCGACCGACCAGCGTCACCGCGTTGCGCTCCGTCAGGGCGATCACCGCGGCAAGCGCGGTTCCAAAAGCACCAGCTCCGACGACGGCAATCTTTTCGCTCATGCTTTCGCTCCCCGTTTGCCGAAGCCAAGCAAGGTTTCGGCGTTGGAATCCAGCGGCCAGCGCGAGCGCGGCTGCACATCGAGGTCATCAGGCGCCACGCCTGTCGCCATCCGCTCCAGACCAGCCCAGGCAATCATCACGGCGTTGTCGGTGCACAGCCGCAGCGGCGGCGCGACGAAACGAAAGCCGTGCTTGCCGCAAAGCGACTGCAGCGTGCTGCGAACCTCCAGGTTGGCAGCCACACCGCCGGCCACCACGAGGGCCGGTCTGCCGTCGACATGAAGGGACTCGGACTTGAAACGCTCCAGCCCGCGGCCGATGCGATCCTTCAGCGTCCGTGAGATCGCCTTCTGGAATGAGGCGCAGATGTCCGCCACATCCTGCTCCGTCAACGGCGCGATTTCGGTCGCGGCCTGGCGCACGGCCGTCTTCAGGCCGGAAAACGAGAAGTTGAGCTTGGCCTCTCCCACCAGTGGCCGCGGAAAATTGAAGCGATCCGGGTTACCACTCTTGGCCGCGCGCTCGACCGCCGGCCCGCCGGGATAAGGCAGACTCAGCAGTTTCGCCGTCTTGTCGAAGGCTTCGCCGAGCGCGTCATCAATGGTCGTGCCCCAGCGCTCGTATTGCCCGACACCACGGACAAGAATAAGCTGCGTATGGCCGCCAGAAACGAGCAGCATCAAGTATGGAAATGCGAGCCCATCCGTCAGCCGCGCTGTCAATGCATGCCCTTCAAGGTGATTGACGGCGTAGAGCGGCTTTCCGGAGGCCTTGGCAATCGCCTTTCCGGTCATGAGGCCGACGAGCAGACCGCCGATAAGGCCAGGCCCGGACGTTGCCGCGATGGCATCGATATCCGAGAGCGACACATTGGCACGTTTCAAGGCTTCGTCGATCAGCGTATCGAGTGCCTCGACATGGGCGCGAGCGGCGATCTCAGGCACAACGCCGCCATAGGCGCTGTGTTCCTCGAGTTGGCTCAGGACGACGTCGGAACGCACCGTCGGCCGCCCGTCGACGGCTCGCTCGACCACTGCCGCCGCAGTTTCGTCGCAGCTTGTTTCGATGCCGAGGATGCGTAGAAAGGGCGCCATGAAACCTGATCGTTGATTGCGATGGGTCTTAAACCTGTTTACGAGGAACTCCGGTAACAACGGATCAATGCGGATGCAAACAAAACCTTTCCGGATCGGCACCCGAGGCAGCCCGCTGGCACTCGCCCAGGCTCACGAAGCCCGCGACAGGCTGATGGCGGCGCACGGACTGCCGGAAGAGATGTTCGAAATCGTCGTGCTGAGCACCAAGGGCGATCGCATCACCGATCGCTCGCTGGCCGAGATCGGCGGCAAGGGCCTGTTCACCGAAGAACTGGAGCAGCAGCTTGCGAGCGGCGACCTCGACATCGCGGTGCATTCGGCCAAGGACATGCCGACACGGCTTCCGGAAGGGCTCTGTCTTTCTGCCTACCTGCCGCGCGAGGATGTCCGGGACGCGGTGATCGGACGCACCGCGCCAAAGCTGATCGACCTGCCCCACGGCGCGACCGTCGGCTCCTCGTCGCTTCGCCGCCAGGCGCTGATCCGCCGCATGCGTCCCGATATCAAGGTCATCACCTTCCGTGGCCTCGTCGATACACGGCTGAGAAAGCTGCAAGAAGGCCAGGTCGATGCCACTCTGCTTGCGCTCGCCGGATTGAAGCGGCTCGGCAAGGTCGACGTGATAACCGATATCCTCGCCGCGGAAACCTTTCCGCCCGCACCGGCCCAGGGTGCGATCTGCATCGAAAGCCGCATTGGTGACGCACGCATCGATGCACTCCTTGCCCCCATCAACGATACGGCGACCTTCGACACGGTCTCCTGTGAGCGCGCCTTTCTCGCAGCCCTGGACGGCTCCTGCCGCACACCGATCGGCGGCTATGCCATCTGTGAAGGCGACCAGGTACGCTTCTCCGGCTTGATCATCACGCCGGATGGCCGCAACCAGCACGCCGTCAGCGTTGACGGTCACAGGCGCGATGCGGCTGCGTTGGGCACGCGTGCCGGGCAGGAGATTCGGGCGCGCGCCGGCAGCAGCTTCTTCGACGACTGGAGCTGATGTCCTGATGCGTGTCCTCGTGACCCGTCCTCAGCATTCGGGCGAGCGCACCGCCGAGCGTCTTCGCGAATTGGGGCACGAACCGATATTGCTGCCGCTGTCGCAGCCGGTTCACGATGGCGATGCGGCGGTGCGCGGCCTCGAGACGACCGAAGGCGGTATTGTGATCACCAGTGCTGAAACGATCAGGGCGCTTGCAACGCATAGCGCCGAGCTCGCGGTGCATCTCACGCGGCCTGTTTTTGCAGTCGGGGATGCGACGGCCGAGGAGGCGCGGACGATCGGTTTCACCGCAGTCACGGCGTCCGGCGGCAGCGGCACCGAGCTCGCCGAGACAATCGCGGAAAGGGCAGGCGGCGGCTTTGTTCTCTACCTTGCCGGCCGACCAAGGGCCGAGACCTTCGAGAAGCGCGCGCGCGAAATCGGCCTAAGGATCACCGTCGTGGAATGCTACCGGATGGAACCGACATGGATTGCGCCGCAAACACTGCAAACGATCGTCGCGCATCAGCGGCCGGACGCGATCCTCTTTTTCTCGCGCCAGACAGCGGAAAACTTCTTTCGCGTGATCGAGGCGCACATGAGTCCCGACGGGCTAGCTGGAATGCGCTTTCTCTGCCTTAGCAAATCCGTTGCAGAAGCAGTCCCCATACCGCTGCAGGGCGCAGTAAGCATCGCCAGCGTGCCGGAGGAGCGCAGCCTTTTGTCGCTCCTTTGAACGCTTGCCCGCCCAAATTTGATCTAACCTCTTTCCTTGACTGGCATCACTGACTACTTTCGTTGCATTGCATAAATATGAGGATCTCATGGCACCAGGAAATCCGCCTCGCCACTCGAAGAGCACCGAAGAGCCGGTCACTGTCGATCTGGACGCGCAGGAATTTGCTTCTGCCAGGGACGCCGAAACGAAAGCCGATGAACCGGACGCGAGCCCCTCGGATGAGGCCCGAGCGCAGTCCGAATCGCCCAACGGACCGCCGCCTCACGAAGCGCCGACAGCTGCTGCCGACCCCGCGGCCGATGAGCCGGTTCCACCGGCGCCGCCTGCCCCGCAGCGCGGCAGCACGTCGGCTCTGGTCGCCGCCGGTATCGTTGGTGGCCTGATAGCACTTCTCGGCGCCGGGGCCATTCAATATGCAGGCTACCTGCCCGGCTCATCCGCTCCTGTTACAGCATCTGCCGATGTCACCAATCTCTCCGCCGAAATTGACGGGCTGAAGCAATCGCTCGCCAATCTCGCCGCTGCCCCCTCCACGTCCGATAACAATGCGCTAGAGCAGCGTATCGCTGCGTTGGAAACGACGGCCAAAGCACCGCCGCCTGCTGCCACCGACACGACTGCGGTCGATGCCCTCAATCAGAAGATCGCCGACCTGAACGGCCAGATCGATCAGCTGCGTGGCGCCATCTCTCAAGCCGCGGATCAGAAAACCTCCGACGGCGCCGATATCGAGCAACGTCTGACTGAGGCGGAGAAGAAGCTGAACGAACCGCGGCAGGACGTTGCTGTTGCCAAGGCGATCGCCGCCGCCGCGCTGAAAGCAGCAATCGATCGCGGCGGGCCGTTCGTTGCCGAGCTTGACACTTTTGCCAGCGTCTCCCCTGATGACCAGGCTGCCGCGGATCTGCGCAATTTCGCCGAGACCGGCGTTCCCTCACGCGCCGAGCTGATCCGCCAGCTACCGGATGTCGCAACGGCGATCGTCGATTCCGTCAATCAGGCCGACCCCAACCAGAGCTGGTCCGACCGATTGATGGCAAGCGCCAAATCGTTGGTTAAAGTTCGCCCCGTCGGCAATATCGAAGGCGAGAGCGTTGAGGCGATCGCCGCCCGTATAGAAGACAAGGTGAAGAACGGCGACCTACAGGGGGCCGCAACCGAATGGATCGATCTGCCGGCTCAGGCCAAACAGGCATCGGCCGCCTTCAAACAATCGCTGGAAGCCCGCATCCGCGTCGAGGATCTCGTGGGCAGCGCCTTGTCCAAGGCCGTTTCCAACGCCGGCAAGGAGGGCTGAGGCATGGTCAGGCTCGTCATATTTGCCTTCCTGGTGCTGGCTCTTGGCTACGGATTTTCCTGGCTAGCCGATCGCCCCGGCGATCTTTCGCTGATCTGGGAAGGGCAGCTCTACCAGACCCGGCTCATCGTTGCGGCGAGCGCCCTGATTGCACTCATTGCAGTCGTGATGATCCTGTGGCGGCTGCTGCGGATGATCTGGATGTCGCCCTATTCCATCACCCGCTATTTTCGTGCCCGCAAGCGCGATCGCGGCTATCAGGCACTATCAACAGGCCTGATCGCAGCGGGCGCCGGCAATGCGCTGATGGCGCGCAAGATGGCCGCCCGCTCCCGCGGTCTGATCCGCGCCGATCAGGAGCCGCTGATTGCCCTGCTGGAGGCGCAGGCTGCTTTGATCGAGGGTCGCCACGACGAAGCCCGCGCCAAGTTCGAGGCGATGACCAACGATCCAGAGACCCGCGAACTCGGGTTACGCGGACTGTATCTCGAAGCCAAGCGGCTCGGCGCCAATGAGGCCGCGCGTCAATATGCGGAAAAGGCTGCCGACAACGCGCCCTATCTTCCGTGGGCTGCCCAGGCGACGCTCGAATATCGGAGCCAGGCAGGTCGCTGGGACGACGCCCTACGGCTGCTGGAACAGCAAAAGGCCGGCCGCGTCGTCGAAAAGGCACAGGCCGAGCGGCTTCGCGCCGTACTGCTGACCGCTCGCGCAACCGAGAAGCTAGAGAACGATCCAGCGGGAGCGCGCGACGACGCCACACATGCGCTCAAGCTCGCCGCCGACTTCGAGCCTGCCGCCATCATCGCGGCGAAGGCGCTGTTCCGCGAAGACAAGCTGAGGAAGGCGGCGTCGATCCTCGAGCAGGCGTGGAAGTCGGCCCCGCACCCGGATATCGGCCGGACCTATGTGCGAGCCCGCAGCGGCGACTCTGCTGCTGACCGCCTGAAGCGTGCCGAGCGCCTGGAGGGGATGCGGCCAAACAACGTCGAATCCCTGCTTCTCGTGGCGCAGGCCGCTCTCGACACGCAGGATTTCGCGAAGGCCCGCGCCAAGGCGGAGGCTGCTGCCCGTGTCGAGCCACGCGAATCCGCCTTTCTGCTGCTCGCCGACATCGAGGAGGCCGAAACCGGTGATCAGGGTCGCATTCGCCATTGGCTTGCCCAGGCCCTCAAGGCGCCGCGCGATCCGGCATGGGTGGCAGATGGCTTCGTTTCCGACAAATGGCTGCCGCTCTCGCCCGTCACCGGCCGACTGGATGCTTTTGTCTGGAAGGCTCCGTTCGACCATGTGGAGAAGGCGGCCGATGAAAGCACGACGATCTCGATCGACAGCGCGCTGAGAACGCTGCCGCCGGTGCGCGAAGCCCGTTCAGAAAGCCCGGCCAACGACCACCGCATCATCGAACTCGAGCGGGCCGCCACGATCGCTGAGGCGGCGCGTCCATCTCCAAAACCGCCTGCACCAACCAAGCGGGCGGCAGAAGCTGCAATTTCACCCGAACCGCGCCCCTTCTTTGGCGGCCTGCCGGACGATCCCGGCGTTCGCAATCCAGCGGCAGAGCCAGAACCCAAGACACGGCTTCGCCTTTTCTAGACAAACAGGACCTAAATGTTCGAACGCTTCCAGGAATTTTTTCAGAATCTGACTTCCGACAATGCAAAGAAAGGCTTCGCCCCCGATGATCCGCGCATCGCGGTGGCCGCGCTCTGCATGCAGGTCATGGAGGCGGACGGTCAGGTCAAGGACAGTGAGACGAAGCGGCTTCGTAAGCTGCTCAAGGATCAGTATGGGCTCGACCGCAAGCAACTCGATGCGCTGATGGCCGCCGGCCAGGAGGCGGAAAGCGATGCCGTCGACTACTACCGCTTCACCTCGGATCTCAAGCGCCACCTCAACACGGAACAGCGGCTCGAACTGATCGGAGTCCTCTGGGACATCGTCTATGCCGATGGCGAGCGCAGCGAGATGGAGGATGACGCGATCTGGCGTATCGCCGAACTTCTTGGCGTTTCGGCTCGTGAGCGCATCCAGAAGCGGCAGGAGGCAGCGCGACGGGTCACGGATACCGAGGTAGTGCAGGACGATGCCGACTGACCGCTTTCCGGAGACGGGCGAACATCCCGTCCTGATTGTTCTGCATCAGGAGCGTTCCAGCCCTGGCCGGGTCGGTCAGCTTCTGGTCGAGAAGGGATATCGCCTCGATATCCGGCGCCCGGTTCTCGGCGATAGACTGCCCTCCACGCTCGCCGAACATGCGGGCGCCGTTGTCTTCGGTGGCCCTATGAGCGCCAACGATACAGATGATTTCGTCAAGACGGAGATCAACTGGCTCGATGTGCCGCTGAGAGAGAAACGCCCGTTGCTCGGCATCTGCCTTGGCGCACAGATGCTGGTGAGGCAGCTCGGCGGCAAGGTTCAGGCGAATGCCGACGGTTCCACCGAGATCGGTTGGTATCCGCTACGTCCCACCGAGAAGGGCCGCCTGCTGATGCACTGGCCCAAGATGGTCTATCACTTCCATCGCGAAGGTTTCGACCTGCCGCACGGTGCCGAGCTGCTCGCGGAAGGCGATACCTATCCCAATCAGGCCTTCCGCTATGGCGGCCATGCGTGGGGTCTGCAGTTCCATGCCGAGCTGACACGCGCGATGATGCACCGCTGGGTGGTTCACGGCGCCCATCGCTTCATTCTTCCGAACGCGCAGCAGGGTCGCGAGCATCTGGAAGGACGCATGCTCTTCGACGCGCCGCTGAAAGCGTGGCTGAACGAGTTCCTTGATATTGTTTTCGAGGGCAAGACGTCCAAATCCGTCGCAACATCCAGGGCCGTCCTTCCCGCTTAGCAGCGTGCGCCCGGCACAGCGTCGTGCTAGAATCGCGCACACCACCACTCTGGTAATATTCACAAGCAAAATTGCGTTCCGAGCCAAGATTAGATCTTTGAATTGCCGTGCCCGAGCAATGACGACCAAAGCTATCTCCGGAGGAATTCCATGGCTAACTACGAACAGAGACTTGCCGCGATGGGATTGGTTCTACCGCAACCCCTGAAACTGCCTTCCAACATGGTCCTTCCGTTTCCGTGGGTGAATGTGCGCGGCAATCGCGCATTCGTCTCAGGCCATGGTCCGCAGAATACCGATGGTACGCCCGCCGGCCCATTCGGAGCCGTTGGCGAGAACATCTCCATTGAGGAGGCCAAGGCATCCGCGCGGAAAGTAGCTCTTTCCATGTTAGGCAGCCTGAAGCGGGAGTTGGGCAGCCTTGATCGCATTACCGGCTGGTGCCGCGTGCTCGGTATGGTGAATTGCGCGCCGCGCTTTGCCAATCCGCCAGCCGTAATCAATGGTTTTACCGAACTGATCATCGAGGTGTTCGGGCCGGAGGTGGGCAGTCACTCCCGATCCGCGATTGGCGTTGCCGGCCTGCCGCTGAACTTTCCGGTCGAAATCGAAGCAGAGGTCATCATCTCGGCCTGAGGGCCGTCACACTTTTCCTAGCCGCTCCGGCGCATCAAGCGTGTCGATCTTGCGGAGCTTCGGAAAGCTCGTTGCCCAAATCGCCGCCACGGCAAGCGTGCCAATACCGCCGATGATAACCGCAGGGACGGCGCCAAAAATGGAAGCCATCGTGCCTGCTCGAAATTCGCCGAGTTCGTTCGAGGCGCCCACGAAGACCATGTTGACGGCATTGACCCGACCGCGCAGTTCGTCCGGCGTCCAGAGTGCGATCAGGCTCTCCCGCACATAGACGGAAATCATATCGGCCGCACCCATGATGGCCAGCGCCGCGATCGATAGCTCCGTGCTGGTCGAGAACCCGAAAACGACGGTGCCGATGCCGAATAGGGCGACGCCGACGAACATGGCGACGCCGGCACTATGCCTGAGCGGATAGGCGGCGAGAAAAATTGCCATGGCGATCGCGCCAACCCCGGGCGCCGAGCGTAGAAGGCCGAGCCCCCAAGGACCGAGGGTCAGGATATCGCGGGCGAAGATCGGCATCAGTGCCGTTGCGCCGCCCAAGAGCACCGCGAAGAGATCGAGCGAAATCGCTCCAAGCACGACTTTCTCCGCCCGAATGAAGCGGAAGCCGCCGAGGATCATGTCCCAGCTTTTGGCTTCACCAGTCGTCTTCTGCGGTGGCTTGGGGATCATATAGAGCAGTGCTGCACCAAGGGCCGCGAAGATAACAGCGACCGTGTAGGCCGTATGAGGGCTGACGCCGTATAACAGGCCGCCAAGAACGGGGCCTGTGATCGCCGCGAGTTGCAATGAAGACGAATTCCAGGCAATGGCGTTCGACAAATCCTCTGTTGGCACAAGGTTCGGCGCCAGCGACTGCACTGCCGGCGACATGAAGGCGCGCTCGATGCCGAAAACCAGCAGAACGGCAAATACAGGCAACGGCGAGAACGTGCCGGTTATCGTCATCAATAGCAGCGCCAGCGTACACATGGCGCTGACGAGCGAGCAGATGGCGGCGATCGCACGTCGATTGTGCCGGTCGGCGACGGATCCTGTGACAAGGATCAGGACCAGCGATGGCAGAAATTGTACGAGGCCAATCAGTCCGAGATAGATGGCGCTGCCGGTCTGGTCATACATCTGCCAGCCGACGGCAACACTGACGATCTGCTGCGAGAACGACAGCAGAAACCGTGCAAAGAAGAACCGGGTGTAGGACGAATGCCGGAACGCAGCAAAACGATCTCCGGTTGGCGAAAAGGACATGAAGGCTTTCCAAGGCAACAGGCCAGACGCCAACGCACGACGCCGCTGTTAAACATGATTTACAATGCGTTTCGAGACAGCACTTGCTCGTTTAGTCGTCAATGTCTACATGTCTGTCAACAACGAACTGGAGATTGCAATGCTTGCGCTTTTTCAAACCATTGATTTGGCTTTGAATCTCTACACTTGGGTGCTGATCGCCAGCGCTATCTTTTCCTGGCTGTATGCTTTCAACGTGATCAACTCCAGCAACCAATTTGTCAATTCGGTCGGCATGTTCCTCTACAACGTGACCGAACCGCTGCTG
This sequence comes from Rhizobium favelukesii, assembly GCF_000577275.2. Taxonomy (NCBI): domain Bacteria; kingdom Pseudomonadati; phylum Pseudomonadota; class Alphaproteobacteria; order Hyphomicrobiales; family Rhizobiaceae; genus Rhizobium; species Rhizobium favelukesii. The sequence continues at coordinate 3,914,400 of NZ_HG916852.1, forward strand.
CGACCGATCCGCCGCGTGCTGCCGAACCTCGGCGGCATCGACATCTCGCCGATCATCCTGTTGCTGATCATCTTTTTCGTGCGCTCGCTGATGTGGAATTCAATCTTCCCGCTGGTGGCATGAGCCAGCCCTGGGCTGCATTCACCGACCACATCTTTCTTGCAGTTCGCCTGACGCCCAATGGCGGGCGCGACGCAATCGACGGCGTGGACACCGACGCCGAGGGCAAGTCCCACCTCAAAGCCAGAGTGACTGCCGTTGCTGAAAAGGGAAAGGCGAACAAGGCGCTGATCGCGCTCGTCGCCAAGTCGCTTGGCGTCGCGAAATCATCGATCAGCCTCGCCTCAGGCGATACGTCGCGTAAAAAAACCCTCCGGATCGAAGGCGACCCGGAGGATTTGATCAGGACATTGGGTGCTCTCGTCGAGAGCTGATCAGGCCTTTTCCTTCTTGGCGCGTTCGATCGCCTCAAGGATCAGGGCGCCGGCTTCCTTGGAATCACCCCAGCCGAAGATTTTCACCCACTTGCCGGGCTCGAGATCCTTGTAGTGCGAGAAGAAGTGCGCGATCTGCTTCAGCGTGATCTCCGGAAGGTCGGTATAGTCCTTTACCTTCTCGTAGCGCAGGGTCAGCTTCGGCGACGGTACGGCGATGATCTTCTCGTCCTTGCCGGAATTGTCTTCCATCTTGAGAACGCCAATCGGGCGCACGTTGATGACGCAGCCCGGAACGAGCGGACGCGTGCTAGCGATAAGAACGTCGATTGGATCGCCGTCTTCAGATAGCGTGTGCGGCACGAAGCCGTAATTGCCCGGATAGGTCATCGGCGTATAGAGGAAGCGATCAACGACCAGCGTCCCGGCCTCCTTATCCATCTCGTACTTGATCGGGTGGCCGCCAACGGGCACTTCAACGATTACGTTGACATCTTCCGGCGGGTTCTTGCCGATGGAGATCGCGTCAATGCGCATAGAGCTTCCCTCTAAAGGTTAAGTCGATGGTTGCCAGATACTGGGAATCATCCCGCAACGCAACACGCCCGTGCGGATTTGAGGCTGTCTTAAAACGACGGTCAAGGCAATACGCGGCTTGCGGGTCGTTGCCGCGCAAGCGCCGCACCGGATCCGAGCAACGTCCCTCGTCGTCTGATGAGATGCGGCGCAGGTACCGGCCCAGCTGCCTCAGCCTTCTCCAGAGGTGGAGACCAAGCATGACCCGACGCTGCAGCCGGTCGGCGACTATGCCCGTCACCAGCCCCGCCTATCGAGATCATGACCGGCAACGTCGCCGTAATAAAGGTCACGGGATTGCCGTTATCGCCGTGAGGCCACCGGCTCATACTGTAAGAGGAAAAACGGAGAGACCGGCCTCAACCCCAGATGAAGCCGATTTTCTTTAGCTGCTTCTGGTCGAAAGTTTCCATGCCCTCGCAATAGTCGACGCCACCGTGGCTGCGATAGAACTGCGCTCCGGTCTCGTTTTCCTCGAGGCACCAGACGACCAGTCCATTGCAGCCGAGCGACTTCAGAAGCCGTCTTGCTTCGCCGAAGAGCATGTGCCCGAGGCCAATCCCCTGGTACTCCGGCCGGAGATAGAGTTCGTAGATCTCGCCTTCCTGCGGCAGCGCACGGGCACGATTGAGGCCAAGTGTCGCGTAGCCTGCGACCATGCCGGCCACGTCGAGAACGAGTAGTGTTGCGGGTCCGCGGGTCGCCTTGCGCCACCAGTTCTCCCCGCGACGCTCGATCATTTGCCGCAACGCACGATGCGGAATAATCCCCGCATAGGTGTGCTGCCACGCAAGCCGATGCACTTCCGATATAGCTCGGGAATCCTGCGGTTCGGCCCGCCGAACATCGATCGACAACGTCTTCATAACGCTTACTCTGGTCCCATTGTCGGCAATTAACCATATGCGCCCAACGCATTCAGGTCGCTTGCCCACAGACTTAACGTGTGGACGACGGCTGAAATTTAACGCTTTTTTAACTATTGCGACAAGCCGGATTCGACGCAGCACACAATAAAAAACCCCGGCACGATGGCCGGGGTTGAAAGACTTCAAGGCGTCTGGATGGCTCAGGCGATCTTTGCCTTGCTGAAGCGCTTGCGATCGTTTGCGTCGAGATACATCTTGCGCAGGCGGATCGACTTCGGCGTCACTTCCATCAGCTCGTCGTCCTGGATCCAGGACAGAGCGCGGTCGAGCGTCATGCGGATCGGCGGCGTCAGCTTTACGGCTTCGTCCTTGCCGGCAGCGCGGATGTTGGTCAGCTGCTTGCCCTTGAGAACGTTGACTTCAAGATCGTTGTCGCGGGAGTGGATGCCGATGATCATGCCCATGTAGACCTTTTCGCCCGGCTCGATCATCATCGGGCCGCGATCTTCCAGGTTGAACATGGCATAGGCCACAGCTTCACCCGCAGCGTTTGCGAGCAGAACGCCGTTGGTACGGCCACCGATTTCGCCCTTGTAAGGCTGGTAGTCCTTGAACAGACGGTTCATCACGGCGGTACCGCGCGTGTCGGTCAGGAGTTCCGACTGATAGCCGATCAGGCCGCGCGTCGGCGCATTGAACACCAGGCGAACACGGTTGCCGCCCGAAGGACGCAGCTCGGTCATTTCGGCCTTGCGCTCGGACATCTTCTGGACGACGACGCCGGAATGCTCTTCGTCGACGTCGATGACGACTTCTTCGATCGGCTCCATCAGCTGATCGTTCTCGTCGCGGTGCATCACGACGCGCGGACGCGATACGGCGAGCTCGAAACCTTCGCGGCGCATGGTTTCGATCAGAACGGCAAGCTGCAATTCGCCACGACCCGACACGTAGAAGGAATCCTTGCCTTCTGCTTCCTCGATCTTCAGCGCGACGTTGCCTTCGGCTTCCTTGTAGAGACGATCGCGGATGACGCGCGAGGTCACCTTGTCGCCTTCGGTGCCGGCCAGCGGGCTGTCGTTAACGATGAAGGACATGGTGACGGTCGGCGGATCGATCGGCTGTGCGGTCAGCGCCTCGGTAACAGCCGGATCACAGAAGGTGTCGGCAACCGTGCCCTTTGAGAGACCGGCGATGGCCACGATGTCGCCTGCATGTGCTTCCTCGATCGAGGTGCGCTCGATGCCGCGGAAAGCGAGGATCTTCGAGATACGGCCGTTTTCGATCAGCTTGCCGTCTTGGCTCAGAACCTTGACGGCCTGGTTCGGCTTGATCGAACCGGAATTGATGCGGCCGGTGATGATGCGGCCGAGGAAGGGGTTGGCTTCGAGGATTGTGCCGATCATCGTAAACGGGCCCTCGTGGACTGTCGGCTCCGGAACGTGCTCGAGCACCAGGTCGAGAAGCGGTGCCAGACCCTGGTCCTTCGGACCTTCCGGGTTGACGTTCATCCAGCCATCGCGGCCCGAACCGTAGAGGATCGGAAAGTCGAGCTGCTCGTCGGTCGCGTCGAGGTTCGCGAAGAGGTCGAAGACTTCGTTGATGACTTCTTCGTGCCGACCATCAGGACGGTCGATCTTGTTGATCGCGACGATCGGGCGAAGGCCGACCTTCAACGCCTTGGAGACGACGAACTTCGTCTGCGGCATCGGGCCTTCGGAGGAGTCGACCAGAACGATCGCGCCGTCCACCATCGACAGGATACGCTCGACTTCGCCACCGAAGTCGGCGTGGCCGGGGGTGTCGACGATGTTGATGCGAACACCCTTCCACTCGACGGACGTTGCCTTGGCAAGAATCGTGATGCCGCGCTCTTTTTCCAGGTCGTTGCTATCCATGACGCGTTCTGCAACGCGCTGGTTCTCGCGGAACGAGCCGGACTGTTTCAGAAGCTCGTCAACCAGTGTCGTCTTGCCATGGTCAACGTGCGCGATAATCGCGATGTTGCGAAGTGCCATATGTCTATATCTCTGAGGCTGGGGCGCCGCGCTGGGAGAAGGCGCCAATTTCATTTGGGCGGCTCATACAGTGTTTTTCGCTTCTGCGAAAGGGGGGAAAGCCGATTGCCTGCCACCCATGGCGTCAACTCGATATCTGCGGGTCGATGGTCGTCCGCCACAGTTCCGTGTCGTTCCGGTCTATCAGCCGCACCCTCAGTTGCTCGGTCTGCCCATCGATATCGATCAGCCCGAAAAATTGCATGCCGGCCGATGGCGGCAGGTTCTGCTCCGGGCCGCCGGGTGCTGCCTTCATGAACTTCACCTGCGGCCGAAGGTCATGTCGAGTTGTTGCGGGCCGTAGGTTCCGGAATGGAGAGGTCCAGCCACGAATTCCCAGAACGGGAGGAACTCGCGGAACGTCGCCTTGCCGGGATCGTAGGAGTGCGCTGCCGTATAGTGCACGTCGGCCGTCAGCCAGACCATGTTGGATATGCAGGCATCGCGGACGAACCGCAGCAGGTCGGCAAACTCCAGCTCGCGACCGAGTGGCGCGCCATTGTCGCCGTTCGAGATTGACTCGCTTCCCCGCCGATGTCCGTAGTCGTCCCAGATCACAAGCCCGATCGGCAGATCGCAGGCAACCTTCCACGTCGCCGTCGAGCAAGCAGCGCCAGCGTCTTGCCCTTGGAAAGCGAAATGCCGATGCCCTTCAGAACAGGCGTTGCACCATAGTGCAATTCGACGCCGGCCCTCGAAACGGCAGCACTCGTCTATGAAGGCTGAGAGGTCATGAAAAAACCGGCATCGGTTAAGGTCGATGCCGGTTGCTTATTAACCTTCAGTGACAGTCATGTGACGAAGCGGTCAGATGTTGTCACCCGCCAATACTTTAGCTTTTGCGCATCCAAGATGCGCAAAACATGACTTGTCAGGCGTCGCTGCCGGACAGTTCTTCGAAGGTCGCAAGTCCCTTCTTCACCAGCATTGCATCCGGGCTCGGCAGCTTGCCTCGGAAGGCCTTGTAGGCATCCTCGGGATCGATGGCGCCACCGACGGAATAGATGTTGTCCTTCAGCTTGGCTGCCATTTCCCGGTTGAACGCGTCGCCCGTCTCCTCGAAGGCGGCGAAGGCGTCCGCATCAAGCACCTCGGACCACATGTAGGAATAGTAGCCGGCTGAATAACCGCCGGAGAAGATGTGCTGGAAGTGCGGCGAGGCGTGACGCATGACGATCGATTTCGGCATGCCGAGCTCCGAGAGCACCCCGGCCTGCACCGCCATCGGGTCCTCGACCTTGTCGCGCGTGTGGAACGCCATGTCGACAAGCGCGGAGGAGGTAAACTCGACCGTATTGAAGCCGGAATTGAAAGTGCGGGCCGCCAGAACCTTGTCCAGCAGCGCCTGTGGCATCGGCTCGCCGGTTTCGAAATGCACCGCATACTGCTTGAGGATCGCTGGCACCGTCAGCCAGTGCTCGTAAAGCTGCGACGGCAATTCAACGAAATCGCGCGAGACGCCCGTGCCGGAGACCGAGGGATAGGTGACGTTCGAGAGCATTCCGTGGAGCGCATGGCCGAATTCGTGGAACAGCGTGCGCGCATCGTCGAGCGACAGAAGCGCGGGCTTGCCTTCGGCAGGCTTGGCGAAATTGCAGACATTGTAGATGATCGGCAGCTCGCCCTGTCGTCCGTCCTTCAGCGGCAGCTTGTGCTGCGACTGGAATGAGCTCATCCAAGCGCCGGAGCGCTTCGAGCTGCGAGCGAAATAATCGCCAAGGAAGAGCGCCACCAGCGTGTCCTCTCGGTCGCGGATCTCGAAAACGCGAACATCGGGATGATAGGCGGGAACGCCTTTCTTCTCGACGGCACGAATGCCGAACAGCCGGCCGGCGACGTCGAAGCAGGCATCGATGATCTTCTCGAGCTGGAGATAAGGCTTCAACTCGGCTTCGGAGAAGTTGAACCGCTGTGCGCGGATCTTCTCAGCATAGTGCCGCCAGTCCCAGGGCATGACCTCATGGTTCTTGCCCTCTGCGGCGATCAGCTTGGCGATGTCGGCCTCTTCTTCGCCGGCCCGCTTGACAGCTTTCGCCCACACCTGTCGAAGTAGGTGGTTCACCGCACCGGGCGTCTTCGCCATCGTGTTGTCGAGCTTCAGTTCCGCGAAGTTACCATAGCCGAGGAGCTTCGCCACCTCGTCGCGAAGCGCAAGCATATCGCGGATGATGCCGCGATTGTCCGTCACACCATCGTTCTCGCCGCGCGCTACCCAAGCCTCGAAGGCCTGCTCACGCAGATCGCGCCGCTCGGAGAAGGTGAGAAACGGTTCGATGATCGAGCGCGACAGGGTCACGGCAAATTTGCCCTCTTCGCCTCGCTCGCGTGCAGAAGCCGCCATCGCATCCTTCAGGAATTCGGGAATGCCGTCGAGATCGGCGCCGTCGGAAAGGATCAGCGCCCAGTTCTTTTCATCGGCAAGCACGTTCTGCCCGAACTGGGTGCCGAGGCCGGCGAGCTTTTCGTTGAGGCCCGCAAGCTTCTCCTGCTCGGGCTTCGGCAGCTTCGCGCCGGATTTGACGAAACCCTTCCAGTGCCGCTCCAGCACCCGTGTCTGCTCCAGCGACAGACCAAGGCTTTCGTGCGCTTCCCACAGGGCATCGATGCGGGTAAAGAGGGCCGCATTCATGCCGATCTTGGAGTAGTGACGCGACATCTTCGGCGAAATGTCCCGCTCCAGTGTTTGGATTGTGTCGTTGGTGTGAGCGCCTGCCCGGTTCCAGAACAGTGCGGATACGCGCGACAGCTGATCGCCTGCAATCTCTAGAGCAGCGACCGTGTTCTCGAATGTCGGCGCTTCCGGATTTCCGGCGATCTCATCGATCTCCTTCTCGTGTGCGGCGAGTGCGGCATCGAAAGCGGAAGCGAAGTCACCGTCGTTGAGCGCATCGAACCGAGGCAGGCCGTGAAGGCCGTTCCATTCGAAGAGTGCCGGATTGAATTGTGGTGTGGAAGGCATGCGGACATCCTTTGTGGCAGGCAACTGAACAGGCAATATAGGGATGCCCGTACGCAATTGGTATTGCCGATCGGACGCTCTTTCCGCCGCCTGACTGTGAAAAGTTCACGGCAAGAAATGATGCATGAGAATTAACCAATCGTTAACGATTGACGCGGCTTCGGCGCGCGCGATAGCTTTGCTCGTCATCTTCTTGCAATTGGATATGGGCCATGGAAATCCTTTCTGTGCGGTCTTCGCCGAATTTCCTTTTCAGAAGAAATTCCGATAATTCTAATAGTTACAATGAATTAGAAGCCAAAATCGGCACAGCTGCGAAGCCTTCGACGGCATTCCACATTGATGAAACTGGCGGCGATACGCCGGATTTCTCCGCGATCAGCGCCAGCGAACTGCGCCAATATGCAAGGCAGAGCTTCGATGCGGGCGCGATCAATCAGGATACATTCGCCGCCATCTCCGAACCGCTGCCGATGCGAACGATCGACCCAGCCGGCAACATCCTCGACCTCTCCGATATCACCGATGCGACGAGCTTCAATTTCCGGGACTACTACAAAGATCAGCTGCAGATCGCGACGTCGATCGGCGACCCGGAAACGGTGGCAACGCTCAATTCGGTCGTCAGTTTCCTCGACGTCTGATCTCAGGCTTTCCGCCACCCGAGCAGGCCCGGTGTCGCGTGCCAGAGCGCCTGCGCTGCGAAACCCATGAACAAGACACCGGAGCAGCGGACGATCAGCCGCTCGTGCGAGCGATAGAACCGCCGCACCGTGCCGGCGCCAATGATCGTGATCAGGATCATATCGGCGACAATAAAGCCCAGAAACGAAACCGCAAGCAGGACCGGCAACGTGTGAAACTGCAACGCGCTCGCCGAGCCGGCAACGAGAGCCGTGAACGTTGCGAGCGCCACGGGATACCCTTTCGGGTTGGTGACGCCGAAGATCAGGCCACGGCGGAACGGCCGTTCGACGACCAACAAAGCCTGTCCGTCTCCTTTCGGCTTTGCCCTCACAGCATTCCAGCCGATCCAGGCAAGGTAGAAGCCACAGAGAAGACCGAGCGCGTCGAAGACAAAGGTCCCGATCGTCTTTGCGCCGATGATTGCAATCAGCGCCAGTGACGCCCACAGCAGATCACCGACCAGATGGCCACCGACGAACAGCGCGCCGGCGCGACGTCCCTGCCCCGCACCGATGCCAAGCAACGCGAGGAACGCCGGACCGGGAATCAGCACATAAAGAAGGGCAGCCAGAAAGGCGCCCGCAAGCAACGATTGGGTCATCGAAAGAACTCCGGAAGGAACCATCGCAGCTTATGCGCCAATCGAGGCCCGTCAAGCGATGATGGCGACCCATAAGATTTTTGAATTGCCGGATCACGCAGCTTCCGACAGAAGGAAGGGGTCGCCCTTTGGGCGGCTTCGCACATGCCACCAAGAGCGAGTACCCCTATGCCCCCATTCCGGATGAGCCAACGGCGAACCAGCATGCTCGGCGCGCTTCTCGCAACAATCGGCCCGATCTCGATGTCGATCTATACCCCTGCGATGCCCGAGCTCGTGCAGGCATTCCGGACGTCCGACTCGGCAATCAAGATGGCGCTCTCCGTCTATTTCGCCGGTTTCTCGGTTGCGCAATTGCTTGCGGGCCCGCTCTCGGACGCCTTCGGCCGGCGCGCGGCGACGCTCCTCTTCATCGGTATCTATGTCGCCGGTAGCCTGCTTGCCGCCTTTGCGCCTGGCATCGAATGGTTGCTCGCCGGCCGTCTCATCCAGGGCATCGGCGCCTCCGTCGGGATCACGGTCGCCCGCGCCATCGTGCGCGACCAGTTCACCGGAACCGAGGCCTCCCGTATCATGAACCTGATTGGGATCATGATCGCCATTGGGCCGGCCGCGGCACCGACAATCGGCGGTTTGGCGCTTGCCGCCTTCGGCTGGCAGTCCGTCTTCTTCCTTCTCATCGGTTTCGGTCTGCTGATCTGCCTTTCGGTGGTCGTCTTCATGCGCGAAACCAGCGTGCCCGATCGCCGCCGTGCCCTGCCCGGACCGCTTCTGGCCGCGTATACCGAGCTTGCACGTGAAAGCCGTTTCGTCTCCGCCTCGCTCGTGCTCGGCGGCTCGATCGGGCCCTCTATGCGCAGGCCACGCTGCTCCCGTTCATCCTCATCAAGGTCGTCGGCCTCTCGCCGACAGCCTTCGGCCTCGGAATGCTGCTGCAGTCCGGTTCCTACTTCCTGGGCTCCATCTGCCTGCGTTATGCGGCGCCGCGCTTGGGCGGTGACGGTTCCGTGCGCGTCGGGCTCGGGTTGCTCGGGTCCGCGGGCATCATGATTGCGCTCTCTGTCCACTTCGTGACGCCCACCTATCTCTCGATTATGGGGCCGATCGCGTTCCTGGCCTTCGGACTTGCCTTCCTGACGCCGCACATGACAACCTCGGGCCTCTACCCCTTCCCGCATATTGCCGGCTCGGCGTCCGCAATGATGGGCTTCATCCAGATGGGTGGCGGCTTTGCAGGCGGCGTCGCGGGTTCGTTGATCGGCATGCCGCTTCTGGCGTTCGGAACCGTGATCCCGACCATGGCACTGATCTCCATTGCGAGCTACGTCTGGTTCGTCCGCGCCTCACGGCGCGCCGCAAAGGTTTCCCACGCCACGATTGGCGCATGAAAAGGCCCGCCGAAGCGGTAATGCAGTTCACTTAGTGAGCTGCGGGCAAGTTTGATGGTTCAGGATGGGGATTCGTTTTCCCATCCTGTTTTTGTTTGTGATGTCACGCACCCTTGGACATTCGGCCGAATTATCGGCTCTTTCGCAGGCGATCGACCCGGACTGGATCGCTCAGGCTCTCGCCACGACAGGCAAGGCGAGCATCCGCAAGCGCAAGCTGCCAGCCGAGCAGGTCGTCTGGCTGGTGATTGCGTTGGCCCTTTATCGTCATCAGTCGATCCCGGAGGTGGTGGCTCATCTTGATCTGGTTTTGCCCGATGAGGTCAACGCGGATATTGCCAAGAGCGCGTTGACACAGGCACGGCAGCGCTTGGGTCAGGCACCGTTGGCGCAGTTGTTTGCAATGAGTGCATCATGCTGGGATGAACGCCACCAATCCGGGCGTGCCTGGCGGGGTCTTTGTCGTTATGCCGTGGACGGCAGCACGCTGCGGACGTCCGACAGCCCGGAGAACCGGGCGCATTTTGGAGCGCAGGCCTACGCGTCTGGCGTTGTCGCAAGCTATCCGCAATTGCGGCTGCTGACGCTGACGGCGCTGGCGACGCATCTGGTGCGTGATGCGGTGTTCGGAGCCTATGGCACAAACGAGATGCTCTATGCCAAAAGCCTGCTCGACCGGGTTCCGGACCATTCGCTGACGGTCTTCGACAAGGGCTTCTTCAGTGCCAGCCTTCTCTTGCAATTGCAGACGAAGGGACATGAGCGTCACTGGCTGATTCCGGCCAAAGCCAACAGCACATGGGAACGACTGGATCCGCACCCCACCGATTATCGGGTGCGCATGAAGGTCTCGCCCCAGGCGCGGCAGGCAGAACCGGACTTGCCGGCCTTCTGGGAGGTCAGGGCCATCGAGACGACCACCAGCCATGGCAAAAAGCGCATATTGTTGACATCGCTGATGGACAGACAAACTTATCCGGCAAGCGAAATCGTCCATCAGTATGAAGAGCGATGGCGCATCGAGACAAGTTATCGCGAACTCAAGCAGGAGCTTCTCGGTAGCGAACTGACCCTGCGAAGCGGCACGCCGGAGACTGTCTATCAGGAGGTCTGGGGCGCGTTGCTGGCCTACAATCTGGTGCGGCTCGAAATGGCAGAGGTCGCGACCGAAGCCCAAGTCGAGCCAACCCGACTAAGCTTTATCACAGCCCTGCATTACCTGCGTCACGAATGGGGATGGATGGCGATCGAAGCACCCGGCAAAATCCCCGCCCACCTCACCAGATTGAGAAACAGATTGGCAGACTTGCTGCTGACAGAAAAACGGGGGCGATCATGCCCCCGTGTCGTCAAAAAACTGCCTGCCAGATACCCGATAAGAGCCGTAAGCAAACCTAAGTGAACTGCATTACTGCGTAAGCGGGGCCTTTGACTCTATCGAGCTGTTCTCGCTTACTTCGTGATATTGCGCTTTGCGAGCGTGCGCAGACGCAGTGCGTTGAGCTTGATGAAGCCGGCGGCATCCTTCTGGTCGTAGGCGCCCTGGTCGTCTTCGAAGGTGACGAGCTTGTCGGAGTAGAGCGACTTCGGGCTCTCGCGGCCGATGACCATGACATTGCCCTTGTAGAGCTTCAGCGTCACTTCGCCCTCGACATGCTCCTGGCTCTTGTCGATCAACGCCTGCAGCATCTCGCGCTCCGGCGAGAACCAGAAGCCGTAATAGATCAGCTCGGCGTAACGCGGCATCAGCTCATCCTTGAGGTGCGCGGCACCGCGGTCGAGCGTGATGGATTCGATTGCGCGATGCGCGGCAAGCAGGATCGTGCCGCCGGGCGTTTCGTAAACGCCGCGCGACTTCATGCCGACGAAGCGATTTTCCACGAGGTCGAGGCGTCCGATGCCGTTGTCGCGGCCGTAATTGTTAAGGGTTGCAAGCAGCGTCGCCGGGCTCATGCGAACGCCGTTGATCGAAATAGCATCGCCCTTCTCGAAACCCACCTTGACGATCGTTGCCTTATCTGGAGCGGCTTCCGGCGAAATCGTGCGCATATGCACGTATTCAGGAGCTTCCTGCGCCGGATCTTCCAGAACCTTGCCTTCGGACGAGGAGTGCAGCAGGTTGGCGTCGACGGAGAACGGCGCCTCTCCCTTCTTGTCCTTGGCGACCGGGATCTGATGCTGCTCAGCGAATGCCAGGAGATCGGTACGGCTCTTGAAGGCCCAGTCGCGCCACGGCGCGATGATCTTGATATCCGGGTTCAGCGCATAGGCGGAGAGCTCGAAACGAACCTGGTCGTTGCCCTTGCCGGTTGCGCCATGCGCGATCGCATCGGCACCGGTCTTGCGGGCAATGTCGATCAGGTGCTTGGAGATCAGCGGACGCGCAATCGACGTACCGAGCAGATAGACGCCCTCATAGACGGCATTGGCACGGAACATCGGGAAGACGAAGTCTTTCACGAACTCTTCGCGCACGTCCTCGATGTAGATTTCCTTGATGCCGAGCATCTCGGCCTTCTTGCGCGCCGGCTCCAGCTCTTCGCCCTGGCCGAGATCGGCCGTGAAGGTCACGACTTCGGCGCCGAGCTCCGTCTGCAGCCACTTCAGGATGATCGAGGTATCGAGGCCGCCGGAATAGGCGAGCACGACTTTCTTCACGTCTTTCTTAGATGCCATGATGATGAGGTCCGTTGCAAAAGGGCGGCGGCAAACCCGCCAAGCCCGTATGGCTGGGCACTTTTAGCGAGATTGACGCACGACGCAAGGGCAACGGCGACCATAGACGGCGCGGATAATGTTTGACAGGCCGAAAGCGCAACCCATATCTGCCAGCGTCCTGACAATGCTGAGGAGAGGCTGGCCGTGACAAGAATCCAAGACATCATCAAGAAATCCAATGTTGCCGTCATCACCGGCGGAGCCTCCGGAATCGGGCTTGCCGCGGCAAAGCACTTTGCCCGAGCCGGCATGAGCGTCGCCATTGCCGATCTCGGCGGCGAACGGCTGGCAGAGGCCGCCAAGCAGCTGAAATCGATCTCTGGAGAGGAGCACGTGCTGGCCGTTGAAACCGACGTTGCGCAGAAGGACTCCCTGGACGCTCTGGAACGGACCGTGATCCAGCGCTTCGGCCGCGTGCATATTCTTATGAACAATGCTGGCATCGGCCCCGAGACGTCGATGTTCAGCGCCCAGGCCGATTGGGACAGCATCCTCGGCGTCAACCTGCTTGGCGTCGTCAACGGAACGCGCACCTTCGGCCAGCACATGCTCTCGCACGGCGAACCGGGCCTTATCATCAACACCGGTTCGAAGCAGGGCATCACCACCCCGCCCGGCAATCCGGCCTACAATGTTTCGAAGGCCGGCGTGAAGGTGTTCACCGAAGCGCTGGAGCACGAATTGCGAAACACAGAGGGCTCGACGATCTCTGCCCACCTGTTAATCCCCGGCTTCGTCTTCACCGGCCTGACAAAGGGCGATCGTGCCGAAAAGCCGGCCGCTGCCTGGACGCCGGAACAGACCGTCGACTTCATGATCGAAAGCCTGGAACGCGGCGAGTTCTACATCCTCTGCCCCGACAACGACGTGGCCCGCTCGGTGGACGAACGCCGCATGGCCTGGGCGATTGGCGACATCATCGAGAACCGTCCGCCGCTCTCGCGCTGGCACAAGGACTATGCCGACAAGTTCAAGGCCTACCTCGAACGCAAGGAATAGGTCGCATTAGAACGTTTGATTAGACATTTTCTGAAAGCCGGATATGACGCTAAGCTTTCATCCGGCTTTCGGAGTGTACCATGGACTTCCTGCCCAGCTTTCCGACGCTTCTCGCCTTTGCCGCTGCGACCCTTCTGCTTGCGGCGACACCCGGCCCCGATATGACCCTGTCCATCAGCCGGGCGCTGGCGCAGGGCAAGAAGGCGGCGTTGTTCGTCGTTCTCGGCACGAGCCTTGGCATCGTCGTTCACACCATGCTGGTCGCCTTCGGCGTTTCGGCCTTGATCACCGCATCGCCCACGGCCTTCCTGATCCTGAAGACAGGCGGTGCAGCCTATCTGCTCTGGCTTGCCGTCCAGGCAATCCGGTACGGCTCGAAGTTCTCGGTCAACAAGGTTGAAGCGTCAAAGGGCACGCCGCTTGCCAACATCTCCTCGGGCTTCTGGGTCAACCTGTTGAACCCGAAGGTTATCATCTTCTTCATGACGTTCTTGCCGCAGTTCGTCAGCGCCGGCGACCCGACAGTGACGCAGAAGCTGCTGTTTCTCGGGTTCTGCTTCATCGTCATCGGCATGCCGGTCAATGCTGCCGTCGTCTTCGCGGCCGACTGGCTTGCCGGCTGGCTGCAGAACAACAAGAAGGTTCTGCGCGGCATGGATTTTACCTTCGCCGGCGTGTTCTCGGTTTTCGCGGCAAAGATCCTGCTGACGCAGGCGCGCTAAGCGCCCCGCGGCTCAACCGATCAGCAGCGCGTCGTCATCCAAGGTCTGGCCGCGCATTTTGCGGAACATGGCGATCAGGTCTTCGACCTGCAGCGTCTTGCGGCTGTCACCGCTGACGTCGAGAACGATCTCCCCACCATGCAGCATGATCGTGCGGTGCCCATAATCGAGCGCCTGGCGCATGGAGTGTGTGACCATCAACGTCGTTAGCTTGCGTTCCGAGACGATCTTCTGCGTGAGGCCCATGACGAATTCGGCCATGCCAGGATCAAGCGCCGCCGTATGCTCGTCGAGCAGCAGCACTTCGGAGCCGGCAAGCGTCGCCATGACTAGCGACACCGCCTGCCGCTGACCGCCGGAAAGCAGGTCCATGCGGTCCTTCATCCGGTTTTCGAGGCCGAGGTTGAGCTCGGCAATGCGATCACGGAAATGCTCGCGGCGCTGCGGTCCGAGCGCCGAGACAAGGCCGCGCCGCTCACCGCGACGGGCTGCCAGCGCAAGGTTCTCCTCAATCGAAAGCGAGCCGCAGCTCCCCGTTAGCGGATCCTGGAAGACACGGGCGACGAGGCCGGCGCGGGCCGCCGTGGACTTGCGCGTGACATCGGCGTGGCCAATCAGAACCTGGCCTTCGCTGGCAAGCACATCGCCGGCCAGAACGCCAAGCAGCGTCGACTTGCCGGCTCCGTTCGAACCGATGACAGTGACGAACGAACCTTCTTCGATAGTAAGGCTAACGCCGTTCAGTGCCTGCTTCTGCAGCGGCGTCCCCTTGCCGAAGATGACCTTGATATCCTTGAGGGTTATCACGATGCGGCACCTCCGCGGCGAAGGCGGGGAAGAATGAGCGCAACGGTAACCAGGACGGCCGTCACGAAATTGAGGTCGGATGCCTGCAGCCCGATGACATCGGTCGAGAGCGCCAGCTGGATAGCGATACGGTAGAGGATGGAGCCGAGGACGCAGCCGATCAGCGCGATCAGCAGACCCCGCCGGCCGAGCAGCGTTTCGCCGATGATGACCGCCGCAAGACCGACGACGATCGTTCCGACACCCGAGGTGACGTCGGCAAAGCCGTTCGTCTGCGCAAACAGCGCACCCCCGAGGGCGACCAGCGCATTCGAGATCGCCATGCCGAGATAGATCTGGCGGCTGGTATCGACGCCCCGCGCGCGGGCCATGCGGGCATTCGCACCAGTCGCGCGCATCGCCAGACCCGAGTCGCTCTCGAGGAAGCGCCAGACGAGGACGACGGCGACAACGACGAGGACGCCGACGAACAGCGGACGAACGTAGAAATCACGCAGCCCATGACCGAAGAACGGGCTGATCATCGTATCCGCATTGATCAGCGCGACGTTCGGCTTGCCCATGACGCGCAGATTGACCGAGAAGAGCGCGATCATCGTCAGGATCGAGGCCAGCAGATTGAGGATCTTGAATCGTACATTGAGCATCGCCGTGACGAGACCAGCCGCAGCACCAGCGACCATGGCAACGAGAGCAGCAAGCCAGGCGTTGACGCCGGCGACAATCAGCACCGCTGTCACGGCAGCACCCAACGGGAAGGAGCCGTCGACGGTCAGATCCGGAAAATCCAGCACCCGAAATGCGAGGTATACGCCGAGCGCTACGAAGGCATAGACCAACCCCAGCTCCACGGCTCCCCAGAATGCGATCTGACTCACGGCTCCTGCCCTTTCTTCTGACCTGTCCCGCCTCTTAGCGGACCCGAGCTTCTAATGCCATCAGCCGCCCCCGCATAAAACGGGAGCGGCTGGATGGTTGGTTATGAAATCTACTTCGATCAGTCGATGGTCTTCGTCGCGCGCTTCAAAACGCTTTCCGGCAGTGTGACGCCCATCTTTGCTGCCGCACCCTTGTTGATGACGAGATCGCTGCCGGCAGCAACCTTCACCGGAATGTCCCCTGGGTTTTCGCCCTTGAGGATGCGAACGACGATCTCTCCGGTCTGCTTGCCGACGTCGTAGTAATTGAAGCCGAGCGCAGCAATCGCACCGCGCGAGACGGAGTCCGTGTCTGCCGTGAAGAGCGGCAGCTTGCTTTCTTCGGCAACGGCAACGGCACCTTCGAGCGCAGAGATGATGGTGTTGTCAGTTGGGATATAGATGGCATCGGCACGGCCGACGAGCGCGCGCGCAGCGCCCTGCACTTCGGCGGACTTGGTGGCGGCCGACTCAACGACCGTCAGGCCGGCCTTCTCGGCCTCAATCTTCAGGACGGCAAGCAACGATACGGAATTGGCTTCGCCGGAGTTGTAGAGGTAGCCGATCGTCTTGGCGTTCGGCAGGATTTCCTTGATGAGTGCAACATGCTCCGCAACCGGCGACATGTCGGACAGACCGGTGACGTTACCGCCGGGCTGGTCCATGTTCTTCACGAGCTGCGCGCCGAGCGGATCGGAAACGGCGGTGAAGACAACCGGAATGTCGCGCGTTGCGGAAACGACGGCCTGCGCGGAAGGGGTGGAAATCGGCACGATGACATTGGGGCCTTCGCCGGCGAACTGGCGGGCGATCTGCGCTGCCGTTGCCGGATTACCTTGGGCGGACTCGAACATGAACTTCAGGTTCTCGCCGTCCTTGTAGCCTGCGGCCGTCAGCACATCGAGGACACCCTTGCGTGCGGCGTCGAGAGCCGGATGCTCGACGATAGCCGTGACCGCGACGGTCACATCTTCCGCCTTGGCAGGCAGGGTGAGAGCCAGCGTGGCCGCGACAGCAAGCAGAATTGAACGCATCGGGTATCCTCCAGACATGATTTTGGCCTGCTTCTAGGAAAAGCAGGCCATGAAATCAATCATCCGGAGGTGTTTGAAGGATCAAACTTGCTGATCAATCATCCGCGCCGTGGTTGGCGATCATCATAGCCTCGAAAGCCAGCCGTTCGGTCTTGCGCATGCGCTCCGATTCCGACTTCAGCTGGCCGCAGGCTGCGAGAATGTCGCGGCCGCGCGGCGTGCGGATCGGCGAGGCATAGCCGGCCGAGTTGATGAAATCGGCAAACTTCTCGATCTGCGCCCAATCGGAACACTGATAGTTGGTGCCCGGCCATGGGTTGAACGGAATGAGGTTGATCTTGGCCGGCACGCCCTTCAGCAGCTGGACGAGACCCTTGGCATCCTCGAGGCTGTCGTTGACGTCCTTCAGCATCACATATTCGAAGGTGATGCGGCGGGCGTTCGACAAGCCCGGGTACTTCCGACAGGCGTCGATCAGTTCCTTCAGCGGGTACTTCTTGTTGATCGGTACGAGGATGTCGCGCAGGTCGTCGCGCACGGCATGCAGCGAGATTGCCAGCATCACGCCGATTTCATCGCCGGTGCGGAAGATTTCAGGCACGACGCCCGACGTCGACAGCGTCACGCGACGCTTCGACAGCGACAGGCCGTCGCCATCGGTGGCGATCAGCAACGCCTGCTTCACGGCATCGAAATTGTAGAGCGGCTCGCCCATGCCCATCATCACGATGTTGCTGACCTTGCGGCCTTCGGCTGGCATGATGGTGCCCTGCGGCGCTTCACGGTCCGGGAAATCGCCCAGGCGATCGCGGGCCAGTAGAAGCTGCGAGAGAATTTCTTCCGCCGTCAGGTTGCGCACCAGACGTTGCGTTCCGGTATGACAGAAGGAACAGGTCAGCGTGCAGCCCACCTGGCTTGAGATGCAAAGCGTTCCACGGCCCTCTTCCGGGATATAGACAGCCTCGATCTCGACCGGACGTCCGGCACCGCGCGGCGGGAAGCGCAGCAGCCACTTGCGGGTGCCGTCGTTTGACACCTGCTCCTCGACGATCTCGGGGCGCGCGATGGTGAAATGCTGCTTCAGCATCTCGCGCATGTCCTTGGCGACATTCGTCATGTGATCGAAATCGGAGACGCCGCGCACGTAGATCCAGTTCCAGAGCTGGGCCACGCGCATCTTGATCTGTTTTTCGGCCACGCCCCTTTCGCGCAGCGCAGCGCCCATTTCTTCTCGGCTCAGGCCGATCAGCGAAGGCTTCAGCGCGGCATCGGCACTGCGCATCGGGGCGCCGGCAGGCTTGGTAACGGTCATCGCATCCATGACGGACATAATCTCTAATCCCGAATTCAACATGCGATCCTCCCAGTAAGCCGGATGACTTGGGGCACGGAGGGCATGATGGCAGAGTTGAATGCGGAGTACGGCGGCAAAGCCGCGATCTATCCGCTGTTGTGCGGGCCTTTAGCATCATTTTTGCCGCGCGTCACTAGAGATGGAAAACGACGAAGGCCGGCGCAAGGCCGGCCTTCGAATTCAATGAACAGTCACGAAGCGCTTATTTGCAGCCTTCAACCTGTTTCAGCGCGGCCGAAATGCCGGAGAGCGAATAGCTGTAGGAGGTCGACGTGCCTTTGCGAGACGTAGCGTTGACGGTCATCGCGTGACCGTTCTTCATGGCCGCGACGAGTGCCGGCTCCTGAGCTGCGTTCTCAACCCAACCGGCCTTGTCCTTGGTGAACATCACAAAGGTCTTGTTGTCGATAACGACATCGATCTTCGAGTTCTCCTTGACCGTGTAGCCCATCATTGCCTGCGGCTCGTAGGAAATGTTCTGGCCGGGACGCTGCGACACGATGAAGAAATTGTCACCGTGATCGATGCCCGCCGGCTTCTTTTCCGTCGGCACAGACAGCACGTAGCAGACGGTGCTCGCGCCGGACTTGTACGAATAGGCGCCCCAGGCCTGGAACTGCTGGATACGTGTCGGCGCCGTCGAAGCCGGCGTTGCCTGCTGCTGCGCTGCCGGCGCTGCAGGCTGCGACTTCTTGGACTGAGCGGATGCAATGCCGGCGCCGGTGAGAACAAGGGAAAGGGCGATTGCGGTACTTCTTACAAACATGGATATCCTGCCGGTTCTTGCGATTCGAGCCCGAAGCGAACGGGCGGCGCATAATCACGATCTGCTTTATTTTGACTTAATTCAGGTTACCAAAGCGTCAACAGGGACTGCGAGAAGTCCCTGCCTGTGTCATTTTCGCCCAAGTGTCAACGTCGGGCGCTGGCGCCTCGCCGGTGATGGCGTGATGCCGCGTGCGCACGCAGACCATCGTCATGAATGATTTAAGACATAAAGATTCAGGCAAGAGTTTGACCTTTTCAGAAACCGTTGTACGTCAGTAAGCGTTGGAAATCCGTTGGAGAATTCGCTGAGCCAGGGGACTTTGCACGGAACATGAATGCCGAGGAGAAACAGCGCTTCGCCGCCCTCGCCAGGGCCGTTGCGGAACGCCGCGACCAGGAGGCATTCGCCGTGTTATTCGACTACTTCGCACCGCGCCTCAAATCTTGGTTACTACGGCAAAGGATGGCAAGCAGCGAGGCAGAAGAACTGGTTCAGGACGTGATGATCGTGCTTTGGCACAAGGCCGGACTCTACGATGCAACCCGATCGTCTCTGTCGACCTGGCTTTTTCGCATTGCCCGCAACCGGCGGATCGATCTTCAGCGTCGGGCCAGAGCGCGTGTCTTGGATCGGGCAGACCCGGCATTGCAGCCGGTCGCTGAAAGCGGCGCCGACGAGATCCTCGCAAACGACGATCGCGACGCCCACGTGCGCGCCGCTGTCAGCCAACTCCCGCAAGAACAACGGGAAATGCTCCGCGCCGCCTTCTTTCTCGGCCAATCCCATTCGCAGATCGCGGAGGCGACGGGCTTGCCGCTTGGGACCGTAAAGTCCCGCATCCGGCTTGCCTTCGGAAAACTCAGGAAGGTTCTTGAGGCCGAGAGCGCCTGACGTACCGACGCGGCTAGATCGTCTTCATGCCTTCAGGCTTGTCGGCGAGCGCCCGGTCTGCTGCTTCATAATGCCTCGGCTGCAGGTGCCTGCTGACCATCGCGAAGGCGGCGGAGAGGACTGCTACGTCGTCCGAAAAACCGATCACGGCAAAAACATCAGGGATCATGTCGATCGGCATGACGAAATAGGCAAGCGCCGCCAGAAGCACGCCGCGCACCCTCGTCGGCGTCTGCGGATCCATCGCGCAGTAGAATGCGGCAACGACATCGCGCGCGAATGGAATCTGCCGCACGGCCTTCTTGAAGGTCGGCCAGAATTTCTTGCGTACAGTCTGCTCGCGCCGGCTCTGCGTATCATCGTCACCCGGCAGAAGGATCTCACCGAATTTGACGTCGTCCATCCCGATTGGTCCTTTCGTACACGCGCACATATGGTGATGGCTGCACCGGATTCAATCAAGCCGGCATGCTGCCGCCTTCTCCATCGCCGTCGCTAGCCGGAAGTCAAGCTCGGTCAGGCCGCCAGCATCGTGGGTGTTGAGCTTCACCTCGACGCGCGAATAGACATTGAGCCACTCGGGATGATGATTGAGCCTTTCGGCCGCGAGCGCCGCTTCGGTCATGAAGCCGAAAGCCTCGACGAAATTGCGAAACTTGAAGCTTCGCGATATCGACGTGCCGGTGTCATCGAGCGACCAGCCATCCAGCTTGGCGAGCTCGGCAGTGATAGCTTGCCGTTCCAGTTTTTCCCGTTTCATGCGATTGTCCCTCCTCTTTCCATCATGGACCACAGATGAAACGCATAAGCATCCTGTTTGTTTGCATGGGCAACATCTGCCGTTCTCCCCTTGCCGAGGGCATCTTCTCGCATCTTGTCGACGCGGCCGGCTTTGCTGATCGTTTCGAGATCGATTCTGCCGGCACCGGTGGCTGGCACCAAGGCGAGCATCCGGATCAGCGTTCGATCGCGACGGCCAGAGGTCACGGGATAGACATCTCCCGGCAAAGCGCCCGTCGGATAACGACGGAGGATTTCAGCGACTTCGGTCTGATACTCGCGATGGATCGCACAAATATCGCCGAACTGCATCGGATCCGCCCGGAAGCCACAAACATCCACCTATTCGGCGATTTCGCATTGGCGAGCGGCGAGGATATACCCGCCCCTATTACGGCGGCAGGGACGAGTTCGAACATGTCTACGCCAGGCTCTTCACCGGCTGCAGGAAGCTGCTCGAGACGCTGGGAACGGATAATGCCTCGTGGAGCGGGAAGATCTCTTCCGTCAAATAGGGACCGCCGCCGACCGATTCCCTTGACGACAGCAGGACGAAGCGGGGAACAGTGAAGGCCGAGGTCTGGAAGTTTCCGCGACCGGCCAGATAACGCACCACATCGTCGACCCGCGACGATTTCAGCCGCGCGAGCGTGACATGCGGCGTGAACTTACGGGGATCCGGCGGCAATCCGATACGCTGGCAGATCCGCTCGATTTCTGCCTGTAGCGCATACATCTCGGGCGAAGGCGAGACGCCGGCCCAGACCGAATGCGGCTTCTTGGACCCGAATGCGCCGATACCATCGAGACGGATCTGGAATTCGGGCCGGTCGATGCGGTCGAGCCGATCGACAATTTCGTCTGCCGTTCGTCCATCGACATCGCCGATAAACCGCAAAGTGATGTGGTAATTTTCCACATCGATCCATCTTGCACGAGGGAGACCACCGCGCAGCAATGAGAGGCTCATCGCGGCATTGCGCGGAATTTCGAGGGCGGTAAACAGTCTCGGCATAACGAGCACTCCCCGAATCTTTTGCAGGTGCTCACACGGAATCACGCATTGGGCACCTGTGCAAGCCCTTAATTCTTCACAGTAGAAATCGTTGCCAAGAATTGCGTGATAGCCGGCTCCATCTTTTCGACCATCACATCAACCCCCTTGCTGTTGGGGTGCATCCCATCCTCAAGCTGCAGACCGGCATGAAGGACTACGCCTTCGAGAAAGAAGGGATAGAGCGCAACGCCATGTTTTTGCGCGAGTTTCTGGTAGATCGGGTTGAAGCGCGCCGCATAGTCCCCGCCCATGTTCGGCGGCGCCAGCATACCCACGAGAAGGACGGCAATCCCACGTTCCTTTAGCCGGACAATCATCTGATCGAGGTTTTTTTCACTTTCTTCGGGAGGGATGCCGCGCAGCGCATCATTAGCACCTAGTTCGAGAATCACGCCATTAGTGCCGTCAGGAATCGACCAGTCGATCCGCGCAAGACCGCCGGTCGTCGTGTCGCCGGACACTCCCGCATTGGCGATTGATATGTCGACCCCTTTGGCTTTCAGTGCTGCTTGCAGTTTTTCTGGAAAGCCATCTCCGGGAGGGAGTTGGTAGCCCGCCATCAGGCTGTCTCCAAAGCCGACCAGGCTGATTGTCCTTGCGCTAGCCGCGACCGCAAAGAGCAGCGAAGCAACAATGACGGCGATGTGAAGGCCGGCAACTTTAAATCTCATTCCGCTTTCCCTAGATTGGCAAGACGATCGGCATCTATATAGGGCGAATACTGTTGGCAAAAACCATCATCGAGTTGAAGCGCGCCGATTTGACGCTTGGCAGCGCCGCCGCCTCTGTCCATGTGCTGAAGGGCATCGACCTGACGATTGCCGCCGGCGAGTCGGTCGGCATCGTAGGGCCGTCGGGCTCTGGCAAATCGACATTGCTGATGGTGCTTGCAGGGCTTGAGAAACTCGATAGTGGCGAGATCAATGTCAGCGGCACACCATTGCATGCCCTGAGTGAAGACCATGTGGCCGACTTCCGTGGCCGCAACATCGGCATCGTCTTCCAATCTTTCCACCTGATTGCCAACATGACGGCGCTGGAAAACGTTGCTGTGCCGCTGGAGCTTGCCAACCTTCCCAACCCCTTCGAAATCGCACGCCGCGAATTGAAATCCGTCGGTCTTGGCGATCGATTGAACCACTATCCCGGCCAGCTTTCCGGCGGCGAACAGCAACGCGTGGCAATTGCCCGCGCCCTCGCACCCTCGCCGGCATTGCTGATTGCCGACGAACCGACCGGCAACCTCGACACCGACACCGGCCGCCAGATTGCAGATCTCCTGTTTTCGAAGCAGGCTGAGCGCGGCATGACGCTGCTGCTTGTCACCCATGACACCGCCCTTGCCAAACGCTGCTCCCGGCAGATTCGGGTTCGTTCCGGCCAAATTGAGGGCGATAGTGCGCCAGCGCAGCCCGAGGCGGCGATTGCATGACATTGCTGACCCCGCGCGCCTCCCTTGCCTTTCGTCTCGCGCTCCGCGAGCTTCGCGGCGGGCTCGGCGGCTTCTACATCTTTCTGGCCTGCATCGCCCTCGGCACCGGTGCCATTGCGGCGGTCAATTCGGTTTCGCAGTCGATCACCGACACGATCGCCACGCAGGGTCAGGAGATCCTTGCCGGCGACGTGCGCTTCGAGCTCAACAACCGCGAGGCGACGGAAGCCGAAATGGGCTTCCTGCGCGGCTTCGGAAAGGTGTCGGCGTCGACCGGCCTGCGCTCGATGGCGCGCAAGCCCGACGGCTCGGATCAGGCCCTGGTCGAAGTCAAGGCGGTCGACGGCGCTTACCCACTCTTCGGTACCTTCGAAGCCGAACCGAACTATCCGTTGCACGCGCTTCTATCCGGGCAGAGCGGCACCTATGGCGCAGTGGCCGCGCCGCTTCTGCTCGAGCGGCTCGGCCTCTCCATTGGCGACGAGATCCTGCTCGGCAATGTCATCTTGAACATCACCGGCACGATCAAGACTGAACCCGACGCGGTCTCGGAAGGTTTCGGCTTCGCACCCCGCCTCCTCGTGAGCAGGGACGGGCTCAAGGCATCCGGCCTCATCCAGACCGGCAGCTTGGTCGAACACGTTTACAAGATCCGCATGGACGACCCAGCCGAGAGATCCACGATCCGCGATCGGGCTACGAAGGACTTTCCGTCCGCCGGCTGGTCAATCCGCACGAGCGATCGGGCAGCGCCTTCGCTAACCGAAAACATTGAGCGCTTCTCGCAATTTCTAACGCTGGTCGGACTGACGGCCCTGATCGTCGGTGGTGTCGGCGTCGCAAACGCTGTGCGTGCTTTCCTGGATTCCAAGCGCACCACGATTGCAACGTTCAAGTGCCTTGGCGCGCCGGCAGCGACTGTGGTCCTGATCTACCTGTTCCAGATCGCGATCATTGCCTTGGGCGGCATGGTCATCGGCCTCGTCATCGGAGCGCTGGCGCCAATCGTGGCGTCGCAATTTCTGGCGCAATTCCTGCCTGTTTCGACCGATCTGACGTTCTACCCCGGGGCCCTGTCCCTCGCCGTCCTTTTCGGCATTATGACAACGCTGGCCTTTGCCATCATGCCGCTCGGACATTCCCGCGAGGTTCCGGCGACAGCTCTCTTCCGTGAACAAGGTTTCGAGGCGCGGGGTCTGCCGTCGTGGCCCTACATCCTTCTTGCCGCGGTATTTCTCCTTGCCCTTGCCGGTCTCGCCATCGCAACCGCTCACGATCGCTTCATCGCGATCGTCTTTGTCGGGGCGATCGCCTTCTCCTTCGTGATCTTGCGGCTTGTCGCTGCCGGTATCGCTTGGCTCGCGCGTCGCAGCCCACGGGTGAATTCACCCGCCCTGCGGCTCGCAATCGGCAACATCCATAGGCCCGGCGCGCTGACGCCCTCCGTCGTCCTGTCTCTCGGTCTTGGCCTTGCACTGCTCGTCACCCTCACCCTGATCGACGGCAACATGCGGCAGCAATTGACCGGGCGCATGGCCGCCGGCGCGCCGAACTTCTTCTTCGTCAACATTCAGGGTTCGGAACTCGAGAAATTCCGTAGCGTCATCAAAGCCAGTTCCCCGGATGGCCACTTGGTCGAGGTGCCGATGCTGCGCGGCCGCATCCTCGCCTTCAACGGCGAGGATGTGACGAAGCGGAAAGTCCCGCCGGGCGGCCAGTGGGTACTGCGCGGCGACCGCGGCATCACGTATGCGCAAACACTGCCGGAAAATGCATCGTTGACCGAGGGTTCATGGTGGCCGAAGGATTATAGAGGTGAGCCGCTTGTCTCCTTTTCTGCCGAGGAAGCGAAGGAACTCGGTCTGAAGATCGGCGACACCGTCACCGTTAACGTGCTTGGGCGTAACATCACAGCCAAGATTGCCAATCTGCGCAAGGTCGAGTGGGAAACGCTTTCCATCAACTTCGTGATGGTGTTCTCGCCGAATACGTTCCGCGGCGCCCCGCACGCCTGGCTGGCGACGCTCACCGACCCGGCCGCGACCACTACCCAGGAGGCCGCGATTCTCAAATCCGTGACAAATACCTATCCGACGATCACCAGCGTGCGGGTCAAGGATGCGATCGATATCGTCAACACACTGGTGGCGCAGCTTGCGACGGCGATCCGCGCCGCCGCCTCCGTTGCACTTATCGCCTCGGTGCTCGTTCTTGCGGGCGCTCTGGCTGCCGGCAACCGCGCCCGTACCCATGATGCGGTCGTCCTCAAGACACTGGGCGCGACGCGACGAATGCTGATCCGCGCCTTCTGCTACGAATACCTCATTCTCGGGGCAGCAACCGCAGTCTTCGCCCTCTTTGCCGGCGGCGTCGCGGCCTGGTTCATCACCGCCCGGATCATGCGCATCCCCTCCCACTTCCTGCCCGACGTCGCCGGCCTGACACTCATAACGGCGCTGGTGCTCACCGTCGGCATTGGGCTCATCGGTACCTGGCGCATCCTCGGCCAGAAAGCGGCACCCGTTTTGCGCGAGCTTTGATTGACCAAACGGAGAAATTCCCTTCACCTTACGGCGATTTAACCCGATCGCGGGTTGCAAGGGCCTTGTTTGCGAAAGGCGAAAGGCTCATATTGTGTGCAGGCATGCTGGGCTCCGCAGCGGCGCCCGGGTTGCGCACCCGCCACCGTGTCCACACCGGAGCTTATAAGAGGAAACTATGGCTGACCTTCGTAATTACCAAGGCCGCGTACAAACTGGCGAGATGATCGACCAGGGCCTACGCAGCTATATGCTCAGGGTCTACAACCTGATGGCGCTGGGCCTGGCGATCACCGGTGTGGCCGCCTATCTCGGCTTCAATTTCGCCGTCCAGGACAATCAACTGACGCAGTTTGGCGTGGTGCTCTTCCAGTCGCCGCTCCGTTGGGTGGTCATCCTTGCCCCGCTGGCCGCCGTGTTCTTCCTGAGCTTCAGGATTAACCGCATGAGCGTTGCCGCCGCGCAGACGACCTTCTGGGTCTATGCCGCGCTGGTGGGTCTGTCGCTTTCGTCGATCTTCCTGGTCTACACGCAATCGAGCATCACGCAGACGTTCTTCGTGACGGCGGCCTCCTTTGGCGCGCTCTCGCTGTATGGCTACACGACCAAGCGTGATCTCTCCGCGATGGGCTCGTTCCTGATCATGGGCCTCTTCGGTCTGATCATCGCGTCGGTCGTGAACATCTTCCTGGCGTCGTCTGCCCTGCAGTTCGCGGTCTCTGTGATCGGCGTGCTGATCTTCGCAGGCCTGACCGCCTACGATACGCAGCGCATCAAGGAGCTGTATTACGAAGCCGACGGCGCAGAGGTTGCCGGCCGCAAGGCGATCATGGGTGCACTGACCTTGTATCTCGACTTCATCAACCTCTTCATGTTCCTCCTGCAGTTCATGGGTGACCGCAAGTAAGGAACAGGGATGTTGTCGAAAAAGGCGGCTTCGGCCGCCTTTTTTGTTGCCTGGTCCTACGGAGAGTGATTTCTGGAATGGTCCATTGTTCATATCCTCCCGGCCGACCGAATGCCCATCTTCCTCCGCGACGCTACCTCATTCGACCTCCCCACCATCACGGCCATCTATCGCGAATCCGTCCTGAATGGTGTCGCAAGCTACGAGATCATCCCGCCGGAGCAGAGCGAGATGGCGGCACGATTTTCCGCAATCACGGGCCAGGACTATCCCTACATCGCCGCCATCGATGAGGATGGCAGCCTGCTCGGTTACGCCTATGCCTCAGCCTTCCGGACGCGGCCGGCCTATCGCTGGATGGTCGAAGATTCGATCTACCTGGGGCCTGAAGCACGCGGCAGGGGCGTTGGAAGGCTGCTGCTCGCCGAACTGATCCGACGCTGCACGGATCTCGGCTTTCGCCAGATGGTGGCCGTGATCGGCGGCGCACATCCGGCATCGATTGCCCTGCATCGCGCATTGGGCTTTGAGGAAACCGGCCGCCTGAGAGCAACAGGTTACAAGCATGGCCGCTGGCTCGATACGATGATCATGCAGCGAGCCCTTGGTGAAGGCGCAGCCACGGACCCCGATGCCTCGACTTATCCCGGTACCCTTTTCAAAGCTTGAGCCGAGCTACTTCTCGACCAGCTTCAAGGCCTTATTGAAGACCTTCAAAACCTGCTGCAGCTCGTGGCCGCGCTTCAGGATGACGCCGTGAGTGTTGAAAACGGAATAGGCACCCTGCTTGGTGGCAAGCTTCGGATTCTTCTCGATGCGAAAAAGCGGCATTTCGCCCGATCGCTTGAAAACCGAGAAGATGGCGCAGTCTCTCAGATGATCGATCGCGTAATCTCGCCACTCACCCTCGCCGACCATGCGGCCGTAAATCCACAGGATCGCGTCGAGCTCGCGACGGTGAAAGGTGACCGGCGGTGGGTCCTTGCTCTGCTTGTACTCCTTGAGATCTACGACGACTGAGGAACTGTTCTCGGCGGACCGGCTTTCGCCGCGCCGCAAATCCGGCTGATCTGTCATCAGTCTCCCTGTGCCTCCGCTCGTGACAGGAGAATGACAGTTTGCCTTAGCGTTTATAAATTGCAAGCAGGTGATCAGTCACATTAATCATAGTCTGTGCAATCTCCCGAGCGCCGCAATTCAGTCAAAACAGCGCCTCATTTGCAAGGGAAATTCCCTCACGACTGCGCCGCGGGGCCATTCGGACCCGTCGTCGCACCCGAATTGCGCATGATCTTTTGCCAGATTTGGTCTGCTGAAACGGTTGTGTGTGAGTTTGGCGCCAGCGCGCCAAAGGGCCCGGCTGACCGTATCGACCTTAACCCCAGCCCCGAATACGATCAGCCGGGCCACCCCGTTTTCCATCCGCAGAAGCAGATGAAACGGTCAGATGTTCTTCCCGGCCATGACAACCGTCGCTCCGAGGATCGCAGATGGATTGCCATCGGCGGTGGAGGATTGAAGTAGAATCGCGCAGCCCTCAAGGTCCGGCTTCTGCATCACGCTGGCCGGCAGCGTCAAGCTCGTTTCCTTGCCCTCCCACATGCCGACGGTCTCAACATCGGCAACGCTGTTGAGGTATGCAATCTTCTGTCCGCTGTTTTCGCCCTTCTCGACGTCGATGGTCTTCTCGCGATTGAAGTAGACCATGACGACATTGGCCTTGCCCTGTCCTGCGCCGATCTTGATCTCGAGTTGGTCGTCGCGCATCTGCGCAGTCACCGGCACTGACAACCCCATGCCTTCGGCTGCATAGCCATCGATCTTCTTATTGATCGCGCCGAGATCGGCTCCCGCTACGTGGTCGCGGCCGTTGACGATGACCTGCGGCGTATAGACGTTGGCGCGTCCCATCGTCTGCGCGTAGCCATACTGCCGCTCCGTATTCTCCTTGGAACTCAGCGTATCGGCCCATCCCATATAGTTCCAGTAATCGACGTGATAGGCGAGAGCGATAACGCCGCCGGCCTCGACGAGCTTGCGGAAAGCCGCATCGGCTGGAGGACAAGAAGAACATCCCTGCGAGGTGAAGAGTTCAACCACACCTTTCGGCGCGTCCTGGGCAAAAAGTGGGCCGGCAAGCGCCACACCTGCAACCATGGAAATCAGAAACCGCGGGGACATTCACTGCACCTTTTTATTCAGTACCTACCGCCACCTTCGCCGCAGGTTCCGATGTATGAACGTAGAGATAGTGGTTCTCGCTCCAAACGGAAAGTCACGAACGGGTGAGACCAAGCTTCGTGGAAGCCAAGCTGAAACACATCGTCGTGACCGGGCATCCAATATCTCGCGCTCAAACAAAAACCGCCGGAAATCTCTTTCCGGCGGTCATTGTCACGGAAGCCCGTTAACAATCAGGCAGCGAGATCGCGCAGAACCGTCTGCAAGATGCCGCCGTTGTTAAGGTAGATCACTTCATCGAGCGTATCGACACGCGACAGCAGTGGAACGTCCTTCACGGTGCCGTCGCCATAGGTGATCTTGGCGATCTTCTTTTCGCGCGGCTTGATGTTTTCAAGGCCTTCGATAGTGACGATTTCGTCGCCCTTCAGACCGAGGCTTGCCCAGGTCGTGCCTTCTTCGAACACAAACGGGATGACGCCCATGCCGACCAGGTTCGAGCGGTGGATACGCTCGAAGGACTGCGCGATCACAGCCTTGACGCCAAGCAGGTTGGTGCCCTTCGCCGCCCAGTCGCGGGACGAGCCGTTGCCGTATTCGACACCTGCGAAGATGACGAGCGGAACGCCCTCGGCCTTGTACTGCATGGCCGCGTCGTAGATCGATTCTTCTTCCTTGGAGGGATAGTGGATCGTGTAGCCGCCTTCCTTGCCGTTCGGGCCGAGCATGTGGTTGCGGATGCGAATGTTGGCAAATGTGCCGCGCATCATCACTTCATGGTTGCCGCGGCGCGTACCGTACTGGTTGAAGTCCGCGACGCCGACATTGTGCTCGAGCAGGTAGGCACCGGCCGGAGACGCCGCCTTGATCGAACCGGCCGGGGAAATGTGGTCGGTGGTGATCTTGTCGCCGAACAGGCCGAGAACGCGGGCGCCCTTGATGTCGGAGATACCGGAGCCGGACTTGCCCATGCCCACGAAGTAAGGCGGGTTCTGAACGTAGGTCGAATCGTCGTCCCAGGCATAGGTCTGGCCAGGAGGAACCTGAACGGCCTGCCAGTTCTCGTCGCCCTTGAAGACGTCAGCATACTTCGTCTCATAGAGCTCGCGCGTAACGTACTTCAGGATGAATTCCTGAACTTCGTGCGAAGTCGGCCAGATATCCTTGAGGAACACCGGATTGCCGTTCTGGTCTTCGCCGATCGGCTCTTTGGTCAGGTCCTTCTGGACCGAACCGGCAAGCGCATAGGCAACGACCAGCGGCGGGGACGCCAGGTAGTTCGCCTGAACATCAGGAGAGATACGGCCTTCGAAGTTACGGTTGCCCGACAAAACGCCCGAAACGATGAGCCCCTTGTCGTTGATTGTCTTCGAGATCGGCGCCGGCAGCGGACCGGAGTTGCCGATGCAGGTCGTGCAGCCGAAGCCGACGAGGTTAAAGCCGAGCTTGTCGAGGTCAGCCTGCAGGCCGGACGTCGCAAGGTATTCGCCGACCACCTGCGATCCTGGAGCGAGCGAGGTCTTGACCCACGGCTTGGACTTCAGGCCCTTGGCAACGGCGTTACGGGCGAGAAGGCCGGCAGCGATCAGAACCGACGGGTTGGAGGTGTTGGTGCACGACGTGATGGCGGCAATCGCAACGTCGCCATGGCCGAGATCGAAGTCGGTGCCTTCGACCGCGTAGCGGTTGGAGAGCTGGCCCGGCTTCTTGTAGTCGGCGTCCATCGAACCAGCGAAGCCGGCCGCGATGTTTTCGAGCGGGATGCGGCCTTCGGGACGCTTCGGGCCGGCCATCGCAGGCACGACGTCGGCGAGGTCGAGTTCGAGCGTGTCGGTAAAGACGAGGTCCGAACCGTCGCCGTCGCGCCACATCCCCTGAGCCTTCGAATAGGCTTCGACGAGCGCGATGCGGTCCTTGGTGCGGCCCGACATGTTGAGGTAGTTGATGGTTTCGCCGTCGACCGGGAAGAAGCCACAGGTCGCGCCGTATTCCGGACCCATGTTGCCGATCGTCGCGCGGTCTGCCAGCGGCATGTTGTCCATGCCCGGGCCGAAGAATTCGACGAACTTGGAAACGACGCCCTTCTTGCGCAGCATCTGCACGACCATCAGCACCAGGTCAGTCGCCGTGACGCCTTCCTTGAGCTTGCCGGTGAGCTTGAAGCCGATGACTTCAGGCAGGAGCATCGAGACCGGCTGGCCGAGCATGGCCGCTTCGGCTTCGATACCGCCAACACCCCAGCCGAGAACGCCAAGGCCGTTGATCATCGTCGTATGGCTGTCGGTGCCGACGCAGGTGTCGGGATAAGCGATCGTCTCGCCGTCCTCTTCCTTCGTCCAGACGGTCTGGCCGAGGTATTCGAGATTCACCTGATGACAGATGCCGGTGCCGGGAGGAACGACGCGGAAGTTCTTGAATGCCTGCTGGCCCCACTTCAGGAAGCGGTAGCGCTCGCCGTTACGCTGGTATTCCAGCTCGACGTTTTTGGCAAAAGCCTGCGGCGTGCCGAATTCGTCGACGATAACAGAGTGGTCGATGACGAGGTCGACCGGAACCAGCGGATTGATCTTCTCCGGGTCGCCACCGAGGGACACCATCGCGTCACGCATCGCGGCCAGATCGACGACGGCGGGAACGCCGGTGAAGTCCTGCATCAGCACGCGCGCCGGGCGATAGGCGATTTCGTTTTCGACAGCACCCTTGTTATCAAGCCATTCGGCAACCGCCAGAATGTGTTCCTTGGTCACCGACTGACCGTCTTCGAAGCGCAGCAGGTTCTCGAGCAGAACCTTCATCGAGTAAGGAAGCTTCGAAACACCCGGCAGGCCATTCGCCTCAGCCTTGGGCAGGCTGAAATAGACGTAGTCCTTACCGTTCACGGTGAGCGTGGAACGACAATTGAAGCTGTCAAGAGATTTAGACACGAGAGACCCCGTTTCTGATAGCGAACACAATCGTGCGGACGCCTATGCACGGAATGCACATCAGGATGCGGGTACGGCCATTTCCGCTGTCCGCACGTGGAGCAAAGCCCATGTTCGGCGCAAGGATGAAATTCACGCCGACCGCTGGCGTGGTTGCGGGTCTTATAGATAATTTCTAAGAAAGGTGCCAGAGAGAGCGTGGCCCATTTCGGATTTTTTTGCATTGCGATGACTGAAAAATTAAACGACGGAAAAGTCATGTATCTCGAGGCCGCCAATCTGGCCGCGCGCCGGGGAGAAGAGCTCATTTTCGAGGGCGTATCCTTTCGCCTGGAATCGGGCGAAGCGCTGGTTTTGACAGGCAAAAATGGATCGGGAAAGTCAACTTTGTTGCGCGTCGTCGCCGGTTTGCTGCATCGGGAAAGAGGCTCGGTTGGCTTCACCGATTCGCATGGCAACACTCACCGGCGCGTCGGCGAAATCAGCCACTATCTCGGCCACCGCAATGCGATGAAAAGCGAGTTGACGGTCGCCGAAAACCTCGACTTCTGGCGTTGCTTTCTGGGAGATACGCACGGAGGTTCGACCGTTTCCATCGATGAGGCAGCCGAGGCGGTCGGGCTCGCGGGAATAACGCAGCTTCCCTTCGGCTACCTTTCGGCTGGCCAGCAACGTCGCTTTGCCTTCGCCAAGCTGCTTGTCGCCTACCGGCCGGTCTGGATTCTCGATGAGCCTACCGCTGCGTTGGACACAAGCGGCGACCGCCTTTTTGCAGAGCTTATCGAGGCGCATCGGCGCAGGGGCGGGATCGTGCTTGCCGCAACCCACCAGCCGTTGGGCCTTGAGGGTGCGCAGGAGCTGCGGATGGCGGGATTTTCTCACACTGGTCCGGGAGTGTGGGCATGACGGCCCTTCTGCTGCGTGACCTCAAACTTTCCATTCGCGCCGGCGGCGGCGCGCTGATCGGCGTTCTCTTCTTCCTGACCGTTGTCGCGGTCATCCCCTTCGGCGTCGGGCCTGACCTCGCACTTCTGTCTCGCATCGGCCCGGCGATCGTGTGGATCGGTGCGCTGCTTGCCGCGCTTCTCGGCCTCGACCGCCTGTTTCAGGCCGAACGCGACGATGGCTCGCTCGATCTCATGCTGATGCACGAACATCCGCTTGTTCTGACGGTGCTGGTGAAGTGCCTGGCACACTGGATCGCCACCAGCCTGCCGCTGGTCATCGCCTCGCCGCTGCTTGGCCTCTTCATGAATATGAGTGAGACGGCGATCGGCGCGACGATGCTGACGCTCCTCGTCGGCTCGCCCGCGATTACCTTCATCGGCGCCGTCGGCGCAGCCGCTGCTGTCGCCTTGCCGCGTGGCGGACTGCTGGTCTCGATCCTGGTGCTGCCGCTGACCATTCCGGTGCTTATTTTCGGCGTCAGCGCCACTTATGCGGCGGTCGAAGGCCCATCGCCCTTTCTGCCGCCTTTCCTCATTCTGATCGCACTCACTCTGTTCTTCGCCGTCATCGGCCCGGCCGCGGCCGCACTGGCACTACGCAACACGTCGGATTGATGGGGCGCTCGATTGCGGCATCGGGCATATCGCGGTAAGGAAACGGCATGAGCGAAACGAGCCTAGCCATCACGAAATTCAGCGATCTCGCCAACCCGACGCGGTTTCTGGCGCTGGCGGCACGCATCATTCCCTGGATGGCCGGTTTCACGGCCCTCTGTTTTATCGTGGGGCTGTCTCTCAGCTTCACGACCGAAGGCGACTATCAGCAAGGCGAAACGGTTCGTATCATGTATGTCCACGTGCCGGCGGCCTGGCTGGCGATGATGGGCTATACGATCATGAGCCTCTCAGCGATCGGTACGCTGGTCTGGCGCCATCCGCTGGCGGATGTATCGGCAAAGGCTGCCGCCCCGCTCGGCGCCGCTTTCACGCTGATTGCCCTGGTGACAGGTTCGCTCTGGGGTAAGCCGATGTGGGGCACCTGGTGGGTATGGGACGCCCGGCTCACCTCCGTCTTCGTCCTGTTCCTGATGTATCTCGGGCTCATCGCCCTCAATCGCGCGATCGACGACCCGTCAAAAGCCGCCCGCGTCAGCGCCGTCCTGATCCTCGTTGGCTTCGTCAACATCCCGATCATCAAGTTCTCCGTCGAATGGTGGAACACACTGCATCAATCCGCGAGCGTACTGCGCCTCGACGGCCCAGCCATCGATCCGGAGTTCCTGCGGCCACTGCTGGTGATGGCCGTTGCGTTCACCGCGCTCTTCTTCACGCTGCACATCATGGCCATGCGCAACGAAATCTGGCGACGCCGCGTCACCGCACAGCGCCGCTTGGCAGCACGCTTGGCGAGCCGCGAGGGACAGTCATGACGCATGCTTTCTATGTCTATGGCGCCTATGGCTTTGCGGCCCTCGTCACCATCGCAGCCACGCTTTGGACGTGGGCGGACGGCCGTGCGCGCCGCAGCGAGATGGCAACCCTCGAAGCCGCCGGAATCCGCCGCCGCTCCGCGCGGACAAAGGATGGCGAATGAGCACCACACCGGAAACGAGCCGTGCCAAGCGCGGATTTGGGCGCTATGCCGTCGCCTTGATCCCGTTGATCGTCTTTGCCGGCATTGCAGCCACCGCGGCAAAGATGCTTTACGACCAGGACGTCCACGGCAAGGATATCTCGGAAATCCCCTCTGCACTGATCGGCACGAGGGCGCCGGCACTGAACCTTGCGCCGCTTGAGGGTACCAACCTGCCGGCGCTGACTGACAGCGCCATCAAGGGCAAGCTGACCCTCGTCAACGTCTTCGCCTCCTGGTGCATTCCCTGTCGCGAAGAACATCCGATCTTGAAGGAACTGGCAAAGGACGGCCGCCTCAACGTGGTTGCGATCAACTACAAGGACAGGAACGACAACGCACTTCGCTTCCTCGGCGAACTCGGCAATCCCTTTGCCGCCATCGGTGTCGATCCCAAGGGGCAGGCAGCCATCGATTGGGGTGTGTACGGCATCCCGGAAAGCTATCTCATCGCTCCCGACGGCACGATCCTCTACAAGCGGGTCGGCCCGTTCGACGAGGTCAGTCTGAAGGAAGGGCTTTTCCCCGCCATGGAGATGGCGCTGGCCAAGCCGGCGTCCTGACTAGATCCCGCCTTGCCAGGTCTTGATCGCCTCAATCGGCCAGATCAGCATCAGCACGTTGAGCGTCAGGTTGTCGCGAATGAGGTAGCCGGTCAAGAGCTCGAAGAAAATCGCGATCGCGACCGTTAGTGCGACGGGCGCTCGCGAGGCGAACAAGAACCCGACCACCATGAACACGGTGTCCATCGCGGAATTCAGAATGCTGTCGCCGTAATAGTCGAGCGAGATCGTTGCCGTCCGATAGCGGTCGATGATCAAGGGTGAATTTTCCAGCAATTCCCAACCGGACTCGATCATGAGCGCCAAAAGCAGCCGCACGGCGATCGGCTTTCCGCGCATAAAGAGGTGTGCGATGCCGTAGAAAATGAAGCCGTGGATGATGTGGGAGGGCGTGTACCAGTCGGAAATATGCTGCGAGTTACCGCTGGAATTGACGGTGCCTTCCCATAGCTTGACATATCCGCAGGTGCAGATGGGTGTGCGACCCATCATGTATTCGGCGATGATCTGGACGAGCAGAACGGCAACGCACGCAGCAAACCAGAAGGTCTGATGCTTCTCCCTGTCTGCCGTATTCAGTGTTGTCAATTCTCGGTCTCTCCCGCCGGCGTGACCGTATGCTTCATGATCAGTGGCATCTGTGCAAGCGTGAAGATGATGGTGATTGGCATTGTGCCCCAGACCTTGAAGGCGATCCAGAAATCATCGGAGAAATTGCGCCAGACGACCTCGTTCAGCACCGCGAGGAAGAGGAAGAAGATGCCCCAACGGATCGTCAGCTTGCGCCATCCCTCCGCATCGAGCTGGAAGGCCGCGTTGAAGACGTAGCCGAGCAACGATTTGCCGAAGGCGAGGCCGCCAAGCAGAGCAACGCCGAAGAGCGCGTTGACGATGGTCGGCTTCATCTTGATGAAGGTCTCATTCTGCAAATAGATCGACAGCGACCCGAAGATGACGACCACGATGCCCGACACGAAGGGCATGATCGGCAGATGCCCGAGCACGACCTTAGAAACGATCAGTGAGATCACCGTTGCCGCCATGAAGAGGGCCGTCGCCACGAATAGTGGTCCGCCAAGCTCCGAAAGAGCCGGGAACCGCTCGACCAGCCAGGGGCCGCGTAGGTTGGCGAAGAAGAAGATCAACAGCGGGCCAAGTTCCAGCGCCAGCTTCAGCATCGGGTGATGCCGGTCGGCCGCGCTTGGGGTGATATCGCTCTCTGTCGTCATTCTATCTCAAATCCGTTTGGGAACACGAAACCCTTGCCCGTGCTTGTCGGCATATCTGTGGCATTATTGGCCGAGACCGGCAATGGCATGCGCGAAATCCTCGGCCTCGAACGGCTCCAGATCCTCGACGCTTTCTCCGACACCGATGAAATAGACCGGCAGCTTGTGCTTGGCCGAGATCGCCACGAGAATGCCACCCCGCGCCGTGCCATCGAGCTTTGTCATGATCAGGCCGTTGACGCCGGCGACATTGCGGAAGATCTCCACCTGCGACAGCGCGTTCTGCCCCGTCGTGGCGTCGAGCGTCTGCAGCACGGTATGCGGCGCATCCGGATCGAGCTTGCCGAGTACGCGAACGATCTTCTCGAGTTCCGCCATCAGTTCCGCCTTGTTCTGCAGGCGGCCGGCCGTATCGATGATCAACACATCGCACCTCTTGGCCTTCGCCTGCTCGAAGGCGTCATAGGCAAGACCCGCGGCATCGGCGCCGAGCTTGGTGCCGATGAATTCCGACTTGGTGCGGTCAGCCCAGATCTTCAGCTGTTCGATGGCAGCGGCGCGGAACGTATCGCCGGCCGCGACCATGACCTTGAGGCCGGCACCCGAAAGCTTCGCGGCCAGCTTTCCGATCGTCGTCGTCTTGCCGGTGCCGTTGACCCCAACGACCAGGATGACGTGCGGCTTATGGCTCAGATCGAGCTGTAGCGGCTTTGCGACAGGCTTCAGCACCTTGGCGATCTCGCTTGCCATGATGCGGCTGACATCCTCGCCGGTGACGTCCTTGCCGTACCGCTCGGATGCGAGCGTATCGGTAACCCGCATCGCCGTCTCGACGCCGAGATCGGCCTGGATCAGCAGATCCTCCAGATCCTGCAGCGTCTCGTCATCGAGCTTGCGCTTGGTGAAGAGTGCCGCGATCTGGCCGGTAAGCTGCGAGGAGGTGCGGGCTAGGCCGGCGCGCAGCCGCTGGAACCAGGAAAGCTTTGGCGGAGGGACCAGGGCCACAGGCTCGGAAGCCGTAGGACCCGTGGCAAATCCCTTGGGAAGGACGGGAGCGGCAAAAGGATCACTTGAAGAGCTGTCGTCTTCCCCTGTTCGGTCGGATATCTCTTCCGCGGCCGGAGAGATAGGATCGGCGATGGGCTCCTGCTCCGCGTCAGCTTCTGCGGCCAGCCCTGCCGCAGGCGCCTCTTCAGTTTCGCCGACAGATGCCACTTCCGCGACACCACCCTCATCCTCTGGCCGATCGCCACTCCCCGGCTGAAGAGGCAAAGCAGCAGGAAGCGTGTCTTCGATAGTGCTTTCGGCAGGCGCCCCGGTCTCGGCTTGCGCTTCCGCCTCAAGCAGCGAGAGCGGCACAAGGCCCATATCGCCAGCCTGCACCTCAGCTGGAAGAACATCGGAAACATCGTCCTCTTTCGGCGCGAGCGCTTCCGCCTGCTCGGCAAGCTCCTCCACGGAGGCATCCTTGCCTACGTCATCGGCAGGCCCGCCGGCCGTCTCCATCTCTTCCGCCAGGACCGGATCGGCGGCAACGGGAAGGTTCTCCTCACGCGAATGCGGCTCCAGTTCGGATTCGAGTACCCTCGCCTCGACCGCCTCCGGCGCCTGTTCTTCCTCCGGCTTGGGGCCGAAGGTGAAGACCTTTTTGATGAAACTGAACGCCATGAGGATTCCGTAAACTCAGGCCGCGTCGGCGGCCGTCAATTGCATGTCGAGGTGCTTGCCGTTGTGGCCCGTAATTGCCGCCTGCACGAAGCTTCGAGGCGCAAGCCCCGCTGCGGCGACAAGCGTGAAGTTTTCGGTGTGCGCCAAACCGTTGTTTTCCACCAGCAGCCATTGCCGCGTTCCCACCATTCCGTCGAGATGGGACTGATGCAGGCGATGTCCAGTGGTGCGAAGCCGTGCAGCCCGCTCCTTGACCAGCGCGCGATCGAGCTGTGGCATTCGCGCGGCAGGCGTCCCTGGCCGCGGGCTATAGGGAAAGACATGGAGATGGGCGATATTGGCCTCTTCCGCCAGCCGCACGGCATTGGCGAACATCTCTTCGCTCTCAGTCGGAAAGCCGGCTATCATATCGGCGCCGAAGCTCATGTCCGGTCGCACGCCGCGCACGTCGTTGATAAAGGCCAAGGCATCCGCGCTAGAATGGCGGCGCTTCATCCGCTTCAGGATCATGTCGTCGCCATGTTGCAGCGAAAGGTGGAGATGCGGCATGAAGCGCGCATCGTCGGCGATAAGATCCAGCAGATGCCTGTCCGCCTCAATGCTGTCGATCGATGAAAGCCGCAGGCGGCGAATATCCGGCACCTGTTTCAGAAGCGTCTTGGCAAGCAGTCCGAGCGTCGGCTCCCCAGGCAGATCGACCCCGTAGCTGGTTGCGTCGACCCCGGTCAGCACGATCTCTCGGTAGCCGCTTTCGACGAGCTTGCGCGCCTGGTCGACGACTGCCCCCATCGGCACGGAACGCGAATTGCCACGGCCATAGGGAATGATACAGAACGTGCAGCGGTGGTCGCAGCCGTTCTGGACCTGGATGAAAGCCCGCACATGACCATCGATGTGCTTGACCATCTGCGGCGCCGTCTGGCGCACGCTCATGATATCGTTGACGCGCAACTTCTCTTCCGCTGAAACGCCGAAATCCGGAAGCGTGCGATAGGAGGCGCTTTTCAGTTTCTCTTCGTTCCCGAGAACGACATCGACCTCGGCCATGCCAGCGAAGGTCTCTTTTTCCGTCTGCGCCGCACATCCGGTAACGATAATGCGGGCATGCGGGTTGTCGCGCCGTGCGCGTCGGATCGCCTGGCGAGCCTGGCGCACAGCCTCGCCGGTGACCGCACAAGTATTCACGAGGATGGCATTGTTGAGCCCGGCCTTCTCGGCCTCCGCCCGCATCACTTCGGATTCGTAGGTGTTCAGACGACAGCCGAAGGTAATGACCTCGACGCCGCTCACCGCGCTTGCGCTCCCTGTGTCGCATCCCGCGACCACGCACCCGTCGACGGATCGAGCGCGCCGGACCACTCCCACTCGGCAGGGCCCGTCATGATGACGCGACCATCATGCTCGCGCCATTCGATCGTCAACACGCCCTGGTTGGGGCTGCTTGCGACCGTCACCGCGACTTCACGCCCCGTCCGTCCGGTGCGGGCGGCAGAAACGGCCGTGGCGCAGGCGGCAGACCCGCAGGCAAGCGTCAGTCCCGCGCCCCGCTCCCAGGTGCGCGTCGTGATCGAGCTTAGAGAGGTCACCTGCGCCAGCGTTATGTTGGCGCGCTCGGGGAACATCGGATGGTTTTCGAGCAACGGGCCGAAGCGCCCGAGATCGAAGGACATTACATCCCTATCTACCCAGAAGATCGCGTGCGGATTACCCATCGAAGTGACGGAAGGTGAATGCATCACCGGATTGTCGATCGGCCCGATTTGCAGCTCGATGCGGCTCGTGTCGTGGAATTCCTCCGCAAGCGGAATCTTGTCCCAGTCGAAGACCGGCTTACCCATATCGACGGAGATCGTCCCGTCCTCGTGTTCGACGGCATTCAGAATGCCTGCCACCGTCTGGAAGGTGAAAACCTTCTTGCCGGTTTCCGCGGCGAGTGCCTGTACGACGCAGCGCGTGCCGTTGCCACAGGCCTGCGCCTTCGATCCGTCGGAGTTCAGGATATCGATCCAGGCATCCGTGCCCGATGCCTTCGGATCGTGGATTGCCATGATCTGGTCGAACTGCGTGTCCGGCTCGGCATTCAGCGCGATTGCCGCGGCAGGCGTCACCCTGTCGGCGCGGCCGCGCATGTCAACGACCAGGATCTTGTTGCCAAGCCCGTTCATCTTCGCGAATTCGACCGTTGCGCTCATGGGTGTCACGTCCGTCTCTGTTTGGGCTGTATATGGCGGAAATGCGGGGGAATTACCAGTGGGTTGACGGACCCGAACGCAGCGACACATTGATGGGAGCGCTATACCGAAGCCTCATATTTAAGAATGATCGCAACTGTCTGGCGCTTTTCTTCGCTTCGAGGCATTCTTTGGTTTCGGATGCGTGCTTTTGGCAGGGAGGATCGCCGATGCGCTGCTTCACGGTACTTGGGCCCTCGCAGACGGGAAAAACGACGCTCGTCGCAAAGCTGGCCTCGCTCGAGGGAACGCCCAGAAAGTCAGCCTCTCCATACGGATCAAGCCTGACGGAATTCGATTTCAAGGACGAAGCGTGGTGTGCGGTCGACACGCCTGGGGCAAACGAGGCCCTGGCCTTGGCGCAGGATGCCCTGCTCGTCAGCGACGCCTGTATTCTCTGCATATCACCGACGCCGGATGATGCCGTTCTGGCCGCACCTTATCTGCGCGCCATCGAGGCTTCCGGCACGCCCTGCGTGGTCTTCATCAATCGGATGGACGAGCCGCGCGGTCGACTGCGTGATGTCATTGCCGCACTTCAGGCCTATTGCAACCATCCCCTCGTCTTACGACAGGTCCCGATCCGTGACGGCGACACGATTGTCGGCAGCTGCGACCTGATTTCCGAGCGCGCCTGGCGCTACCGGGAGGGGCAGCCCTCCGCGCTGATCGAACTGCCGCAGGATGCCGTCGAGCGCGAGCACGAGGCGCGGGCAGAGATGCTCGAGCAGTTGTCGGAGTTCGATGACTGGCTTCTCGAGGAGCTCATCGAAGACCGGGAGCCGGCAAGTGACACGCTGTTTGCCATCTCCTCGCGCATCCTCAAAGAGAACCGGGTCATCCCCGTGCTGTTCGGTGCCGCCTCCCACAGCAACGGCATCATGCGCCTGATGAAGGCCCTGCGCCACGAAGCCCCACCGGCAACGGCACTGCGGACCCGTCTCGCAACAGGTTCCGGTGCGGAAGGAGGGGCACTTTCCGCCGTCAGTTTCCATGCCTATCACAAGGCCAATGTCGGCAAGACGGTGCTGGTTCGCGCGCTGGCCGACGGCTTGAAGCAAGGTGCCTCCTTGGGCGGCGCAACTCTGGGCCCGCTGCAGGAGGCCGGCAGCGGAAAGCCGATCAGCGGCAGCGTGCAGCCAGGCGGCGTCTTTGCCGCTCTCAAATCAGACCATCTGCCCGCGCCCGCCCTGCTGACACAGTCGGCAAGCGTCGAACCGCCCGACTGGACTACACCGCCGACACCGATGCTGGAGAGAATACTTGTTCCCGGCAGCGAGCGTGACGAAACCAAGCTCTCGGCAACGCTGGCGAAATTGGCGGAAACCGATCGCGGCCTGAAGGTGATGCAGGAGGAAGGCACCGGCGCGGCACTGATCTGCGCTCAGGGACCGGTCCATCTACGCGAACTTCGCAAGACGCTGTCGGAAGTCTTCCGGGTCGAAGTTTCGGACCGCGCGCCAAACCCGATCTACCGGGAGACCATCTCGAAGCCCTCGGACGTCCACTACCGACACCGCAAACAGACGGGCGGCGCCGGACAATTCGCCGATGTGCAGCTCAGCGTCCGGCCGAACGAGCGCGGCCAGGGCTTCACGTTCGGCGAAAGCGTCAAAGGGGGCACTGTGCCGCGAAACTACATACCGGCCGTCGAGGCCGGTGCCCGCGAAGCGATGGAGAAAGGGCCGCTCGGCTTCCAGGTCATAGACGTCGATGTGACATTGACCGATGGCCAGTATCATTCGGTCGACAGCTCTGATTTCGCCTTCCGTGCGGCCGGCAAAATGGGCGTCAAGCAGGCGCTTTCACAGGCGTCCGCCGTTCTCATGCAGCCGGTCGTACGGGTGGAAATCCATATCCCCTCGATCTTTTCGGGCGGCATTGTGACGCTCGTCTCCTCAATGAGGGGTCAAGTGCTCGGCTTCGATCGGGACGAGAACGCGAAGGGCTGGGACATATTTCGAGCACTCGTCCCCGGCGGGGTGCTTGACGAATTGGGGCGGTCGCTCAGGTCCGCAACGCAGGGCATTGGCCATTTCTCCAAGAGTTTCGATCACTTCGAGGAGCTCTATGGCAAGGAGGCCGACACCATCATCAATGCGCACGGCGCGGGGGCACAAGCGCACTAACGATCATGCCGACGGCACGTCGAATACCTCGCCTGCCCTGAGCGGACGGAACCGCTCGGGCGGTATGCCATGCTCAACCATGGCGGCTTTCAGCGCCTTGACCGGCGCATCGACCGCCTCGTCGGTCAGCTGGAACGTTGCAAAGTGATGCCCTGCCACATAGGCCGCATTCGCCAGCTGCATGCCCATCACCGCTTCCGAAGGATTCTGATGCTGGCCCTTCATGAACCAACGCGGCTCGTATGCCCCGAAGGGCAGGATGGCGAGGCGAAAGGCGCCATGCTTTTGCCGCGCGGCCTCATAGTTGACGCCGCCGTGGAAGCCCGTATCCCCGACGTGGTAGATCTTCCCGGCCGGCGTCGCCAGGACGAAAGCAGCCCACAGCGCCATGCGGCGATCCCCGGTGCCGCGTGCGGACCAATGATGCACGGGTTCGGCATCGATGCTGATTCCCGCAAGGGAGAGGCGCGTGCCCCAATCCATAGCCGTCACCTGCATGTCGGGCACCGCACTGCGAATGATCGTATCGTTGCCGAGGGGCGTCACAACATGCGGCCGATGCTTTGCCTGCAAGAGCTTGAGCGTCACAACATCAAGATGGTCGTAGTGATTGTGGGACACAAACACGAGATCGATCGGCGGCAGATCGTCGATTGCGATGCCCGGGGCAACGGCGCGCTTCGGGCCGGCAAAGGTGAAGGGGCTGGCACGCTCGGACCAAACAGGATCCGTGAGAATGTTAAGCCCCGCGACCTGCACCAACAGTGTCGCATGACCGACCATGGTCACCCGCAGATCATTTCCATCCACGCGCAGATCGGGTTTTACTGGTGCGAACGGGCTTGGAACCGACCTCGGCCAGCGATCGCGACCGCCGCCGAACTGCCATCTCATCAAATCTCGGAAGCCGAGAGGCTCGATACCATC
The DNA here is from genome assembly GCF_000577275.2 of Rhizobium favelukesii. NCBI lineage: Bacteria > Pseudomonadati > Pseudomonadota > Alphaproteobacteria > Hyphomicrobiales > Rhizobiaceae > Rhizobium > Rhizobium favelukesii. The sequence continues at coordinate 3,957,330 of NZ_HG916852.1, forward strand.
CGGATTGAAGAAATGCGTGCCGTCGAAGTGATCGGAAACAGGCCCCTGATAGTATGGATTGCGTCGCTTGGCTGTCGGCATTCGAAAGCGGTTCCGTTTGAGAGCAAAACAGGATCTGGGTTTTAGCGCGTACTTTTGAAAGACCCGCGCGTGGTCTTTTCTCGGCGTTCCCTTGACTCCCAGCCCGTTTTCCTGTTTATCGCCGCTCAATCTGCGACGAGCTTCAAGACTCGAGCCACCGACCGGGACCCGTTAAAAGGTATAAAGAGATCCCGGAGGTCCACACCCGACAGCGCGATGCGCCCTCGGGTGCTTTTTGGTTATGCGTCTTGTTTTCGTCAAGGAAAAGCACGAGGTTTCCGCTATCCCGGAAACACAAGGAAGAGCCGATGTTTGAAAACCTCCAGGACCGTCTTGGTTCCATTCTCAATGGACTGACAGGCCGTGGCGCGCTTTCGGAAAGTGATGTTTCCGCAGCGCTGCGCGAGGTTCGCCGTGCGTTGCTGGAAGCCGACGTCGCGCTCGACGTGGTGCGTGCCTTCACCGACCGCGTCCGCGAAAAAGCCGTCGGCGCCGAGATCCTGAAGTCGATCAAGCCTGGCCAGATGGTCGTCAAGATCGTCCATGACGAGCTGATCGAGATGCTCGGTGGAGAAGGCGTCGGTGTCGACCTACACGCAGCCGCCCCCGTCGTCATCATGATGGTCGGTCTGCAGGGCTCGGGCAAGACTACCACGTCCGCCAAGATTGCCCACCGCCTGACGACGCGCGAGAAGAAGAAGGTGCTGATGGCATCGCTCGACACGCGCCGTCCGGCAGCGCAGGAGCAGTTGCGCCAACTCGGCGTCCAGGCGAGCATCGACACGTTGCCCGTCATCGCGGGCCAGTCGCCCACCGATATCGCCGCCCGCGCCGTGCAGGCAGCCAAGCTCGGCGGCCATGACGTCGTCATCCTCGACACCGCCGGCCGCACTCATATCGACGAACCCTTGATGGTCGAAATGGCCGATATCAAGAAGAAGTCGAATCCGCACGAAATCCTGCTGGTCGCGGACTCGCTGACCGGTCAGGACGCCGTCAACCTCGCCCGCAATTTCGACGAGCGCGTCGGCATCACCGGCCTCGTTCTGACCCGCATGGACGGCGACGGCCGTGGCGGCGCCGCGCTGTCGATGCGCGCCGTGACAGGCAAGCCGATCAAGCTGATCGGTGTCGGCGAGCGCATGGGCGAGTTGGAGGAATTCCATCCCCGCCGTATCGCCGACCGTATTCTCGGAATGGGCGACATCGTTTCGCTGGTCGAGCGCGCTGCCGAAAATATCGACGCCGAAAAGGCGGCCGCGATGGCCGCCAAGATGGCCAAGGGCAAGTTCGACCTGAACGACCTCGCCGACCAGCTGCGCCAGATGCAGAAGATGGGCGGCATGGGCGGCATCATGAGCATGATGCCCGGCATGGCCGGCATGAAGGACAAGATGGCCTCCGCCGGCCTCAACGACAGCCTGTTCGGCCGTCAGCTCGCCATTATCGGTTCGATGACCAAGGCCGAACGCGCCAACCCTGACATGCTCAAGCATTCGCGAAAGAAGCGCATCGCCGCCGGTTCCGGTACCGATGCCTCCGACATCAACAAGCTTCTGAAGATGCACCGTCAGATGGCCGACATGATGAAGATGATGGGCGGCAAGGGCAAAGGCGGGATGATGAAGCAGATGATGGGCGGCCTTGCCGGCAAGATGGGCCTCGGTGGCCTTGGCGGCGGCATGGGCGGCATGCCTGATCTCTCCAACATCGATCCGAAGCAGCTCGAAGCACTGCAGAAGCAGGCGGAGGCCGCCGGCCTCGGCAAGCCGGGCGGCGGCATGCCTGGTCTCGGCAATGGTTTGCCGGGTCTGGGCGGCGCCAAGCTCCCCGGCCTTGGCGGTGGTTTCCCGGGTCTGCCCGGCTTGCCCAAGAAGAAGTGAAGGGTCGCGTAGAAGATGATTGATCCTGAAATCAAAGCCCAGCTTTCGAGCTATCGCCAGTCGATCGACAACATCGACGCGGCATTGGTGCATATCCTGGCCGAACGTTTCCGCTGCACCAAAGAGGTCGGCGTTCTCAAGGCCAAGTACAAGTTGCCGCCGGCCGATCCGGCGCGCGAAGAATACCAGATCGAACGCCTTCGCCACCTGGCGAAGGATGCCAATCTGGATCCGGATTTCGCCGAGAAGTTCCTGAACTTCGTCATCAAGGAAGTCATCCGGCATCATGAGCAGATCGCCGCGGATCACGCCGAAAACGGCGCCGCAGCAAAATGAACCATACCGCCAAACCAGGCGGTCCAAAAAGTCCAAGGAGTAAAGAAAATGGCACTGAAAATTCGTCTCGCCCGCGGTGGCTCCAAGAAGCGCCCGTACTACCATGTTGTCGTCGCCGACGCCCGTTCGCCGCGCGATGGCCGCTTCCTCGAAAAGCTCGGTTCCTGGAACCCGATGCTCGCCAAGGACGATGCAAAGCGCATTGAACTGAACGCCGAGCGCATCAAGCATTGGCTCGACAACGGCGCACAGCCGACCGACCGCGTTTTGCGCTTCCTCGACGAAGCTGGCGTTGCAAAGCGCGAAACCAAGAACAACCCGGTCAAGGCAAAGCCGGGCAAGAAGGCTCAGGAGCGCGCTGCTGAAAAGGCTCAGAAGGTCGCTGACGCTGCCGAAGCTGCTGCTTCCGCAGAATAATCGGGATCCTTCCCTTATGACGCGGGCGGCATGGCGACATGCCGCCCGTTTTCGTTTCCATTCCGCCGCACTTCGGTTAAGAGAAGCCCCAGATTTGCGGCTTCATGTGAAGGACGTCATGGCAAAGCTTGAAAATCCGGTTCTGATGGCAACGATCGGTGGCGCCCAGGGGCTGCGCGGCGAAGTGCGGGCTAAGGCCTATACCGCCGACCCAACCGCGCTCGGCGACTACGGCAACCTGCACAGCACGGATGGGCGCACCTTCGAGATCCTCGATATCCGGGAAATGAAGAACGTTGTCGTCGTCCGCTTCCGCGGCATCAACGACCGCAATGCGGCCGAGGCGCTGAACGGATTGGAGCTCTACATCGAGCGCGACAACCTTCCGGACGAGGAGCTGGAGGAGGACGAATTCTTCTACGCCGATCTCGAGGGGCTGGAAGCGCTCGACGACCAGGGCGTCAGCTACGGCACCGTGACCGGCGTTTTCGACTTCGGCGCCGGCGATCTCCTGGAACTGAAGGGGCCCGGCAAGCGCCCGGTACTGATCCCCTTCTCGGAAGTCTCGGTGCTCGACATCGACCTCGAAGGCGGAACGATCACCATCGATCCGCTGGCCGCCGGCCTCGTGGACGGTGAGGATGACGGCCCGAAATTCACACCCGACAAGCCTAAAAAGAAGAAGTGAGGCCGTCGATGGCGTTCCGCGCGACCGTGCTGACCCTCTACCCGGAAATGTTTCCTGGCCATCTCGGCTACTCCCTTGCCGGCAAGGCAATCGAGCGTGGCCAGTGGTCGCTCGATACCGTGCAGATCCGCGATTTCACCACGGACAAGCACCGCACCGTCGATGACACGCCCGCCGGTGGCGGCGCCGGTATGGTGCTGAAGCCCGACGTTCTCGCCCGCGCCATCGATAGCGCCTGCGAAAATGACACCCGCCCGCGACTGCTGATGAGCCCGCGCGGCAAGCCGTTGACACAGGAGCGCGTGCGCGAACTCGCATCCGGCGACGGCGTTATCATCGTTTGCGGCCGCTTCGAGGGGGTGGATCAGCGTGTCATCGATGCACGCGAGCTCGAAGAAGTCTCGATCGGCGACTACGTGCTCTCGGGAGGCGAACCGGCGGCGTTGACCGTGCTCGATGCGATCGTCCGCATTCTACCCGGCGTCATGGGCAACGATCTTTCCGGATTGCATGAGAGCTTCGAAGGCGGCCTGCTGGAGCATCCGCACTATACCCGGCCGCAAGAATGGGAAGGCCGGGAAATTCCGGCGATCCTGACATCGGGGAACCACGGTGCGATCGACAAATGGCGCCGCGAGCAGGCACTTCAGCTGACCCGGGAACGGCGCCCGGACCTGCTGGAAGACTAGGAAATGCCCGGGCGAAGCCGGGCACTCGATCTTCAGGGTGGTCAGCTGGTGGCTCCGACCGCCGAGCCGCGCGCGCTCATGCGCAACACGTAGTAGACGAGGCCGCCAATGCCGACGCCGAAGAACCAGCCATAGGTCGCCCACCAATCCGGCAGGATTGACGTGAAGGTCGGTAGGATCGATGAGAACAGCGCACCGATCACGAAGGCGATGAAGGCATTCGTGTGCCAGCCGTTCTGGAAGCGGAACTCACCATTCTCCTGATAGAGGGCCGCAACGTTCAACTCGCCCTTCCGGATGAGATAGTAGTCCACCATCATGATCCCGAAGATCGGCCCCATCGTCGAACCGATGAAGTTGACGAAGTGCGCGGCACCCGTTTCCCACGGTGCGAACGGATAGAGCACCAGCGCAATCAGAGCAGCGATGTAACCGCCCCGCTTGAAGCTGATCTGCCGGGGGAAGACATTCGAGAAATCGAAAGCCGGCGAGACGAAGTTTGCAACCACGTTGATGCCAAGCGTTGCGACGGCGAAGGTCAGAGCCGCAAGCAGCGCCAGGAACCAGCTGTCGAATTTCGCCGAGATCGCCTCCGGATGCAGCAGCACTTCACCGTAGACGGTGAACGCAGCCGTGGTCGTGACGCCGGCGACGAGGCAGAAGGCGATAAGGTTGATCGGCAGACCCCAGAGATTGCCCTTGCGAAGCGTCTTGGTGTCCTTGGCATAGCGGGAGAAATCGCAGAAATTCAGGTAGAGAGCCGCGAAGTAGGTGATCCATGTCGCGGCAACCGCGGCAAGAGCCGGGAACGAGCCCGGTTCGCCCGGAATGCCCGCATCCTTCGTCTTCTCAAGCAGGACGTCGCGCGGGATCTCGGCTCCGAAGGAGAAGGTGCCTGCCTTGATGACAAGATAGACCGCCAGGACAAGCATCATCACCCAGACGGCCGGACCAGCCATATCCTGGAACTTGCGCACCGTCTCCATGCCACGCTGGATGATCAGGAGCTGCAGGGCCCAGACGACGACGAAGCATATGACCTCCAGCGTCGAATGGCTGAGCATGTGGCTATTCTGATGGAAGGCGAGCATGCTCTCGTTGCGGATCAGCAGGGCAACAATCGCGCCGGATGCCGCCGCCGTTTGCGCGCCGTACCAGAAGCAGGCGACGACCGCGCGCACGAGGGCCGGGGCATTGGCCCCGAACGTACCGAACGAGGCGCGGGCAAGAACCGGGAACGGCACCCCCGTCTTGACGCCGGCATTGCCGACGAGGCTCATGAGGAAGAAGATGACTAGCGATCCGATACCAATCGCGATCACGAAGTTGATGAAGCTGCCGCACAGCAGGAAAAGGCTCGCGGCAAGATAATAACCCCAGAGGCTGTGAACGTCCGAAGTCCACACATTGAAGATACTGAAGGCGCCCCACTTCCTCTCCTGAGCGGGCGCCAAGTCCTCGTTATATAACGAGGGCGACGGATTGCTTGTTGTCATTCATTCCCCTCCGAAACTGAAACGGATCACAATTTGACCCAAACGCGAATCTGCTCCCCTCTTGTGCATTTGACAAATATTTAATCAAATGAGTCACAGGCTTGGCATCGAGCAATGCTGGCAAAAGCCGCGTTTGGCGTTCGGCGCGGCGAAATTTCCAGCCCGAAGGGGTGACAAAGCCTGCGTAATAGGGTATCCGCACGCCCGGAATGGGAAATTTCCCATCAACCACGTAAAGAAAAACAGACGAATTCGCTCCTGCCCTCACCGGCAAATATCTGCGGCTTGACCAAGGATAGATCGCCAGAGCGCTCTGGCTGTTGAACCAACAAAGAGGTTGAGTCATGAATATCATTCAGCAGCTTGAGGCCGAACAGGTCGCCAAGATCGAAGCCCAGCGCACGCTTCCGGAATTCTCCCCGGGCGACACCGTTCGCGTCAACGTCCGCGTCAAGGAAGGCACCCGTACCCGCGTACAGGCCTACGAAGGCGTTTGCATCGCTCGCTCCGGCGGCGGTCTGCAGGAAAACTTCACGGTTCGCAAGATCTCCTACGGCGAAGGCGTCGAGCGCGTATTCCCGGTCTACTCCCCGGCTATCGAAAGCGTAGAAGTCGTTCGCCGCGGTAAGGTCCGTCGCGCCAAGCTCTACTACCTGCGCGACCGTCGCGGCAAGTCGGCTCGTATTGTCGAGAACACCGGCACCCGCGCCCGCAAGCTCAACGACGCCGAGCGTCAGGCCGTTGCTGAGGAAAAGGCACGCCTGGAAGCCGAAAAGATTGCAGCAGCTCAGGCGCTCGCAGCCGAGAAGGCAGCACAGGAAGCCGCAGAAGCCAAGGCAGCAGCAGAAGCTGCAGCCGCTGCGGAACCGGCAGCAGAATAAGTTCTGCGGCAACGCAAAAATCTTTGCACGGAAAGGCGGTCTTTGGGCCGCCTTTTCTGTTTTTGGATGCCTGCATACGGCAATGCTCTTGCCATCGGCTTTGCACCTATGACAGGTTTCGCGAGCTATGTTTCGGGGAGATATTCAATGCCGTTCCGCCGTACCGTCCTTGCTGGACTGACCGCTCTCATTCTGTCGCCACTGGCAGCCTTCGGCGCCGATCTTCCGAACCTTCAAGGCAAGTCGGTCGTCGTCGTTACCGAGAACGCCTACCCGCCTCTGCAGTTCGTCGATCCGAAGTCGGGCAAGGCGATCGGCTGGGAATATGATGCGATGAACGAGATCGCCAAGCGGTTGAATTTCAAGGTCGAGTACCAGAACACCAGCTGGGACGCGATGATCCAGGCCGTCTCGGACAACCAGTACAACATCGGCATGACCGGCATCACCATCAAGGATGATCGCAAGGCCAAGGTGGATTTCTCCGATCCCTACATGCGCTCGCAGCAGTTCATGCTGGTACGCGGAGACGAGAAACGCTTCACCGACGCCAAGACGTTCGGTGCCTTCAACGACGGCCTCGTCGGCGCACAGCCGGGTACCTCGCCTTTCTATACAGCCGTCTACGAGATTCTTGACGGCAACGAGCAGAACCCCCGCGTGAAGCTCTTCGAGACCTTCGGCGCCACCGTGCAGGCCCTCAAGGCGGGCGACGTCGACGTGGTGCTGACCGACAGCGTCGCTGCCAAGGGTTACGTCGATGCCTCGAACGGCGGCCTGAAGGTCATCGGCGGCCCGCTCGGCACCGAGGATTTCGGCTTCATCTTCCCGAAAGGCTCCGATCTGGTTGCGCCGGTGAATGCCGCGATCGCAAGCCTGAAGGCCGACGGCACCTTTGATGCCCTAAACAAGAAGTGGTTCCTCGACTACAAGATGGGCGAATGAACCTGTCTTCGGCTAACACGTGATGGCTCCTCAGCAAGCCCCTGGCGGGCATAGTAAGGGCGACTACCCCTGGTGGCTGGTCGCCCTTATCGTGATCGGCATCGTCCTTGCCGTCGTCATCATTACCAACGACATCTATGCGCAAGTCTTCCGCACCATCTTCAACGGCGTCGGCGTCACCATCTTCGTGACGTTGGTTGGATTCGCACTGGCGACCATCCTCGGCCTAGGCATAGCGCTGCTTGGGCTGTCGGACAGCGTCGCGCTCCGCCAGATCTCGCGCTTCTATATCGAGGTTATCCGCGGCGTGCCGATGCTGGTGCTGCTGTTCTATGTTGCCTTCGTCGGCGCCCCTGGCATGGTCGCCGCCTACAATTTTCTGACCACGCCGCTGGTCCGGGCCGGCTTGAGCGAGCCGGTGATGGTGCGGGACTTCTCGCTGATGTGGCGGGCGATCATCGCCCTGATGATCGGCTATTCCTCCTTCATCGCCGAGGTTTTCCGCGCCGGCATTCAGTCCGTCGATCATGGGCAGATCGAAGCGGCCAAAGCGCTCGGCCTGTCGCGCTATCACCGCTTCCGCTTCGTCGTCTTTCCGCAGGCGATCAGGGTGATCTTCCCGCCGCTGTCGAACGATTTCGTGGCGATGGTGAAGGACAGTTCGCTGGTCTCGGTACTCGGCGTTTCCGACATCACGCAGATGGGCAAGATCTACGCCTCCGGTTCGTTCCGCTTCTTTGAGACCTATTCGATCGTCACCTATATCTACCTCATCCTGACAATCGGTTTGTCGCTTGCCCTGAGGCAAGTGGAGAAACGGATGCGCGGCAGGGATCAGCGATAGCGGCTGAACGATTCGAATTGCCGCCGTCGCGAAAAATTGGTATGTGACAGCCCATGGAATCCAAGTTTAGTTGCATTGGGGCGCATGTTTTCGTGCTGCAGGATCATTACCGCCTGCCGGCACGCTTCTTTGCGGCCGTTTCCGGTGCACTCAACAGCCGACTTCGTTGATCGAACGACGGCGCGGCGGACCTGTCCGTCACCAGCTCCATTTCTCCTTATGCATCCAAAAAAACGGACCTACCGCCATGAGCGCACCGCGTACCCTTTACGATAAGATCTGGGACGACCATCTGGTCGATCAACAGGGCGATGGCACCTGTCTTCTCTACATCGACCGCCACCTGGTCCACGAAGTTACCTCGCCGCAGGCCTTCGAAGGCCTGCGGATGACCGGCCGCAAGGTTCGTGCGCCTGAAAAGACACTGGCTGTCGTCGACCACAACGTTCCGACCTCGCCGGATCGTCATCTCGGCATCAAGAACGAGGAAAGTCGCATCCAGGTCGAGCAGCTGGCCATCAACGCCGCTGAATTCAACGTCGAATACTACTCGGAGAACGACAAGCGCCAGGGGATCGTCCACATCATCGGACCGGAACAGGGCTTCACCCTGCCGGGGATGACGATCGTCTGCGGCGACAGCCACACCTCGACGCACGGCGCCTTCGGCTCGCTTGCACATGGCATCGGCACCTCTGAGGTCGAGCACGTGCTCGCAACCCAGACGCTCATCCAGAAGAAGGCGAAGAACATGCTGGTGCAGGTCGACGGCCAGCTGCCTGCTGGCGTCACTGCCAAGGACATCGTTCTCGCCATCATCGGCGAAATCGGCACGGCCGGCGGCACCGGCTACGTCATCGAGTATGCCGGCGAAGCCATTCGCGCGCTGTCGATGGAAGGCCGCATGACGATCTGCAACATGTCGATCGAAGGCGGCGCCCGCGCCGGCCTGATCGCGCCTGACGACATCACCTTTGAGTACATCAAGGGCAAGCCGCGTGCGCCGAAGGGCGAGACGCTGGAGCAGGCTATCGCTTACTGGAAGACCCTGAAGTCAGACGAGGGCGCGCATTTCGACCGGGTTGTGAAGCTCAACGCCGCCGAGCTGCCCCCGATCGTTTCCTGGGGCTCCTCGCCGGAGGATGTCATTTCCGTTCAGGGCGTCGTTCCGAACCCGGACGAAATCCCGGAAGAGACGAAGCGCGCTTCCAAATGGCGTGCGCTTGACTACATGGGCCTGAAGCCCGGCACCCCGATCACCGAGATCAACATCGACCGTGTCTTCATCGGTTCCTGCACCAACGGCCGCATCGAGGATCTGCGCGCCGTTGCCAAGGTCGTCGAAGGCAAGACCGTTGCCTCGACCGTCAATGCCATGATCGTTCCAGGCTCCGGCCTCGTGAAGGAACAGGCAGAGCAGGAAGGCCTCGACAAGATCTTCAAGGCCGCCGGCTTCGACTGGCGCGAGCCGGGCTGCTCCATGTGCCTGGCCATGAACGACGACCGCCTGAAGCCCGGCGAACGCTGCGCCTCGACCTCGAACCGCAACTTCGAAGGCCGTCAGGGCTTCAAGGGTCGGACGCACCTCGTCTCGCCGGCAATGGCCGCCGCTGCCGCGATCGCCGGCCACTTCGTCGACATTCGCGAGTGGAACTAACAATGGATAGCCTCCCTCTCGCAGACGAGGGGGAGGTTATCCCAGCACACGCCGGACGTATTCGGTGAGACAATAGCCGCGTTCGACCCCGGGCTCCTTTTGGATGAGCAACATGAACGCCGCAAAGTCGACCGCGAAACGACGCCTCCTGCTTCTTCGCCACGCCAAATCCGCGTGGCCTTCCAATGTCGCGGACCACGATCGCCCGCTTGCCGGTCGAGGCGAGAAGGCGGCACCGCTGATGGGCCGCTATCTCGCTCATGAAAGACTTATTCCCGATCTGGTGCTCGTGTCGTCCGCTCGCCGCACGCAGGAGACTTGGGAACTCCTCGCCAAGAAGCTTCCATCCTCGATCACAAAGCAGGATGCGGACGATTTGTACGAAGCGTCCGCGGGGAAAATCGCTGCCGTCATGCAGACCATCGGCCCGCAGGTTCGAACGCTCATGCTGATAGGGCACAATCCGGGATTTCAGGATCTCGCAGACGGTCTGATCGGCGGAGGCGATCCGGAGGCATGCGCTCGCATCAGAGAGAAATTCCCGACGGCCGCACTCGCCGTCATCGATTTCGATGCCGATCGCTGGAAGGATCTGAAGCCGAGAAGCGGCATGCTGGAACGGTTCATCACGCCGCGCTCACTTGGCTGACTGCCAAGGCGGTATCTCCCCTGTCTCGAAGCGGAGAAGGAAGAGCGAAGTTCCGATCAGAAGTTGGCCGTGTACGGATCCGGCCCCATACGGGCGCCCTTGTCGTCAAGCTTGGCAATCGCCGCCATGTCGGCCGCATCGAGCTTGAAATCGAAGACCTTGAAATTCTCCTCGATGCGCGACGGCGTCACCGACTTCGGAATGACGACGAGGCCGCTGTCGATATGCCAGCGGATGATGACCTGCGCGGGCGTCTTCCCGTGCTTCTTGGCGATATCGGCAATCGTCGGATCGGCGATCAACTTGCCCTGACCGAGCGGGCTCCAGGATTCGGTGACGATGTTCAGCTTCCTGTGTGCTTCCTGGGCCGCCTTCTGCTGGAAATCGGGATGCAGCTCGATCTGGTTGATGACGGGAACGACGCCCGTGTCACCGATGATCTGTTCGAGATGATCCGGATAGAAGTTCGAAACGCCGATGGAACGGGCGCGGCCTTCTTCCCTGATCTTCACGAAAGCCTTCCAGGTTTCGCGATACAGCCCACGGTGCGGCGATGGCCAGTGGATGAGGTAGAGATCGACATACTCGGTGCCGAGCTTCTTCAGGCTGCCCTCGAACGCGCGCATGGTCGCGTCGTAGCCTTGGTCGGTATTGCGAAGCTTGGTGGTGACGAAAATGTCCTTGCGATCGAGACCGGACGAGCGGATGCCTTCGCCAACACCTTCCTCGTTGTCATAGCCGGAAGCCGTGTCGATGTGACGATAGCCGGCGGCAATGGCCGTACGCACCGTCGATGCTGCGATGTCCTGGGGCGTCTGCCAAACACCGAGGCCGACCTGGGGAATGGAATGTCCGTCATGGAAAGTGATGATGGGTTGCTGTGCCACAATATGTCTCCGGAAGTTTAAAGAATTGCACGGGCGTGATTGAACCCGCGTCCGTTGCGGATTTCCCTGCGCGCATTTCAGCCGGTGCGCCGGTCGGAAGGCATATAGGTCAGCAGGGCTGGTTTATCACCCCCGCGGATCAAAGAACGCGAACGACTGTGCCCTTGCGCATGAAGGGCAGAAGGCGCCGCATATCGCGCGGATGAACCGCCACACATCCCGCGGTCGGCTCGTAGCCGGGCTTGATCAGATGCAAGAAGATTGCCGAGCCGCGATTTCGCGTCCGCGACGTGATATTCCAGTCCATGACGAGGCAGACGTCATAGAGCCCGTCCTTGCGCTTCATTTCCTCGTGGCTCGGCCGAAACGGTGCTCTGACGAGCCTGTTGTAATTCGCATTCTCGGGCTGGTCGCACCAAAGCATATCGCCACGAATGCGGCGAACCGCAAGTGGCGTCTCAAGGCGTATGGGTCGGTCGCCGCGTCGGAAGCCGGAAAGCAGCGTCATCGAGGCTATGGGGGTGGCACCATCTCCCTCGCGCTTGAGAACCGTTCGGCCGGAGCGACCGATTGCGGCAGGCACGGTAATCGTGCCGAACTGGATCAAAGCCCTGCTTTTTTTTCCCGGCGCAGGACGAACGAGGAGGGTCGTCGACTTTATCGGTCTCGGACGCCTTGTTTTCTCCATTTTTCTCACATGTGGTTGCGATTGCTAGGACAACGATTGAAATCATATAGCATCGTATACGACAACAGCTCGGTCGCCCGATCTTTGCCAATGGTAGAAAATTGGCGTAGGAATGAGGGACCGCAGGCGAGGGATAGAGCCGCATGACCGCACGCACCATTCTCTTGGTGGATGATGATGACGACCTCCGCGAGACACTCACGGAGCAGCTTTCTCTCTATGACGAGTTCACGGTCCTTCAGGAAATGACGGCGGCCAAGGGCGTCGAGCGCGCGCGATCAACGCCGATCGACCTGCTCATCATGGATGTGGGCCTGCCTGACATGGACGGCCGCGAGGCTGTAAAGTTGCTGCGCAAGGGCGGACTGAAATCCCCGATCATCATGCTGACCGGCCATGACACAGACTCGGATACGATCCTTGGCTTGGAGGCCGGCGCCAACGACTACATCACCAAGCCATTCCGCTTTGCGGTCCTGCTTGCCCGCATCCGCGTACAGCTGCGACAGCATGAGCAAAGCGAGGATGCTACCTTCAATGTCGGCCCCTACGTCTTCAAGCCGAGCCAGAAGCTCCTCACGATGGACAGCGGCCAAAAGATCCGCCTGACCGAGAAGGAAGCGGCGATCATTCGCTACCTCTATCGCGCGGAACAAAAGGTCGTCACCCGTGACGTGCTGCTTGAAGAGGTATGGGGTTATAATTCTGGCGTGACGACGCACACGCTGGAAACCCATGTCTATCGGCTGCGCCAGAAGATTGAACGCGATCCCTCCAATGCCGAGATTCTGGTAACGGAAAACGGCGGTTACAAGATCATACCGTAAGATGGCACTGAACGATGACATCCGGCTGCTGTCGCAGCTTCCGCTGTTCCACGGCATGTCCGAGGATCAGTTGCGGCTGATCGCCTTCGGCGCGGATAGACGCGTCATTTCAGCCGGCCAGATGCTCTTTCGGGAAGGCTCGCCGGCGGAAAGCGCCTATGTCATCCTCGGTGGCGGCGTCGAACTCAGCCGGATGGGTCGCGATGGCCAGCCCGAAATTCAGAGCACCGTCGGACCTGGTACGCTTCTGTCCGAACTTGCGTTGATCACGTTGGTCGAGCGCAAGTTTACGGCGATTGCAACGGAAGACACGAGTATTATCCGCATCACCCGCTCGCTCTTCCATCGGCTGATCGAGGAGTATCCGGATGCCGCCCGACTGATCGAGCATCGCATCCGCGACAACATCGCGGAGCTCGCGGCCAAAGCCGCTGCCCAACTTCACCGCTTTGTCTGATAGATCAGAGATTGAAGTGCGCCGTGACCGGCACATGGTCGGACGGCCGTTCCCAGCCGCGGGCTTCCTTCAGGATTTCGATGCGCTGCAGGTGCGGTCCAAGGTCTTTTGAGGACCATATATGGTCAAGGCGGCGACCGCGGCCAGCCGCTTCCCAGTCCTTGGCGCGATAGCTCCACCATGTATAGAGCTTTTCGTTTTCCGGGACGTGCTGCCGCATCAGGTCGAGCCAGGCGCCACGTTGCATCACTTCGAGAAGACCTTCGGTCTCCACAGGCGTGTGGCTGACGATCTTGAGCAGCTGCTTGTGTGACCAGACGTCGTGCTCGAGGGGAGCAATGTTAAGGTCGCCGACAAGGATTGCCGAGGTGTTCGCCTCGCTATCTGCATTGAGTTGTTTCATTTCCTCGACGAAATCGAGCTTGTGGCCGAATTTCGGATTGATCGTCCGATCCGGTTCGTCGCCGCCGGCTGGCACGTAGAAGTTATGCAGGCGAATACGCCGGCTACCGCGCTCGAAGACGGCCGAGATGTGTCGCGCGTCACCGACGTTGCAATAGTCCTGGCGGTGGTCCTCGACCAGCGGGAAACGCGACGCGATGGCAACGCCGTGATAGCCCTTCTGGCCATGGACAATGATATGTTCGTAGCCCATTGCGCGCAACGGCGAGGCAGGAAACAGGTCGTTCGGAACCTTCGTTTCCTGGAGGCAGAGGATGTCTGGCTTATGCTTGAGGACGAATTGCTCGACGATCGGCATGCGCAGCCGCAGAGAATTGATATTCCAAGTCGTAACCGAGAAGCCCATTCGAACGCCTTTCAAAACCGGACAAACTGGCTTTAGAGCAAAGGCTGTGCCGATGGAACGGATGCGCGCAAAGAAAAACGCCCCGCGGGATCGCAGGACGTTCTTCTCGTAAAACAGCAGACATCAATCTCGGTAAGCGGCCGTTCCCGGGATCACCTCGTACGGCACCCTGAACACCTTGTCGTCGAACTGGACGCCGGTCTTGACGTTGAAGACCATGACCGAGGTGTCCTTGCCCTGGTTGTCGGTGATCGTCCACTGGCGAAGATCGTAGGTCTTCGGATCGAACATCATCGTAATCGTCGAGTTACCAAAAACCGTGTTGTTGCCGAGAGCGATTGTCGTCAGGTCGGATTCCTGCTTGACGCTCTTCACCGAACCGGACGACAAATCGATACGCTGCGCCAGCAGCAGACTGAGAGGCGTCTTGGAGAGCGGATACAGATCCCACGTCTTGAGCTTCATATTCCCGACAGCCACGTTCTTTCCGTCAGCAATGACGCGGATCGGCGACGGGTTGTCATAGTTGAAACGCAGCTTACCGGGGCGCTGGATGTAGAACTTTCCGCCCGTCTGCTCGCCGCGCGGGCCGAATTGAACGAATTCGCCCTGCATCGTGGCGACACTCGAGAAGTGGTCCGCGATCGCCTGTGCTGTAGCGTTGTTGGAAGCAGCGGATGCCGCCTGGGCATAGGCAGCGATCGGAATCGCAGACGCCGCAGCGACCGCCAGCGTACCCAAAAGATGGCGCCGGGTCAGCGAGATGCGGTCCAGGATGGGATCGGAGTTGTTCATCTATGTCTCCTTTATGCAATTTGAATGCTGCGGAAACGCGGCGCCTTCATGGCGTAGCTCGCAGACCTGCATAAACTAACGGTTTCGAGGCAATCAGGTTTCCGTGAAGACGGCGTCATTCAATTGCTGCCGACTTCAGCGGTCAAGAATATCGCCTTCGGTCGGAACCAGGATCTCGCGTTTACCAGCATGGTTGGCGGGGCCGATGATGCCTTCCTGCTCCATCCGCTCGATCAGTGATGCGGCGCGGTTATACCCAATGCCAAGTCTGCGCTGAATATACGACGTTGACGCCTTTCCGTCACGCAGAACGATGGCGACGGCCTGATCATACGGATCGTCGGAATCGGAGAGATTGGACGTCCCGGCTGGACCACCACTGTAATCGCCATCCTCGTCCTCATCGGCCGTGATGGCGTCAAGGTACTGCGGCGCGCCTTGCGTCTTCAGATAAGAGACGATCTCTTCCACTTCCATGTCGGCAACGAACGGGCCGTGGACACGCTGAATGCGTCCGCCCCCGGCCATGTAAAGCATATCGCCCATGCCGAGCAGCTGCTCTGCGCCCTGTTCACCGAGGATGGTGCGGCTGTCGATCTTTGACGTCACCTGGAAGGAGATGCGCGTCGGGAAGTTCGCCTTGATCGTACCCGTGATGACGTCGACGGACGGACGCTGCGTCGCCATGATAACATGGATGCCGGCAGCGCGCGCCATCTGCGCCAGGCGCTGCACCGCGCCTTCAATGTCCTTGCCCGCGACCATCATCAGGTCAGCCATCTCGTCAATGATGACGACGATATAAGGCATCGGCTGCAGGTCGAATTCCTCCGTCTCGTACATTGCCTCGCCCGTATGGCGGTCGAAGCCTGTCTGGACGGTTCGCGAGATCACGTCACCCTTGGCGAGCGCCTGTTCGACGCGGCTGTTGAAGCCGTCGATGTTGCGGACGCCGATCTTGGACATCTTCTTGTAGCGCTCTTCCATCTCGCGGACGGTCCACTTGAGCGCAACGACAGCCTTCTTGGGATCCGTCACGACGGGCGAGAGAAGGTGCGGAATGCCGTCATAGACCGACAATTCGAGCATCTTCGGATCGATCATGATCAGGCGGCACTGCTCGGGCGTCATACGATAGAGCAGGGACAGGATCATCGTGTTGATGGCGACCGATTTGCCGGAACCGGTGGTACCGGCGACCAGCAGGTGCGGCATCTTCGCAAGGTCGGCGATGACAGCCTCGCCGCCGATGGTCTTGCCGAGCGCCATGGCGAGTTTCGCCTTCGAGCCTTCGAAGTCGCGGGAGGCAATGAGCTCGCGCAGATAGACGGTCTCGCGCGTCGAGTTCGGGAGTTCGATACCGATCGCGTTGCGGCCTGGCACGACTGCGACGCGGGCAGCGATCGCGCTCATCGAACGGGCGATATCGTCGGCAAGGCCGATGACGCGGGACGATTTGATGCCCGGCGCAGGTTCCAGTTCGTAAAGCGTCACGACGGGACCTGGGCGAACATGGATAATCTCGCCCTTGACGCCGAAATCCTCGAGCACGCCTTCGAGCATGCGCGCATTCTGTTCCAGGGCATCAGCAGACAGCGTCGAATCACGCACGACATTCTTCGGTTCGGCGAGCAGGTGCATCGACGGAAGCTGGAAGCCTTCGGGACGAATGAACGATCCCTGCTGTTCGTGTTCGACGCGGGCACCGGGTTTGGGCCGCGCCGCAGGCTGCACGACGCGCGGCTCCGCGCGCCCGGTCGGCTTGGCTGGGGCACGCATCATCCAGTCGTCGTCATCGGGCAGGATATCGGCCGGACGCGGCGGCATATCGTCGAACGGCAGATCGTCGTCATCCTCGTCATCATTAAGCGAAATGGATGGCGCAGAAACAACACGGCGCTGCGAGGCGGCGCGCGTGTCCATTGATGGTTCCATGCGCTCTCCGCGCGCGACCGGCGCCTTTGCGCGGACCGGCTCGTTCAGCTTGCCAAACTCGTCATCATTGAAATCGTAAGGCGACTCGAAATCGCTCTGCCGACGCTTGCGGGGGCCCATGCCGAGCAGGCGTCGCATCCGAGCCTGGCTCATGTACCAGGCGTGCGTCAGCGCACCGAAGGCAAGCCAGCCACCGTCATCGTCATCCTCGTCTTCATCGCCCACCGAACGCAGCTTCGAGCGAGTGTTTGCGTATTCCGCCTCTGCCTCGTCCTCTTCATCCTCGCTGCGACCGACGATACCGGCGGCAAACAGCATCATCCACACTGTCGGGACAGCAAACACGCAGCCGACCGCCGTCGCGAAGGCACCCGTCGGATAGGCGCCAACAAACAGCGCAGGAAACCGCAGGATCATATCGCCGATGACGCCGCCGATGCCATTCGGGATTGGCCAGGTGAGCGGCGGCGGGAAGCAACCGATGACGGCCGAGGAGAGCACGGAACCGAGGCCCCAGGCGGCGGCTCGCGCCGGAATACGGCTGAAACGGCGGCCTGAGATCAATGCGAGCGCCCAAGCCACGACCGGCAAAAGCGCGACGACACTGGCAAGGCCGAAGAATTGCATGGCGATGTCGGCGAAAGCGGCGCCGCTGTAGCCCAGAATGTTGCTCGGTTCGTTCCCGGTCGCATAGGAATAGCTCGGGTCCGCGACGTTCCAGGTCGCGAGCGCTGCGACTGCCAATGCGAGCAGCAGGAAGATCGCGAAGCCAAAAAGCGTCTGCGCCTGCCGGAACATGAAACCCGAAAGGGAAAAACGGTCCGGCCGGCCATCCATTGCTGGCGATGTGCTTCTTGCCATATGTGTACCCGTCCAATGCGTGAGAGCGTGTGAATCGCCAGGCGGCTGCGCTCAGTGCCTGCGCCCCACCTAATCAGAGGACGGTTAAAGCGGTATTAACCATGCCGTCCCCACATCTTGCACCAGAAAATAAAAAAGCCCAAACCTGTGGAGGTCCGGGCCAAGAGCGGTCTATTCGGATGAACAGGCCGCGACGGGGTGTTCAGCGGCGCCTGCTTCCGCAAGCGCCGCAATGCCTTGATTAGGAGTGGTAGGCTGCTTCGCCGTGGGTTGCGAGGTCGAGACCTTCGCGCTCGGCTTCAACAGAGACGCGCAGACCAATGACGACATCAACGATCTTGTAGAGGATCGCGGAACCGACGCCCGACCATACGATCGTCGTCAGGACGGCCTTCAGCTGAGCGAGAACCTGCGTCGCAGTACCCGGATAGCTGGCTGCAAAATCAGCCGTCGAGTAATCGACGATGCCTGCACCACCAAGCGCCGGGTTGACCAGGATACCGGTGCCAATAGCGCCGAGGATACCGCCGATGCAGTGAACGCCGAAGACGTCAAGGCTGTCGTCGTAGTTGAACTTGTTCTTCACGACGTCGACAAAGAAGTAGCAGACCGGCGAAACGATGAGGCCGAGAACGATCGAACCCATCGGGCCGGCGAAGCCGGCTGCCGGGGTGACGGCAACGAGACCAGCGACGGCACCCGAAGCTGCACCGAGCATCGAAGCCTTTCCGCGTGCAAAGTTTTCGACGAGGCACCAGGACACAGCGGCAGCAGCCGTTGCAACGAAGGTGTTGATCATGGCGAGCGAAGCATAGGCGTTGGCTTCGAGGTTGGAGCCGGCGTTGAAGCCGAACCAACCAACCCAGAGAAGCGAAGCACCGACCATGGTCAGGGTCATGGAATGCGGAGCCATGATTTCCTTCTTATAGCCCGTACGCTTGCCGAGCATGATGGCGCCGATGAGACCGGCCATACCGGCATTGATGTGGACGACCGTGCCGCCGGCGAAGTCAAGCGCGCCGTAGGAGAAGATCAGGCCCGATGGCGATGTGTAGGAGCTCGGACCGCCCCAGAACCAGACCATGTGTGCCATCGGGAAGTAGACGAACGTGACCCACAGGATGACGAAGAGCATGACAGCGGAGAACTTGATGCGCTCGGCAAAGGCGCCGACGATCAGCGCCGGCGTGATGCAAGCGAAGGTCATCTGGAAGCAGACGAAGGTCAACTCCGGAATGGCAACGCCCTTCGTGAAGGTCTCGGACAGGGTCGTCGTGTCGACACCCGCGAGGAAAGCCTTCGAGAAGCCGCCGACGAAGCTGTTGAGCGAACCGCCATCGGTAAAAGCCAGCGAATAGCCGTAGGTTACCCAGATGATCATCACCACGGCCGTGATCATGAAGACCTGCATGAGAACCGAGAGCATGTTCTTGGCGCGAACGAGACCGCCGTAGAACAGGGCAAGGCCCGGGATCGTCATCAAAAGGACGAGGACCGTCGAGATCAGCATCCAGGTGTTGTCACCCTTGTCGACCGTCATCGCAGGAGCAGCCGCGGCAGCAGCAGGCGCAGCCGTCGTGGCGGCATCCTGCGCGAAGGCAGCGATCGGCGCGAGCAGCGCAGCCGACGCAGCAGCAAGCCGCGCATATGTGGAAGAAAACTTCGAAATTGACATTGAAAGAGGCTCCCTTGCTCTGCCGCTCTTACAGCGCTTCTGTGTCGGTTTCGCCGGTACGGATGCGCACGGCATGGTCGATCGAATAGACGAAGATCTTGCCATCGCCGATCTGGCCCGTCTTGGCAGAGGACGCGATAGCCTCGACGGCCTTGTCGACGAGTTCGGAGGCAACCGCGATCTCGATCTTGAGCTTCGGCAGGAAGCTGACCGCATATTCGGTGCCGCGATAAATCTCAGTATGCCCCTTCTGGCGTCCGTAGCCCTTCACTTCGGTCACGGTCAGGCCCTGAATGCCGATCGCCGTGAGGGCTTCACGCACCTCATCCAGCTTGAACGGCTTGATAATGGCCATCACAATTTTCATCTGGTTTTCCATCCTTCGTTACCCTCGGCGCGGAGCCGACTCTCCTTGCCGCTGACGTTCCCGAACAGCGACCGCGGATATACATTCAAAGGGCGTGCCAGATTCGAAGGGTGAAACTAACTCATTGAAAAATAAAAGGTATATAAATTGGCGCCAATAAACAGGCAAATGATTGCCCAATAATCGCGCATAAAATATCCAAATGAATAAATATGCCTATAATTTATTCATCTGCCCTTTTACGAATCAGTCCCTCCTGCGCCACCGACGCAATCAGGAGACCGTCTTTCGTAAACAGACTACCGCGGGTCAGCCCCCTCGCGCCCGAGGCCGAGGGGCTGTCCTGCGTATAAAGAAGCCAATCGTCGAGTTTTGTCGGCCGATGGAACCACATGGAGTGATCGAGGCTGGCGACCTGGATCGTCTGGTCGAAGATCGACGTTCCGTGCGGATGGAGCGAGGTATCGAGCAGGGTCATATCGGAGAGATAGGCAAGAATGGCAGCCTGATAGTACCGATCGTCGGGAACCGGCCCCGTTGCCCGAACCCAGACATGCTGCACCGGATCAAGCTTCTTATCCGAGAAATAGTGCGTGAGTGATATCGGCCGGATTTCGATCGGCCGTTCGCGCTCCCAGTATTTGCGAATCGGGGCCGGCGCGTTGGCGAGAAACTGAGCCGCGATCTGCTGTTCATCGAGCAGCTTCTCGGGAGCGGGCACATCAGGCATGGCGATTTGGTGATCGAAACCGGGCTCCTCGATCTGGAACGAAGACGATAGGGCGAAAATTGCCTTTCCGTGCTGGATCGCCACGACCCGGCGCGTATTGAAACTCGATCCGTCACGAATCCGCTCCACCTGATAGACGATCGGCACCGAGGGATCGCCGGGGCGCATGAAATAAGCGTGCAACGAGTGCACGGTGCGTTCGCGCTCCACCGTGCGTTGTGCCGCCATCAACGCCTGCGCAATAACCTGACCGCCGAAAACGCGCTGCCAGCCGACCTGCGGGCTTCGTCCACGAAAGATGTCAACCTCGATCGGCTCAAGATCCAGCGTAGAAAGCAGGGTCTCCATCGCAGTCGGTTTTTCGGTGTCGCGCGTCATTTTGTATAGCTCCGGGCGGTAGGAAGTGCGGCAGCGATGATCTATATAGATCAATACGATATTCACAAGAAACGGAGCGGAACTCCATGCGGGACATGCTAGTTGTAGGCGCGGGTTATGTCGGGCTTTCCGCTGCCGTGGCAGTCAAGCAGGCGGCGCCTCACCTCGATATCGCGGTCGTCGAAGCAGCGCCTGCTGGCGTATGGCAGAAGGACATGCGCGCCTCGGCGATTATCGCCGCCGCGACCAGGATGCTTGAGGTTTTCGGCATCTGGGACGAGATCGAGCCCGAAGCGCAGCCGATCATCAAGATGATCGTTACCGATTCGAAGACATCCGATCCCGTGCGCCCGGTCTTCCTGACTTTCGATGGCGAAGTGGAGGATGGACGGCCTTTCGCGCACATGATTTCAAATGTCGCATTGGTCGGGGCACTCCGCGGAGCATGTGACCGGCTTGGCATCGAAATTCGTCACGGCTTCAGCGCGACCGGGCTTTCCATTGCCGATACGCATGCAACGGTCACGGCCTCGGATGGCAGCGTGCTGGACGCCCGGCTCGTCGTCGCCTGCGACGGCGTCCGCTCACACCTACGGGATCTGGCCGGCATCAAGACAGTCTCTTGGGACTACGGCCAGTCGGGGATCGTCACGACGGTCGAGCATGAGCGTCCGCATCATGGTTGTGCGGAAGAGCATTTCCTTCCGTCTGGACCTTTTGCCATCCTGCCGCTGAAAGGGAACCGCTCCTCGCTTGTCTGGACGGAGCCGACGTCGGAGGCCAACCGTCTCGTCACATCCGACGATCTCATCTTTGAGGAAGAGCTGGAGCGCCGCTTCGGTCACAAGCTCGGTATCTTGAGGGTTGTCGGCGAGAAGCGGGCCTTCCCGCTCGGGTTGACGCTTGCAAGGGCTTTCGTGGCGCCGCGTGTCGCACTCGCCGGCGACGCTGCGCACGGCATTCACCCGATTTCCGGCCAGGGCCTGAATCTCGGTTTCAAGGATGTTGCCGCGCTTGCCGAGACCATCGTCGAAGCCGACCGGCTCGGCCTGGATATCGGTTCAATCAATATCCTCGAGCGCTATCAGGCATGGCGTCGCTTCGACACCTTCCGCATGGGCGTCACAACGGACGTGCTGAACCGGCTCTTTTCGAACGATATGGCACCACTGCGCGTCGCCCGCGATTTCGGCCTGGGTATCGTCGATCGCCTCCCCGGCCTCAAATCATTCTTCATCGGACAGGCTGCCGGCACCACCGCCAGGGACAATCCCCGCCTGCTAGCAGGGCAGACAATTTAGTCAGTCGTCCAGCCCGCGCGCCTCTGAGACCAGCATGATCGGAATGCCATCACGGATCGGATAGGCTAGGCGCGCCTTCTCCGACACGAGTTCATTGTGCTCCTTGTCGTAGGTAAGCCGCCCCTTGGTCAGGGGGCATACCAGCAATTCCAGAAGCTTCGGGTCAACGCGGCTTAGCTTTTCATCCATAAGACGAACCTACTGCAGAACCGTGTCCGAGTCACCGAAGACACGCGCCAGCACGATCTCCGTGATCGCGATCAGTGTTTCGGCCCGCGTCTTTAGATCGGGCGCCTCCAGAAGGGCTTGCTTCTCGGCCGGTCCGAAGGGCGACATCATCGCGAGCGAATTGACCAAGGTCAGATTGCTGGCGCGCTCGACGCTTTCCCAATCGGCCTCGAGCTTGTTTGCGTCGAGATAGGCTTTGAAGGCGGCTAGAAGCGCGGCACGATCAACGGCATCCTCCTCGTCGCGCGCGGAAAGATCGGCAATGAAGGGGGCGATGCGAAAAGTCCGGAACGGATGATGTGTCTCCCGTTCCTCCAGCAGGCGAAAACGGCAGATCCCCGTGAGGGAAACGATGTAGCGACCATCACCCGTCTCGGCGAACGAGGTAATGCGCCCAAGGCAGCCAACCGGGGCCAGATGAGCCTCGCCTGGCCCTTCCTGGTCGCCCAGGGCCGGCTGAACGATGCCGATTAGCCGATTGCCTGACAAGGCGGCATCGAACATCGCAAGATAGCGCGGCTCGAAAATATTGAGGGGCAACTGGCCGGTGGGCAGCAGCAGCGCGCCGCCAAGCGGAAAGACCGCGATCGTATCGGGCAGATCACCGGGTTTCAGATATCGTGCATTCCCCACTTGCATAGAGACTGGTCCTGCGTCACCGGCAAGCGCGACACGATGCGCCCGCACAAACGGAAATGTGGGGCCCGGCTCCAAAAACGCAAGGGCGCTGATCGAAACTTAGAGGACGGATTACGAAAACAGCATCGCGGAAAGCTTGCGCCGCGCCGAAACCGTGGCAGAATCCTTGAAACCCCAGACGTCGAAGAACTGCAGCAGCTGGCGGCGAGCACCATCGTCGTCGAAAGCCCGGTCCTTGCGCATGATATAGAGCAGATGCTCTGCCGATTCCTCGCGCCGACCCTCAACGTTGCGGATCTTAGCAAGTTTCAGCCGGGCTTCGTGATCATCGGGATTTCGCGCCAACTCCTGCTCCAGGGCAACGGGGTCACCGAGCTTGCGCGCTTCCTCGATCTGGTCGAGCTTCTTCGATACGGCCTGGATCGCCGGGTCCTTCGCCATTTCCTCCGGCAGTTCGGCCAGCGCCTCGCGCGCGCGCTCGTACTGGTTTGCCGCAATCATGCACTCCGCCATTCCCGCCAATGCCTTGGCATTTTCGGGTTCGGCCTGCATGACGGCGCCGTAAAGCTGTGCGGCACCGTTGGTATCGCCGGATGCCAGCAGTTCGTCAGCCTCCTTCAGGACAGCCTCGATTTCGGCCGCCTGATCGGCGCCGGCCGGACCAGCGATGCGGTCGATGAACTGATGAATCTGGCTTTCCGGCACAGCACCCATGAAGCCATCGGCAGGACGACCGCCGACAAAGGCGATCACGGCCGGAATCGACTGGATGCCGAGCTGGCCTGCGATCGAGGGATGGTCATCGATGTTCATCTTGACCAGTTTGACGCGCCCTTGCGCTTCGTTGACGACCTTTTCGAGCACCGGCGTCAGTTGCTTGCAAGGACCGCACCAAGGCGCCCAGAAATCCACGAGAACCGGCTGGTTGCGTGATTCCTCGATGACATCCTTCGCAAAACCCGCAGTCGTCGTATCCTTGATATAGCCGCCCGCGCCCGGGGCCGGTGCTGCCCCGTAGTTTGCCGTAGCCGTCATCTGGCCAAAGGAATTGTTGTAAGGATTGTCGTTGCCGCTCATGGATATCTCCCGCCGCGCCGGTCAGCCGGCTTTTCTAGCGCTAAAATCGTATGTCAGGACGTCACTTTCAAGACAAGCGGCTTGTGCCCTGTCGCTTCCATAAAGCGAATGAGATCGCTGCTTGCGATCGATGTCGTGGCATCATTGGACAACGGATGACAATTGATGGTCTCATCTTCCATCAGATCGACATCGAGAACGAACGTTACGTTTCCGCCCGTATCGTTGATCGCTCCAAACGCCGTGACCGCACCGGGAACGACGCCAAGATACTCCATCAGCTTTTCCGGCTTTCCGAACGACACCTTGCTGGCGGCGCCGATTAGTGTATGCACCGTCTTCAGATCCACAGTCGCGTTCTCTTCCACCGTCAGCAGGAAGAATTGATCCTTCTTGTCTTTGACGAAGAGGTTCTTTGTGTGGCCGCCGGGGATCTCGTCACGCAGCGCGACCGATTCGGCGACCGTGAAGACGGGCGCGTGATCCTTGGTGCAGTGCTTGATATCCAGGCCGTCAAGAAAGGCAAAAAGGTCATCTCTGGTCTTCGGCGTCGCGTCGGTCATCATAAAATCCATGCGGTCAGGAGAGCGATAGGGTGTCTGATTACGTCCCGCCACCGTCTTTTGCAACGCTCGGAGTCGACGCTTTGCCCTGCATTTGCGGCACTTCCGATGACTTCAAGCGAGGTTCGAGAATTTTTCTTCGAGTTTCCGTCATTTCCCTGTTGCATTTGAAAATCGTTTGGGCGATATAGCGCCCGTCGCCGCAAGGTGGCGCCCACGGTCCTCACAACTACCCCGGACCGATGCGGATTGAGCGGGTGTAGCTCAGGGGTAGAGCACAACCTTGCCAAGGTTGGGGTCGAGGGTTCAAATCCCTTCGCCCGCTCCAAATTCTCTAAAAATATCAGTAAGTTATCCCGCTTCGGCGGATTTCTTTGTTTTGGCGACCGTCCCTCGGGCAGCACCGGCACGGTTTGTCGGTGGCGCGCTATCGTTGCTGATACTCGCGGGATGCCAGACAGGCGCGAGCCTTCGTTGGTTCACCTTGGTCGCGACGGTGATCCGATTGAAGCGCGACGGTCAAAGGTAAAGGACTTCGATAGCCTCTATGCGAAATGCGTTTGGTGGAAACCCGGAGCGGTTTGACATCAGGTTAAGCCGAATGCGAAGGGTGTCACAACGGCGCCCATCCTTTAGCGACCAACGAGATGTAGGCCCGGAAGGAGAGTGCAACTGAATCTTGATTTGCAGATGCCGGTTATCATCCCTGCCTGGCATCAGATCAGATGAGACGGCTTGTCTAGTGGCCGCCTGGGGGCCGCGTCCGCATCGGTTTCCGCCAAGATGACGACGGGGCAGAATGGCGCGCAATTTGAAAAGATACCGCCGACCGCTCACTATCAGGCGACCTCGGCCGCCGCGCTCGCTAGAACGTTCTGGACCATCGCCACGCTGAAACCAACGCTCTTTGCGATCGAGCGGAAGCTTTGGCCGGCTGCCCGTCGCGCCCATATGTCGCTGGCGATTTCGGGCGTGACTGACTTCGGCCGGCCACCAGTGCGGCCCTCAGCTTTTGCCCGCGCCATCCCTTCCATCTGCCGCTCCTCACGAATCTCCGTTTCAATTCCGCGATTAGCGCCAGGATACCCCTGACAAGCTTGCCCGTGCGGCTTGAGGTATCGACGGCCGCACGTCCAGAACCTTGAAGGCAACGCCTTTCTCATCCAGCTTTGAAATGACGCCGTAGAGGTCCATTGTCGATCGCGCCAGACGGTCGAGCTTCGTCACCAAAAGCGTATCGCCCTCACGCAAGTACTCTAGGCATCGCGCCAGCTCGACACTCTCCCGATCCAATCCGGAGCGCTTCTCGCGAAACACCCTCGTCGCGCCGGAACTAATGTACGCAAACAATACGCGCAATAGGCACGCCGTGGAAACGGGAACGGTTCTAGATGAGCGGAAGAGACGACATTGCATGTGAACCGTGTTATCGTTTCAACGAGGGAAATCATGTGACGCTCACTGTCCATTGGCGTCTTTTCCCAAGCGCTCAAACTGGGCGCGCCGTTTTTCGTGCAGATCCAACTCGACCACTACACGGCGCAAAAGTTGACCGATCTCAGGATCGACACGTCGGCAGTCGTCCGGGAGGACGACGTGGGCTACATCAACCAGCTTCTCGGCTCCAGAGCCGACAAAGCACGATGAAGGCTGAGATCATGAAGCTTCTCTAAGAGGACTAGGCGCCGCCGCCACCAACCAGAGATGAAGGGCATGACGGGATTCGAGCATACCGCGTTAACCCGGTTGGGCCAGTTCTTCAGCCCGGCGGCCGCCGCGCATCCTGGCCTCTCCGGCTTCAGCCTCTTGAGCCAGGCGCGCGAGGCCTTCATCACCCGTTTGGCGCTGGCCGACCTGGCCGAGCGATGTCTCGACATGCAGTACTATGTCTGGGACGGCGATACGACCGGCCGGATCATCGTCGACCGGGTGATGAGGGCGGCCGATCGCGGGGTCCGGGTGCGGCTCCTCGTCGACGATCCCTATTACAAGGCCAGCGATCAGGTCAAAGCTGCCCTCGACGCCCACCCCAACGTCGAGATTCGTCTATTCAACCCGACCAGGAACCGGAGGTGGTCCCGGCTGGACTTCCTTGTCGACTTCCGCCGGGTCAACCGCCGCATGCACAACAAGCTGATGGTGGCCGACAAGTCGGCGGCAATCGTTGGCGGCCGCAATATCGGCGATGACTACTATGGCGTGAACACGGTCGCCAATTTTCGCGATCTGGATGTGCTGGCGGTCGGGCCTGTTGTGGGCGATCTGTCGGAGGTGTTCGACCGATATTGGAACAGCGCCTCGACCGTGCCGATCGCAACCATCGTCGAGCGCGCCTACGGCGTCGCCGATCTCGATGCCATCCTGACCCGCTTGCGCCAGGAGATCGCCGCCGCTGACTACCCCTACCCGATCGACCAGGATCTCGGCGAGCTGGCTGCCCAGAGCGCCGAGCTGCGCGACGGTCTGGTGTGGGCGCCGGGCCGGATCATCGTCGACAACCCGGAAGCAATCGCCCGCGGCAAGGCGGCCGACGACGTGGTCGCCTTCATTCGCGGACGGGTCGCCGAGCTGAAGGAGGAGCTGCTCGCCGAGGCGCCCTATTTCGTCTTGCCCGCCGGGGCACAGGCGACCGTCAAGGCGCTGCACGAGCGCAAAGTCCGGGTGCGCGTGCTGACTAACTCGCTCGCTTCGAACAATCAGCTCGCCGCGCATTCGTGCTATGCCAAGACCCGCAGGCGCCTGCTCGAGAACGGCATGGAGCTCTACGAGCTACGCCCGGACACCGACGCCTTCCGGCGTGACTGGTCGCTCCGTTCGGGACGGTCGCGGGCGGCATTGCACACCAAGGCCATGGTCTTCGACCGCAAGGCCGTGTTCGTCGGCAGCTTCAACCTCGACCCACGATCTGCCGTGATCAACACGGAAGCCGGCCTCTACATCGAGAGCCCGGAGCTTGCCGAGAGGCTGACGGCCTACATGACGACCGGCGTCGCACCCGCCAGCAGCTACCGCGTCTTCCTTGATCCGAATGGTGGGATCATCTGGGAGACTGTGCGGGACGGCGAGATTGTCAGCTACCGGGACGAGCCCGAAACGGGGTTCCGCCGGCGGTTCGTCGCCGACCTCGTGAAACTTCTGCCGATCGACTCGCAAGTCTAACACCAATCGCTTTGCGACCGGCGCGCGGCCTGAGGTCTCGGCGTTGGCGCTAAAACATAAAAGATTCTCCCCCTACGCGCCTCTTGGAGCAGATCAAGTCGGATAGCCGTGTGGCTCTGGAATGGCTAGTTTAGCTAGATGGCCCGGTGCTTTGGGCCCCGCGTGTTTCTCAAAGGGAGGTATGTCGCGCGCAGCTATTCCAACACTACTAGTACAAACCCGGTCTTAGTCTCGCAGTTCATGCGGGTGGAATGCGTTGGCACCAAGCCGAGGACTTCTCGCATTGGGGTCGGGCGCTGGGCCTCGCGAAAAATGGCTTCCTCATCGCGATCGCGCTGATTCGGCAGCATGATCCTCCCATCGGTATCGCGATCCTCGATATGGCTTGGATCGTGCTGCAGCATTGGGAGAGTATGGATGATGGCGCGACAGTGATTCATTGAAACAGATCATCGCATGGCCATCGCCATTACCCTTCAGCCGAGCCCTTAGCTCGGTCCATCCGCCCATCCGCTCGTTATGATTGAGACGCTGATTGTCCGCTCGCCTGGGTATGGCCCCGCGAAGGCGGCCGGATCAAAGACACCGTAGTTTATAGGCTCACCCTGCCATTGAGCGTTTCCCGCTTAACAACCGCTCTTCCCCACCTCTTTGACCGGCGGCATGATACTCAGGGCGGCTTCAAAGAGTAGGGGCGGAAGCATGACTTCAAAAATGAAGTCGTGTGTCAGTGCACCCGTTTCGAAACCCAGCACGGCAAGACCCTGCCCGGCAAGAACGTGGCCTACGCATAGGGAGACGCATGCGCCTGATCGCGACGAGAACAAGCTACGCCCAGGAAGCCAATGGTGTGTGTGAGAACGGTGTCCATTGTTCCGCGGTCGCCGCGCTGATGTCCGTCCTATGAATTCTCAGACCGGCTGGTTGGGTTGAGCGCCTTGAAGGCGAAAGCCGCTGCGGCCCCGCCCAGCAGTTCGGCAATGATGTAAAGCCACAGGCTGGACCACGGGAGCATATTTCGAATAGAGGCGCCGATGGCAACGGCCGGATTGAAGGCCGCGCCCGACACTTGCCCCACCGCGAAGGCGCCAGCCAGGACGGTAAAGCCGATCGCGAGACCAAAGTAGGAATTTCCGTCGGTTGCGTCAGCCGTAGCCACGTTCAAGACGACGTACACCAGCGCAAACGTGAAAAGGAACTCGGCCAGAAACGCCCCCAATACGGGGGCGACGAATGGGCTAACCGGCGCCCCTTTGAGAGCCAAGCCGACGATCCACGCCGCAACGACAGCCCCCAGCAGTTGCGCGCCCCAGTAAGGCAGCACGTCCGCGGCAGGAAACCGCCCCCGCAGGTAAACCCCCAGCGTGACTGCCGGATTGTAGTGGGCACCCGAGATGTGGCCGCCTGCGTAGATCATAACCATCAGCACACTTCCTATGGCCAACGGAGCAATGACGCCCGGTGCCGCTGCCATTCCGGTGCAGCCGATTGTCAACACAAGAAAGAACGTCCCGATGAATTCCACGGCGTACCGGCGCATGATGCATCCTTTCGTCCTGATTGTCGGACCGCTTCAGAGACCAGCGTCAACAACGAAGCGAGTTGCAGGGGCGCTGCCGAAGAATTCCGACGGCGGGTTCCGGACTTCAGGCGTGAGCGAAACAAAAATGAACAACGCGCTGACTGAGCAAGACTGCCTCCCGGCGGGTTCCCTCGACCGAGGCATAATCTGCTGCACGCGGAGGTAACGTCAAGGGCATGATCCTGATGCCTCGATGGCGATGGAGCCCTCACTCGAACTGAAGGCCGGCGCGGCTTTCAAGGCGAACGAGGCGATCAACGTCTTTTACCGATGTCAGCTACACCTTCGATCTCGACGGCAACGACGACAACAGTTTCGGAGGCAAGGTCGGCTTGCGCTGGACATGGTAGCGCGCAGGCTTTTCAGTTACGCAGCCGGTATCCGGTCTTGAAGATCCAGCCCAGCGTTGCCAGGCAGATCGCCAGGAACAGCGAGATCATGCCGAGGCTGACCAGCGGGTTGACGCTGGCTATGTCAGCACGGACGCGAGCATGGCGGCTGTCGCGGCAAAGGAGAAAAGAGCTTCATGGTCGTTCCGATCGGTGGCGGGCTTGGCGGCAGGGGAATGCGTCGGCATAGGCATAGATGACGACGAGGGCGTAGAGGCCGGATGGTTTCGCGGCATCGTCGGGATGGGTGCGGAGATAGCGCTCGGCGATTTCCCGAGTCTGCTCGGGGACGAGGCCAAGATCGGGCGGAATGCAGAAGCTCTTTTGCTGTTTGCGCGTGACCTCAAGGTAGACGTTCATCGTCCGGACACCGTCGGCGGCGCCGCCGATGGCGGCAAGGAATTTGGGGTTGACATGGCTCTCAGCCAGGAAGTCGGCGACCGTCATCCCGTCGGCACGGGCAGCCGATGCTGTTGTCGTCATCATGGCCAAACAAGTCAGCACCAACCCGGCAACACGCATTTGAGCCCCCCACGCCAAACATGCCCAGCATAACGAAGAAGAACGAGGGCCGGAGCCGCCGGGATCGACGCCCAGAATATTCAGGGGTAAGTCATTCCTCAGGAGGCCGAAAAAGGCAACGATCCGCGGCCGTTGAGCACGGCAGTATGCGGCGGGCAGCACAGGCGTTTGGCGTGCAGAAATCCTGCGTCAGCCTATAGCGCGACAAATATCGTCGGTTCTCGGGACCCAAAAAAGTGGTCAGCGGGATTTAATTTCGAGGCGACGTCCAGGCATTCTGCGCGGCTTTCTTGGTGGGAGCATTGTCAAGCTGATCCCGGCGCTCGGCGCCGTCGCGAGACGCTTCCACCTGCCGGTCGGCGATGTAGGGCGCGAGCATTTGCTCCAAATGAGCTGCGGTCAGGCCTGCTGCAAAGCTTCTCATCTCATCCCTCATAGTATTTACACTTTGTAAACACTTACCGGCTCGCAGCGCCGATCGAAACGGTGCGATCGAACTCTCCACGTGCTTTTGTTCGGGCTAGGATGAGCGCTCGGAACTAGGGCATAGCCACCCCGAGCCGTTCGGCATGGGGTGCGAGTGATGTCGAGATGCTAGGGTGCAGCGCGACCCCTTCCGTCAGGGCGCGGCGCTTGCGCGCCAGGCCGTTTTCTCCCGGCAGCCGAACACGGGCAACGCCCGGTCGGGGCGGATTGCTGCGGCAGGCATCGGCGAGCCAGCCGGTCTGCCGCAGAAAGGCATCACGACCACCAAAGGCGTCAGGATCGAAGACCTGGACAGTGACCGCAGCGTTCGTACCCTTCGGTCCGTCAACGCGGCCAAATCCGGCAAGCCCTTGCGTGAAAGCTTCGACGTGAAGGGCCATGCCGTAGCCCTTCTGGCCATGATCAAGCCCTCCGACCGGTAGGAGCGTGCCGCCCCGTTCGATTACCCGCGGATCGCGGCTAGGCTCGCCATTCTCGCCCATCAGCCATTCGTGCTCATACTGCCGGCCTTCGCGAACCAGGCGCTGCGCCATGTTGACCGTCGTGATCGAAGCACTGATGTCGATCAGAATCGGATCGCCGGGGGTCGGGATGCCATGTGCGACCGGGTTCGGCGTGTAGACGCCCTTTCGGCCCCCGAATGGCGCGACCTGCGCGCCGGATGGGCTGGAGCTTGCGATGCTGACCATATAGCCGCGATCGGTAGCAATGGTGAGATAGGCGGCAAGGCAACCGATATGATGGCTGTCGGCGATCGCGATCGTCGCCGTGCCGTAGGTTTCTGCACGCTCGCAGGCAAGCTTCACTGCCTCCGATGTCAGCCAGGCACCGGGAAGGCGGCGTCCCTGCCATGCAATGGCCGGCCCGCGGTCGGATATGACCTCAGGCATGCCTTCGCGCTTCATCACGCCATCGGCGATACTTTGCAGATACCAGCCGGCCAACGCCAGACCATGCGTCGTGTGCCCCATCAGATCGGCTTCGACGAGATAGTGGGCGACAGCGGTGGCCTTTTCCCCCTCAAGCCCGGCAACAGTAAACAATGCCCGCGCGAATTGGCGCAGCGTATCCGGTGCGTAGCGGATATCGCATGTCTCGCCCATAATTCTCTCCATCGGTTGCCGGCATCAGGCGGGTCAGCGCGCCAGAAAGCGGGGTTCAAGTGTCCGGCCGTCAAACGCCGCAAGCACGTTCTCGGCCGCCATGATCGAAACGGCGCGTTTCGCATCGAGCGTGACGCCGGCGACGTGCGGCGTCACCAAAGTGTTCGATAACTGGAACAAGGGATTGTCGATGCCGGGCGGCTCGACGGCGAAACTGTCCAACCCGGCGCCGGCGAGATGCCCTTCTTCAAGGGCGGCGATCAGCGCGTTCTCGTCGACGACTTCGCCGCGCGCCGTGTTGATCAGGAACGCGCCCTGCTTCATCAGCCCGATGCGGCGGGCGTCGATCAGGTTCTGCGTCTCCGACGTCAACGGACAGTGCAGGCTGACGATGTCGGAGTTCGCAAGCAGGGTATCGAGATCGGTTTCGCGGCAGACGCCATCGTGAAAGGCGCTGTCTGGCGTATGTGGATCGAAGGCCGATACGATCAGGCCGATGGCGCCCGCCATTCTGGCAAGCGTCTGACCGATGAAGCCGAAGCCTACAAGACCGAGCCGCTGGCCGCGCAGTTCGCGTCCCCTGTACTGGTTCTTGTCCCAGATGCCGTCCCGGATCAGCGCATCTTGGCGCGGCAGATCCTTGACCAGTGCCATGATCAGCGCAAGCGCATGTTCGGCAACCGAATGCCCGTTGCTGCCTGTGGTCATCGACACCGGAATGCCGAGCGCCGTGGCCGCTTTCACATCGATGTCGTTTGTTCCGACGCCATGCTTGGCGATATGCCGCAGCTTTCCGCCCGCTTGCATTTCCTCCGGCCCGAGAAGATCGGCGAGCAGGCGCACAATAACCGCATCCGGCTTGTAGGCCTTCATTATCTCGACAACGGCCTGTCGGTCGACATAGGGAGGGGTGGCGATGACGCTTGCTCCGGCTTCTTCCAGAAGGGCACGGCCTTCCGCCGCCAGCTCGCCACCGAGAATGACAACTGTCTTTTCCATCGCCCCATCTCCTTCAAAGAGCAAAGCGGATCGAGCGGCGCAATGCTGCGTCCTCGACGATGCGGATAGCTTTCGAGGCGCTAGGCCGCCTGCCGGCGCGGAGACCGCGCCATCAGCCGCGCATAGGCGATAGCCGAAAGCATATTCACGTGGTTGGCCTTGCCCGTGCCGGCGATATCGAAGGCCGTACCGTGGTCAACCGACACGCGATCGATCGGCAGGCCGAGCGAGACGTTGACCGCCGTGTCGAAGGCGATGAGCTTGATCGGGATGTGGCCCTGGTCGTGATACTGCGCAATGACGAGATCGAAGGCGCCGTTATAGGCACGCGCAAACACGGTATCGGCCGAGATCGGCCCCACGACATCGATGCCCTTCGCCCGCGCCAGTTCGACGGCCGGCGCCAGGAATTCGGTATCCTCGGTACCAAACAGACCGTTTTCGCCGCAATGCGGATTGAGGCCGGCGACCGCGATGCGCGCCTTCTTGCCAAGGCGCATGAAGTGATTGTGGCCTGCCTCAATCGTCGCTAGGACACGCTCGGTCCTGGCGCGCTCGATCGCCCCTTTGAGCGAGATATGAGTGGAAACGTGGATGGTATTCAGCCGCTCGGAGGCGAGCAGCATAAAGGAACTCTTCGAACCCGTCAGGTGCGCCAGAAGGCCGGTATGGCCATCATAGTGGTGACCGGCAAGGTTCATCGCTTCCTTGTTGATCGGAGCCGTGACGATGACATCGGCATCGCCGGACGTCGCAAGATCGACGGCGCGACTGATGTAGCGCACCGAGGCATCGCCCGCGACCGGGCTGACCTTACCGATCTCAGGCAGCGGCGCGCCAAGCTCCACTTCGTCGACCGCGATTTTGCCGGCGCCGGCCGTATCTGCCGGCGCAAAGGAAAGTCCGGTTGCCGCAGCGCGATTGGCGCGCTCCAGCGCCTCGGTATTGCCGACGATGACGAAATCGCGCCGCTCCTGCTCCGGCATCGTGGCCAGCGCCTTGACGATCACCTCGGGGCCGACGCCTGCCGGATCGCCGAGCGTCACGGCGACTTTCGCATTCCTGTCCATCACTCACGGTCCTCTTTGGCAAAGCGCACTTTAAAAGGCGGCTTCATAGATCGAGCGGATATCGGCGCGCGACAGGTCGCGCGGATTATTGTCGAGCAGACGACGGATGGCAAAGGCATCATCAGCCATTGCATCCAGATCGCCTTCCGGCACGCCGAGACCGGAGAGCTTCATTTCAATCCCGAGTTCGGCGCAGAAGGAATAGGCGGCATCGAATACAGATTCGATATTGTCCGAAGTCTTGCGGCCAAGCGCTGCCATGACGGCACTAGTCTTTTCAGGCACCGCCGGCGTGTTGAATGCGAGGACATGCGGGAAGATCAGCGCGTTTGCCGCACCATGCGCCACATGCCAGCGAGTCCCAAGCGGATAGGCGAGCGCGTGGCCGCCAGCGGTGTTGACCGGGCCGAGACAGAAACCGCCATAGAGGGAGGCGAGTGACAGGCCGGCGCGCGCTTCAGCGTCGGACCCATCCTTGACGGCGCGGGCCAGATATTTTCCGACCAACCGTGTACCCTCGATTGCGTAGAGGTCGACCATGGGATGCGCCTTGCGATTGGTGAACGCCTCGACACAATGCGCCATGGCATCGACACCCGTCGCTGCGGTCGTGCGCGCAGGCACGCTGAAGGTCAGCGCCGGATCGACGACCGCGATATCGGCCAACATATGCATGCTCTCGACGGCAAGCTTGGCCATCGTCTTCGGATCGGTGACGAGGGCTCGGATGCCCGCCTCGCTGCCGGTGCCGGACGTCGTCGGCACCTGCGCCAGCGCAACGCGGCGCGGCCTCTTGACCTTGTTCGGTCCGACAACTTCATGCAGCGTCTGCGACGAACCGGAAAGGACGGCGGCAAGTTTCGCAAGATCCATGGCACTGCCGCCGCCGAAGCCGACGACAAGCTGGGCATCCGCCGCGTTTGCCGCCCCCAACACCTTGTCGAGATTGGCCGTATCCGGCTCGGGCGTTACATCGGCAAACACCGTGATTTCACCCTTGAGCGCCAGCGCATCGACGCGCGTTGCGTTGAAGGCGTCGGAAATGACGAGGATTCTGACATAGCCTTTCTCGCTCGCCCACTTGCCGAGGCGCTCCGCCGTGCCGATGCCGAACTCGATCAGGTGTGGTCGGACGATTGTTATAGGCGAATCCAAGCTGACCACTGGACGACTCCTCCCTGCAAATGCTGCGGCATCTCGGCCACTAAGATGTAAATTTGTTATACAATGCCGCCACCTTTGGCAAGCAGCGACATCACCCACATGGGAAAAAATTGCGTTTCGGCTGATCGTGCCGCGCATAGAGCAAGGCCAAATACTCGGTCATATATTTGATATTAAACGCTAAAATAGTAGGCACGGTCGTCTGACCATCGTGATATCAGGCTGGCGCCTCCATTGTCAGGAAAGCGATATGAAGTTGTCAAAACAGTTGTTTAAAGCCGACGCAACCGCCTCTTCTGAGCGCCGCGCCGGCTCTAGAATGTTCACAACTGACGACCTATGAAGGCGTCACGCAATCGCGTTAGCCGAAAGCCGGACGTATTTTATGGTTCGGCGGTAGTAGGTGTAGGCGATGTGCACGGCACCATCGGCCCCCTGGACGATCGAAGGGTAGGAAAACTCGCGATTGACCGAGTCCTTCGAGTTGTTGCTGAGGCAATATCCATCGCCGGTATCGAGGTCGATGCGGCGGGGGAAACTGGCGCCGCCATCACTGGAGAAGGCGAGGCTGAGTGGCGCGCGAGGCACGCCCCAGACTGCCTTACGGCGCTCGATCGTCGGCGCCGGCGCCACCTTGATATCCTCGTCACCGTCGATCTCGTCGTAAAGGGACTGGCGCCGGGCATCCGACATCGAGGCATTGGAATGGTTGTAAACCATCGCGATCACGTCGTTTTTTAGTCTTGTCGCCTGGATCGACGAGTTGTTGTTCGGCAGATCGATGGGCTGAGGCGCGCTCCAACGCTCACCGCCATCGCTCGAGCGGCTGGACAGAACCGATTCAGAGAAACGGTTGCGGTAGAAGGAGACAAGGTTGTCGCCGTCGAGCGGCACGATGTTCATGTGAACCGCCCCAACGCTATCTGGGACCTCAGTGAGGGCCCAACTCTTGCCCTGATCGCGCGAGATCAGCACGCCTGCCGTATCCACGTCGCCTGTCCAGCGCTCGCCGGGCAAACCGATGCAGCGAAAGATCGGCAGGAGCCAGATACCGCTTCTGTTGACGAGGATCGGCTGGCGCACAAACGTGCCCGGGATATCACAGAGAACGCGCACCCCTCCGAACGTTTTACCGCCGTCGCCCGAGATCCGGCATTTGACAACAGAGCCATCCTGATTGCCCGAGGTCTGCGAGGTGTAAAGCAGCCAGACCTTTCCGTCTGGCGCATTGAAAATCAGGGGATTTTGCTCTGATTTCGCCGGATCGTCGGACATTTTCTCCGGCTGCGACCAACGCGTTGCTCCAGGGGCGAGCCGCGACATGTAAATGGAAATGTCGCCCATCCCCTCCATCGTGCCGCCGAACCAGACGCAGGTCAGCGTGCCCTCGGGCAAAAAGGCGAGATTGGCTGCGTGGTTCTGGATGCACGGAGAGGGAAGGTAGGCATCTGCGCGCCCATTCTCGCTTGCATTCTCAACGACCTCGCCGGTCATCAGCGCCGGCACAGCCTCGGGTGGCAAACCTGTAAAGCTCACGGTCGCGCTCCTTGCGGCAGCTTGGCGTAGGCTTGGGAAAGTGCGGCATGGTCGGCATCGCTGATCGGCATCAGCGGTGCGCGCGTGCGCTTCCAAGCAGCATTGCCGGTCTTGAGGCCGACCATGGCCTTGATCGTCGGGATTTGCACGTAGGAATTGGAGAGGGTTCGGTAGACATTGATGCGAACCTGAGCGGCCTCGACCTCGCCAGCGTGCGCCTCGTCGTGCACCTTTTCGTAAACGGTGCGCAGCGAGTCCGCGACGAGATTGGAGGTTGCCGTGATGCAGCCCGCACCTCCCGCCTTCAACAGTGGCAGGAGCAGCGGATCGGCGCCCGCCAACACGGAGAAGCCCGGATAAGCCGCGATGATTGCCTGCATGTTGTTGAAATCTCCTGCAGATTCCTTGATTCCTACCACCGTGTCGGGGAAGGCTTCGATCAACCTGCCGATCAACGGAATGGAAAGCGGAACGCCGGAGACCTGCGGGATGTGATAGAGAACGACCTGCAGCCGGTTGTCGGCGACCTTTTCGAGAACTTGCGAGTAGGCGGCAAATAGCCCGTCGTCGGATACGCCCTTGTAGTAGAAGGGCGGCAGCATCACGACCTTCGTCACGCCGAGGGACAGAGCGTGCTTGGTCAGCTCCACCGTTTCCGGAATGGCGACAACGCCGGTTCCGGGGAGCAGCTTGTCAGCCGGCACACCTGCCTTGAGCGCCGCCTCTAGAATCGCCCGGCGCTCGCCGGAGGAAAAGGAATTTGCTTCGCCCGTCGTGCCAAGCAAGGCGACACCGTGGCAACCTTCCTGCAGCAGACGCCGGCAGTGCTCGGTGAACAGGCCAAGGTCCGGGCTGTTATCCGCATTGAGCGGCGTTGCGGCCGCGCTGAATACGCCTGTAATCTTGTGATCGCTCATATCGTCCTCCTCGGATGAACGCCGCATAGCTGGCGGCAAAGGCGGGAATCCAGGCCCGCGAGATGCGGTTTTCTTCGTCTCCACAAGAGGTGTTGTCAATATGACAATACGAGGCAGTAGCCACTTCATTTTTTAAGCTACGGAAAATATTGATAAAAATATTTCAGAATTTTCCAAAACCAACACATAGATTAATTTCTGTTGACATATTTACATTATCGAGCGAGTGTCTGCGCCATGTCGTGACGCACTTTCGGGATAGAGTGGAAAGTGGAGACGCCATCAATTTTGCCATGGGAGGACAACATGACTGATCGCAATGAAGAAAAATCTGCGCAGGGAACGCAGATGTCGCGCCGCGAGGCATTGAAGCTCGGCCTCGCTGCCGGTGTCGGCCTCACCGTATTCGGGATGAACGCCCGTATCGTGTTCGCCGATGAAGGACAGGTTCTCAAGGCCGCGCATCCGGCGTTCGACCAGGACTGGTCGCCGCTGCGTGGCGGCGGACGTCCTTTCCGCTGGAACTCGATCTGGTGGGCTTCGCCGATGTATTTCGACAGCGAAGGCAAGATCAAGCCATATGTCTTCACCAGCTGGGAATCCTCCGACAACAAGGTCTGGACCTTCAAGATCGATCCGAAGGCCGTCTTCTCCGATGGCAGCAAGATCACCTCGGCCGACGTCAAGGGCTCATGGGAAGTCGCGTCCATGCCGAACACCAAGAGCCTGCGCGCCGATCAGGTGCTGAGCAAGGTTCAGGGTTACAAGGAAATCAGCGGCGGCTCGGGCGACGAACTGACGGGCGTTGCTACGCCTGATGAGGGCACTGTTGTCGTGACCCTGACGGATGTCGATCCAATCTTCTTCATGCGCCTTGCCAACCATATCGCTCCGATCACCAAGGCAGCGCAGTCGCGCGGCAGCGATGGCGAGGAAGTCGCCGATTGGTACAAGCCCGACAGCAGCCCGGTGTTCTCCGGCCCGTTCAAGCTGACCAGCCTCGATATCGATGCCGGCAAGTTGGTATTCGAGCCGAACGAGAACTTTTTCGGGCCGAAGCCGAAGCTCGCCCGTATCGAGATCACATCGGTGGAAGACAACGTCACTGCGACCTCGCTGATCAACTCGGGCGAGTTCAACGCCCACACCGAGCTTGTGACCTCCACCATCATCCAGGATCTCGGTCCCGAATTCTCCTCCGGCCCGCTGATCCCGACCAGCCAGCACTTCTGGTTCAACATCAGCCGCGCTCCGATGGACGATCCGAAGGTTCGCCAGGCGCTGATCATGGCGATCGATCGCGACGGCCTGTTCAAGGCATCCTATCCGGATGGACCGCACAAGAAGGCTGATCAGATTCTCAATTCCGTCCCCGGCGCCGACAATTCCGGCTTCGAGCCCTACCCCTACGATCCGGCAGCGGCCAAGAAGTTGCTTGCCGAATCCAGCTACGGTGGTCCCGAGCGCCTGCCGAAGATCCTCTTTGTCGGCATCTCGGCCCCGGCCATCGAAGCCGCAGCCCAGTTCATCGCCGAACAGTGGCGCCAGAACCTCGGCATCACCGCCGTCGACATGAAGCCGCAGCAGGACTCCTATGCCGGTCCTGACCAGAACGCGGTCCAGATCTTCCGCGATGACGTTGGCACACGCGTACCTGACGCCGCCTCCTATCTCGCCGGCTGCATCGCCTCGACCTCGTCGAATGCACAAAACAAGCTTGGCGGATACAAGAACGACAAGGTTGATGCCGCCCTTGCCGAAGCGGCCACGAAGCCGGCTGACGACCCGCAGCGCATCAAGCTAGCGCAGGATGCCCAGAAGGCATTCCGCGACGATTGGGCCTTCATTCCGTGGTATTCTCAGGCGATGTCGCGCTGGGCCACCAAGGAGGTCAAGGGCATGGAAAAGAACCTCGACTGGCAGGTCGTGGCGCCCTGGGACATCTCGGTCGGCTGAGCCGCCGTCCGAAAATAGCCTCCGGGCATTTGGCAAAACCGCGCGAAGACCGCAAGGCCTTCGCGCAAGTTTCAAGAGGAGACGGCATCTCTGCGGGGACGACCCGAATACGGAGCCATGCCGACAACAGGTGGGAGGTAACCTTGTTACGCTACGTGCTAACCCGGTTTGCCATCTGGATTCCGTCCGTCCTGATAGTCATGCTGGCCGTGTATGCGCTGGCCTTCTACGGCGCCGGCGATCCGATCAAGCTGATCTTTCTGCGCGCACCCGGCGACGTTGCCTATAATCCCGAGCGCATCGAAGCGATCCGCGAAAGCGCCGGCCTGAATAAGCCGTTCATCGTGCAGTTCGGCCTTTATATCTGGAACCTGCTGCATGGCCAATTCGGCAACTCGCTGACCTCGGGCCGGTCGGTCTGGGCCATGGTTTCGGCTGCTGCGCCGGTGTCCTTCCAACTGGCGCTCGGTTCCATCATCTTGACCGCCGTCGTCGCCATTCCGCTCGGCATGATCGCAGCGCTGAACCAGAACACGAGGCTCGATTACACGATCCTTGGCAGCGCGCTCTTCCTGTGGGCGATCCCGGCCTACGTCGCTGGTCCGCTGCTCATGGTCGCCCTGATCGTGCTGTTGCCGATGATCAAGGTGCCCTACGGCTGGGGCGGCGTCTTTGACGTACGTATCATCTTGCCGCTGATCGTGCTGTCGTTCCAGCCGATCGCGCTCATCGTGCGCCAGACGCGTGCGGCGGTCATCGAGGTTCTCTCGGAGGACTTTGTACGCACTGCCCGCGCCAAGGGCGTTCCGGAAATCGTGGTGGCTCTGCGCCACATTCTACGCCCGGTGTTGACGCCTGTCGTGACCCAGCTCGGCCTGATCATGATTACCATCGTCAACGGCGCGATCTTTGTCGAACTCGTTTTCGGTCTGCCAGGCCTCGGACGCCTCACCGTTCAGGCGCTGACCAACTCGGACTATCCCGTCATTCTGGCAATCACGCTGATCGGATCCTTCCTGGTCATGGCCTCGAACCTCTTGGTCGACGTGCTCTATCCGCTGCTTGATCCGCGCGCCAATGATGCAAGAAGGAGCCGCTGACCATGTCCGCCGTCCCTCTCTCCACGATCGAAGCCACCCAGGAAGAACCCCCGGTCAACCTGTGGCGCGACGCCTGGCATCGCCTGAAGCGCAACAAGCTTGCCCTGTTCGGCTTGATTGTCGTCCTGACCCTCGGCTTCACCGCGATCTTTGGTCCGTACCTGGCGCCTTACGATTATCTGAGCCAGGATCTGCAGGCGCGAAACGCCGTTCCCTCGCTGCACCATCTTTTCGGCACGGACGATCTCGGCCGCGACGTCTTCAGCCGCGTCGTCTTCGGCACGCGCACGGCTTTCCTGGTTGCGATCGTCGTGACCTTGATCGCCGTTGCGATCGGTCTCGTGCTTGGAGCCATTGCCGGTTTCTTCGGCAATCCATTTGACAGCGCCATCATGTGGCTGACGGATGTGACCATGTCGGTGCCGAACCTGCTGCTCGTTGTCGTTATCAATGCGTCCCTGAAGACACCGATCGCGAAATGGATGGAGGCCCAGTATATGGCAACCCTCAATCCATTCTATCGCCAGACGATATGGGTGGATTTCTTCCTGGTCTTCGGCTCGATGGCGCTTATCTCCTGGCCGCCGTATGCGCGCTTGGTGCGCGCCCAGGTGCTGTCGATCCGCAGCCGCCCCTATATCACCGCGGCCCAGGCTCTCGGCCTGTCCAACTGGGTCATCATGAAGCGTTACGTGGTACCGAACGCGCTTGGACCGCTGATCGTTTCCGTCAGCGCTGGTCTCGGCACCGCGATGGTTCTAGAAAGCGCCTTCAGCTTCCTCGGCGTCGGCGTCAATCCGCCGACTCCGAGCTGGGGCAACATGATTTCGGACGGTCTACGCGTCTGGCAGCATTACCCCCATCTCCTCGCCGCACCGGCAGCCGTTCTCGGCCTTGCCTCGGTTGCCTTCAGCTTCCTCGGCGATGGCCTCAACGACGCACTCAATCCGCGGGGCAGCAAGTGATGAACACGACCAAATCCAGTGAACGACTGCTCGATGTCCGCGGCCTCACCGTCGAAATCGACGGACGCAACGGCCCTGCCGTTGTCGTCGACGGGATCGACCTTCATGTCAATAAGGGCGAGACGCTCGGCGTCGTCGGCGAGTCCGGCTGTGGCAAGAGTCTGACGATGCTGAGCCTGATGCGGCTCCTGCCCAACAAGATCAAGGTCAGCAAAGGCTCGGCCAGCTTCGACGGCAATGACTTGCAGAAGATGTCGAACAGGGAACTACGCAAGGTGCGCGGCGGTGATATCGGGTTCGTCTTCCAGGATCCGATGACCTCGCTAAACCCGGTCATGCGGGTCGGCGACCAGATCTGCGAGCCACTGATCTATCATCGCAGGATGAGCAAGGCGCAGGCCCGCGCACGTGCCGTCGAACTGCTGCGTCTCGTCGGCATTCCCGGTCCGCAAGAGCGGCTGCAGGCCTATCCGCACGAACTGTCTGGCGGTATGCGCCAGCGCGTCATGATCGCCATTGGCCTTGCCTGCAATCCGAAGCTCCTGATCGCCGACGAACCGACGACGGCGCTCGACGTCACCATCCAGGCCCAGATCGTCGATCTCGTGAAGGATCTGCGCGCCAAGCTCGGCATGTCGGTGGTGTGGATCACTCATGACCTGGCGCTGATCGCCGGTCTCGTCGATCGCGTCGCCGTGCTTTACGCTGGCACCGTTGTCGAGGATGCGCCGGTCGATGAACTCTACGCTCGCCCGAGCCATC
Organism: Rhizobium favelukesii; assembly: GCF_000577275.2. Lineage (NCBI taxonomy): Bacteria > Pseudomonadati > Pseudomonadota > Alphaproteobacteria > Hyphomicrobiales > Rhizobiaceae > Rhizobium > Rhizobium favelukesii. Next base: position 3,999,822 of record NZ_HG916852.1, read on the forward strand.
CCTACACGCGCGGTCTCTTGGCCTCGATCCCGAAGCTGTCGGATGCACCGGCAAGCCGGCTGAGCTCGATCGGCGGGACACCGCCCGAACCGGGTCGCCGGCCGAAGGGCTGCCCCTTTGCGCCGCGTTGTCCGCTGGCGGAAGCAATTTGCCACGAGCGCGTACCGAAGCTCGAGCCGCTGGCCGGCGCCGGAAATCACCGGGCCGCCTGTTTTGTCGTCCAGAAAATGCAGGAGGCTGCGTGATGGGTGCCCAACCGCTGCTCAGGGTCGAGAACCTCGTCAAGCATTTCCACGTCAAGCTCGGCGCCTTCGGCGAACGCTCGGCGACGGTCTATGCGCTCGACAACGTCAATCTCGATATCATGGAAGGCGAGACGCTGAGCCTCGTCGGGGAATCCGGCTGCGGCAAGTCGACGACCGGCTTCACCATCCTCAACCTCTACAAGGCAACCAGCGGCAAGGTCGTCTACAAGGGCCAGGATCTGGCAACGCTGGACGAGAAGCAGATGCGGCCCTTCCGCCGCGACCTGCAGATCGTCTTCCAGGATCCCTATTCGACACTCAACCCGCGCATGACGATCGGTGAGGCGATTGGAGAGCCGATCCTGTTCCACAAGCTCTGCACCAAGGCGGAACTGAAGGACAGGGTCGCGACACTGCTGACCGACGTCGGCCTGTCGACCCGCTTTGCCCAGCGCTATCCGCACGAGCTTTCCGGCGGCCAACGGCAGCGTGTCGTCATCGCCCGCGCGCTCGCCTGCCAGCCCAAGTTCATCGTCTGCGACGAAGCGATCTCCGCACTCGACGTCTCCATTCAGGCGCAGATCATCAACCTTTTGCTCGACCTGCAGGAAAAATATGGCCTGACCTACCTGTTCATCGCCCACGATCTGGCCGTCGTTCGCCATATCAGCACCCGTGTCGGCGTGATGTATCTCGGCCGTCTGGCGGAGCTTGCGACCCGCGAGGAGCTGTTCGACAACCCGCTGCATCCCTACACCAAGGCGCTGCTGTCGGCCGTTCCGGACACCGATCCGGCGCTGGAGCGCAGCCGCAAGCGCCAGATCCTGCAGGGTGACGTGCCAAGTCCGCTCAATCCACCGACCGGCTGCCGCTTCCATACGCGATGCCCAATCGCCATGGAGGTTTGCAGCAGGGCGGTTCCGGAATGGAAGGCAGCCAAGCCCGGCCATCTCGTCGCCTGCCACGCGGTCAACACAGGACAAACCACATGACGTTGAAGGTCGCGATCATCGCTGACGATCTGACCGGCGCACTCGACACGGGAACCCCCTTTGTCGATGCCGGGCTTTCCGTCGCTGTCGCGATCGAGGTCGAAGCCATATCGGATGCGCTTGTGACCGGTTGCGAGGTCGTCGTGGTCAACACGGCCTCAAGAGCTCTCCCGGAGGAGGAAGCGGCAGGAAGGGTCAGCGCTGCGGCGAAGGCCCTTCTTGCCGCCTCGCCTCAGATCGTTCTGAAAAAGATAGACTCCCGTCTCAAGGGGAATGTTGCAGCAGAAAGCGCAGCTATTGCCGCCATCTTCGGCCACGAGGCAATCGTCGTGGCACCAGCCATCCCCGATCAAGAGCGCTTGACCCGCAACGGCCATGTCGTCGGCCGTGGCGTCAACGAGCCCGTACCGATTGCCGATCTCTTCAAGACAACCGACAGCCAGGTCCTCGTTTGCGACGCCGAGAGTGATAGCGATCTCGACCGGCTGATCGGCAAGCACGACTGGAAGATCACACTTGTCGTTGGCGCGCGCGGCGTCGGAGCTGCGCTTGCTCGCAAGATCGGCAGGGCCAACAAAGCAGGCCGACCCTTTGCGGCATTAAATCGGACAGTTTTCGCCGTCGGCTCCCGCGACCCGATCACGGCCGCACAAATGACCAAGCTGGAGGCTTCCGGTGTCCTGACCTCGGCCATTGATGCTCCCGCGGGAGTGCTACCGGACGAACAATCGTTAGGCCTGCCGGTGCTTCTGCGCTGTACAGGCAAAGTCACGGGCGAGACCGCGGCAGTTGCCGACCGGTTCGCGAAAGGCGTAAAGTCGATCATAGATGCGACGCGCCCGGAGATGCTGATGGTTGGCGGTGGCGATACGGCGCTGGCAGTTTTTCGCGAGCTCGGAATTCGGATCCTGAGGCCGCAGGGCGAAATCGAGGCGGGCATTCCGTGGTTTGACGTCGCAACCGCCGATGGCCTGCGTTTCCGCTGCGCAGTGAAGTCCGGGGGCTTCGGTAATTCTGATAGTTTGATAAGACTGATTGCACAGAATCAGGCGGCATAGGACAATGCCGACGGGGAGAATGAAGGTGGACGAAGCAAACGGTGTATCGGCGAATGCGCAAGCGGCGCCTGCGACAAAGCCGGAGCGCGGTAAGGCCGTCAAGCTGGTCGATCGGGTGTTCGATCAGTTGCAAGAGCGCATTCGCTCGGGAAACTATCCGCCGGATTCACGACTTCCCGGTGAGCACGAGCTTGCATCGATGCTTGGCGTCTCGCGCCCCATCGTGCGCGACGCGTTGGCACGCTTGCGCGATCAGGGCATCGTCTACGCCAGGCAAGGTGCCGGCACCTTCGTCAGCGCTCATGGCTCGCCGACGACGCAGCTTTCCTATTCGCCGGTCAAGACGATCGCCGATATTCAGCGCTGCTACGAGTTTCGCCTGACGATCGAGCCTGCTGCCGCCTATTTTGCTGCCAAGCGCCGCGACGAGGCGGCGATTCAGAAGATTGCAGCTGCTCTCGCCGATCTCCGTGAGGCGACCAGCCACCAGCTTCATCGCACTGACGCCGACTTCACGTTCCATCGCGCGGTCACGGAAGCCGCCAACAACCACTACTACACGGCCTCGATCGATGCCCTGAAAGCGCATATCGCGGTCGGCATGCATCTTCACGGTCTGTCTCTGCTTGGCCCGCGCCAAGGTCTTGAGCAGGTCTACGAAGAACACAACAAGATCTACCTCGCCATCGTCGAAGGTCGCGCGGAAGACGCGCGGGCGCTGATGAAGGCGCATCTCGAGGGCTCGCAGAGCCGTCTCTTCGAAGGCCGCGCGCTGGACCTTTCGATGTAGCCTACGCGGTCGGCTTGACAGCTTTGCTACTCTGGTTCTAACCTTTTCGCATTCACCAGGGGGGTCCCGGCAAGGGGCTGAGATACTGCTATCGCACGCAGTGACCCGTTGAACCTGATCCAGTTCATACTGGCGTAGGGACGGTGCAAGCGCTCGAAGGCATTGGATTCTCGCGAGGAAACCGTGTCGGCGTCTTTTCATCATTCCGGCTGAGGACTGGGTCTCCAAACGCAAACTTGGAGCCTCAAACCATGAATATTGCCGCAAAGAATATCACCCCGACCGTTACGACAGGCCCATTGCCGGCCTCTCGAAAAATCTACATTCCCGGAGAAATCCACCCTGATGTCCGCGTCCCGATGCGCGAGATCAGCGTTCACCCGACATCGGGCGAACCGCCGGTCACGGTCTATGATTCCTCGGGCATCTATACCGTCGAAGGTGCCGACATCCGCATCGAGCAGGGACTTCCAGAACTGCGCCGCGGCTGGGTGGTCGCCCGCGGTGACGTCGAAGCCTATCAGGGCCGCCGGGTCCGCCCCGAAGACAACGGCTTTGCCAGCGGCGAACGGCTGACACCGGAATTTCCCGGCAAGCGCCAGCCGTTCCGCGCAAGGGACGGCAAGGCCGTGACCCAGCTCGCCTATGCGCGCGCCGGCATTATCACGCCGGAGATGGAATTCATCGCGATCCGCGAGAACCTTGGCCGCAAGGCGCAGGCGGAGGCTATCACGCGCGACGGCGAAAGCTTCGGCGCCCGGATTCCGGATCACGTAACCCCGGAATTCGTCCGGCAGGAGATTGCCGCCGGCCGCGCGATCATCCCCGCCAACATCAATCATCCCGAATCCGAACCGATGATCATCGGCCGGAACTTCCTGGTGAAGATCAACGCCAATATCGGCAACTCCGCCGTCACGTCTTCCATGGCCGAAGAGGTCGAGAAGATGGTCTGGGCTGCCCGCTGGGGCGCCGACACAGTCATGGATCTCTCCACCGGCCGTAACATCCACAACATCCGCGAATGGATCATCCGCAACTCGCCACTGCCGATCGGTACCGTTCCACTCTATCAGGCGCTTGAGAAGGTCGAGGGCATTGCCGAGAACCTGACCTGGGAAGTCTATCGCGACACCCTGATCGAGCAGGCCGAGCAGGGGGTCGACTACTTCACCATTCACGCCGGCGTGCGGCTGCACTACATTCCGCTCACCGTCAACCGCGTCACCGGCATCGTCTCGCGCGGTGGCTCGATCATGGCCAAGTGGTGTCTTCATCACCACCGCGAAAGTTTCCTCTACGAGCATTTCGAGGAGATCTGCGACATCTGCCGCGCCTATGACGTCTCCTTCTCGCTCGGCGACGGCCTGCGTCCGGGCTCGATTGCCGACGCCAACGACGCGGCACAGTTCGCAGAGCTGGAAACGCTCGGCGAACTGACGAAGATCGCTTGGGCCAAGGACTGCCAGGTCATGATCGAAGGACCCGGACACGTGCCGATGCACAAGATCAAGGAGAACATGGACAAGCAGCTCGCCGTCTGCGGCGAGGCGCCCTTCTATACGCTGGGACCGCTGACCACCGACATCGCACCCGGCTACGACCACATCACCTCGGGCATCGGTGCTGCGATGATCGGCTGGTTCGGCACGGCGATGCTCTGCTACGTCACCCCGAAGGAGCATCTTGGTCTACCCGACCGCAACGACGTGAAGACCGGCGTCATCACCTACAAGATCGCTGCCCACGCCGCCGATCTCGCCAAGGGGCACCCGGCCGCTCAATTGCGCGACGACGCCCTGTCGCGCGCGCGCTTCGAATTCCGATGGGAGGACCAGTTCAACCTCGCGCTGGACCCCGAAACCGCCCGCAGCTTCCACGACGAGACGCTGCCGAAGGAAGCGCATAAGGTGGCGCACTTCTGCTCCATGTGCGGCCCGAAGTTCTGCTCGATGCGGATCTCGCACGACATCCGTGCCGAGGCGCAGAAGGAAGGGCTCGACGCGATGGCAGCGAAATACCGCGAGGGCGGCGATCTCTACATGCCAATCGAAGCCGTCGAACAATCGGGCGACTGATATGCATGTGCTTGTCAAAGGGGCCGGCGTTGCCGGCCTCGTCGTCGCCCACGAACTCAGCCTTCGCGGTGCCGATGCGACGGTCATTGATCCCGCTAAAGGTTCCAGGCAGGCAGCCTCCTGGCTCGCGGGCGGCATGCTCGCGCCCTGGTGCGAGCGCGAAAGTGCCGAGGAAGCCGTATTGCTGCGAGGCCGCGATGCTCCCGACCGGTGGGACATGATGCTGCCGGGGGAGGTACACCGAAACGGAACGCTGGTGGTTGCTCCCGCCCGCGACCAGAGCGAGCTCAATCGCTTCGCCGGTCGCACAAGCGGCCATAGATGGTTGGATGAAGAAAATATCGCCTCATTGGAGCCAGCTCTGGCAGGGCGCTTCAGGCGCGGCCTTTTCTTCCCACTGGAAGGACACCTCAATCCAAGGCGAGTCTTGGGTCTGCTGCGAGAAAAACTTGTCGATCGGCGTATAGCATTCATCGAGCGAGTGGCCGAAGAGACCGACTACGACGACATCGTGGATTGCACTGGCGCCGCGCGGATCGGGCAGACGAGCGGACTTCGCGGCGTTCGCGGCGAAATGCTTTATCTGGAAACCGGCGAGGTTACCCTCACCAGACCCGTTCGCCTGCTGCATCCCCGCTTCCCTGTCTATATCGTTCCGCGCGGAGATGGCCTTTTCATGGTGGGTGCCACCATGATCGAGACGGAGTTCGACGGTCCGATCTCGGCGCGTTCGATGATGGAGTTGTTGAACGCCGCCTATGCAGTGCATCCTGCCTTCGCGGATGCTGCCGTGGTCGAAACCGGCGTGGGAATCCGGCCGGCATTCGCCGACAATTTTCCCCGCGCGACCCGCGAGCGCGGTGCAGTCGTGCTCAACGGCCTCTATCGCCACGGCTTCCTGCTTGCACCGGCAATGGCGCAGGAAGCCGTTGACCTTGTCTTCTCCAGAACTGAACCAGGAGGAAATAGCCGATGAAACTGATCGTCAACGGCGAGCATCACGACCTCATTGCAGCAACGTTGTCGCAACTGCTGACGCTGATGGAATACGAGGGCGAATGGTTGGCGACCGCCGTCAACGGCGAAATCGTCCACCGCGAGGACCGTGTCGACCACGCGCTCAACGACAATGACAGGATCGAAATCTTGTCACCGATGCAGGGCGGCTGAATGATGCAGAAGCTCTATAACACTGAGGTGTCGTCCCGCTTGCTTCTTGGCAGCGCGCGATACCCTTCGCCCGCGATCCTAGCGGAGGCCGTCAAACGATCAGAAACGGAGATTGTCACTGTCTCGTTGCGCCGAGAGACCGCTGGCGGGCATAGCGGCGGCGCCTTCTTCGAACTGATCCGGGCGCTCGGCGTCCGCGTGCTACCGAACACAGCCGGGTGCCATGGGGTCTCCGAGGCCGTGTTGACAGCCCAGATGGCGCGAGAGCTGTTTGGCACCAGCTGGATCAAACTGGAGGTGATCGGCAATCACGATACGCTTCAGCCTGATGTCTTCGGACTGGTCGAGGCAGCGCGTATCCTCTCCAGCGAAGGCTTTCAGGTTTTTCCCTACACAACCGATGACCTTGTGGTCGCCGAGAGGCTGCTCGAAGCGGGATGCCGGGTGTTGATGCCCTGGTGTGCCCCGATCGGCAGCGCCGCGGGACCGCTCAACCTTTCGGCGCTGCGTTCGATGCGCGCGCATTTTCCCGACATCCCATTAATCGTCGACGCCGGCATCGGCCGGCCTTCGCACGCGGCAACCGTCATGGAACTCGGCTTCGATGCGGTCCTCTTGAACACCGCCGTTGCCAGCGCCGGCGACCCGGTTGCCATGGCCGGCGCATTCGCCAAGGCGATCGAGGCGGGCCGGCAAGCGTTCAGCGCCGGCTTGCTGGAGCCGCGCGATGTCGCAGTCCCGTCGACACCTGTCATTGGAAAGGCCGTCTTCGCATGAAACTCGATCCCTTCTATCTCATCGTCGACAGCGCCGATTGGATCGCGCGGCTCGTGCCCCTCGGCGTCAGGCTCGTGCAGTTGCGGATCAAGAACAAAGCGCCCGCGCAGTTGCGGGCTGAAATCCGCACCGCGAAAGCGATTTGCGCATTGAACGACTGCCAGCTGATCGTAAACGACTACTGGCAGCTCGCCATCGAAGAAGCGTGCGCTTTCGTTCACCTCGGCCAGGAGGACCTGGAAATGGCCGACCTCGGCGCGATTCGTGCCGCCGGCCTGAAGCTCGGGCTGTCGACCCACGACGATGCCGAACTCGAAACAGCAAAGGCAGCAAAGCCAGACTATATCGCGCTCGGCCCGATCTATCCGACCATTCTCAAGCAGATGAAATGGTCGCCGCAAGGACCGGAACGCCTGCGCACATGGAAGGCGCACGTCGGCGATCTGCCGCTCGTCGCCATTGGTGGGCTGAACGTCGATCGAATCGAGGGCGTTCTGTCTCAAGGCGCCGACAGTGCTGCTGTCGTGACCGACATCACCTTGAACCCCGATCCCGAGGCGCGAACACGCCAGTGGCTCGCTGCCACCGCACCCTGGCGAACGGTGGAAATGCCATTGGGTGAGTAGCAGAGCCGGGCGGCCAAGGGACGTGCTGTCGCATGCCTTCAAAAACGATTGATTTGCGCGTCATGCTCCACCATTTTGAACGGGGGCTAGACAACAAGTTGGGTTTGGCACGTATGTTACAACGGACCGAGGAATCGGATGTCGCGCTGATCGACAGGCTTCAGCGGGGCGCATTCAATTATTTCCCGAAGCATTACAATCCCGAAAACGGACTTGTTGCGGATACTTCAGTCGCGGGCGTCCCCTGCAGTATCGCTGCGGTCGGCTTTGCCTTGTCGTCCTATACCGTCGCGGTCGAGCGCGGCTGGATGGAGCGCGCCGACGCGATAGAGCGCACGCTGAAGACACTTTGCTTCTTTGCCAACGGTCACCAGGGTCGTGAGCGACACGCGATCGGCTATCGCGGCTTCTTCTATCACTTCCTGCACATGGACACCGGCCATCGTGCCTGGAACAGCGAGCTGTCGACCATCGACACCACGCTCCTGGTTACGGGCATGTTGACCGCTGCGGCCTATTTCGATCGCAATACCGAAGCCGAGATCGAAATCCGCAGACTCGCAAGCTTGGTCTATGAGAGGATCGACTGGCACTGGGCTCTCAACAAGGGCGAGACGGTCTGCATGGGCTGGAAGCCAGGCAGTGGCTTCCTGCGTTGGCGCTGGCAAGGCTACGACGAAGCGGTCCTGCTTTATACGCTGGCGCTTGCCTCCCCGACGCATCCAATCCCGGCGGCGAGCTATGATGCCTTCACCGCGAGCTATTCGTGGATGCTGTTCGGCGAACAACCTTATGTCTATGCCGGCCCGCTCTTCATTCACTTCTTCTCACATGCCTGGATTGATTTCCGCGGAATCCAGGACAAGGCGATGGCCGATCGCAACTGGGACTATTTCCGCAACACGCAGGTATCGATCGCCGTGCAGCGGGACTACGCGGAGCGCAATCCCGGGCACTTTGTCGGCTACAACAAGGACATCTGGGGCCTGTCTGCCTCGGATGGCCCGCCGCCGACCCGCAACATGCGTGGCGGTCGCCACCCGCGCGTGCTCGGCTATGCCGCCCGCGGCGCGCCGCTGGGACCCGATGACGGCACGATTGCACCCTGGGCAGCGCTTGCCTCGCTCCCGTATGACCGCCAGGCTTCGCTCGATGGCCTTCGTGCCCTTATGTCCACTTACCCGAACCTGCTCCATGAGGATCGTTTTCCCGATGGGTTCAATCCGACCGTGAAGACCAAGCGACCTGAGGGCTGGGTCGACGACCGCTGCGTCGGTATCGATCAGGGACTTCTTGTGATGACGATCGAAAATGATCGATCCGATTTCATATGGGGTCTCATGCGGTGCTCACCGGTGATCCGGCGCGGTCTCGAGCGCGCTGGTTTTACCGGCGGCTGGCTGTCGGAAGACGAAAGCGCCGAACGGAAAATCGCCTGATCAGCGGTTGCCGAAAACATGCGCCTTGCCGGCGATATCGAGACGAACGCGGTCGCCCTGTGACGGAAGTGCGACGCTCGAGGTCTTGATCATGATCGGCGGCAGGGCGACGCCTTCGAGTGACACAGCGACGGTGCAGGTCGCTCCACCGAATTCCACTTCGACGACCCGTCCGCGATAGGTCTGCTCGCTTTGATCAGGAACGACCCTGATCTGTTCAGGCCGCAACATGATCTCAACCTTGCCCTGATGACCGCCATCGACCGCGACACGGCCGAGCGCGCAATCGGCAAAGCCGTTGCGAGCGACTGCCGGGAGCATCACCGCGTCGCCGAGGAACAGGGCTGTCTCTCGATCGAGGGGCTGCAGGTAAACCGATTGCGGCGAGCCGGCCTGGATCAATCGCCCTTCCCGCAGGACGGCAACCTGATCGGCAAAGGAGAGCGCCTCCGCCTGATCGTGCGTGACGAGGATCGCCGTGATGCCTGCGGACTGAAGAACGCGTGCCACGGCCTTCCGCATATTCTCGCGCAGACCTGTATCGAGTGCCGAAAACGGTTCATCGAGCAACATCAAGCGCGGCTTGCGGCCGAGCGCGCGGGCAAGCGCCACACGCTGTTGCTGGCCGCCGGAAAGCTGGTGCGGCCGGCGGGTCAGCATGTTGCGGTCAAGCTCGACCATATCAAGCAGGTCGATAATGCGTCGCTCGCGATCGGGCGCGCCGCGCTCGAAGCCAAAGCCGATATTGTCGGCAACACTCAGATGTGGGAACAGCGCGCCGTCCTGCGACACGATGCCGATGCCTCGCTTATGCGCGGGCACTGCTACGGGACCATCGGCCAGAAGCTCGCCGTCGAGCGTCACTTGGCCGCCATCGGGCTGCTCAAAACCGGCGATGATGCGCAGCAGCGTGGTCTTGCCCGACCCTGAAGGCCCGACGACGGCAGTGCGGCTGCCTGCGGCAACATCGAGTGAAATATTCTGCAATGCCTGGACATGCCCGTAGCGCTTGCTGATGCGATCGATCGTAAGCAGCGTCATTGTCCGGCTGTCCGTTTCGATTGGGCATAGAGAAGAAGGGTGAGCGGCAGCGATAGCACGACCATCATGAATGCGTAAGGCGCCGCCGCCACGTAGTCGATTTCGCTGGTCAGCGACCAGAACTTCGTCGCAAGCGTCTCGACACCGTTCGGCGCCAGCATCAATGTCGCGGTGAGCTCGTTCGTGATGCCGAGACCGACAAGTGCGACGCTGGCGGCTGCACCCGGCGCGGCAAGCCGCATGGTGATCTGCCTCACGGCCTGGGCAGGCGTGCGGCCAAGCCCCATTGCCGCACGCTCAAGCTCCACGGGCGCCTGAGCGATGCTGGCGCGGAGACCCACCATGGCACGCGGCAGGAACAGCAGTATGTAAGCAACAATAAGGGTCGCAAAGGTTTGATAGAGCGGCAGAACAAGACGGACCGTAATCGTCACCAGCGCGAGCGCAACGACCACACCCGGCAACGAGCCGACATAGTAGTGGCAGGCCTCGAGCAGGCGCTGAAGACGCCCCGGCGCACGCACGGAGAGCCAGGCCATCGGTGCGGCGGCAATCGTGGCGAGCACGCCACCGGCAATGGCAAGAACGATGGTTTGTGCGAACGCATTGCCGACCGTGTCGACATGCCAGACCTCAAGCCCGCCGAGATAGAGCCACCGCACCAGCGTTACGAGGGGGACGCCGAGCGTCAAGGCCGCCAGTCCCAGCTGCAGCACGATGGCCGGCACGACGAACCAGCCGAGCCGACGACGATCCGCCGGCCGGGCTGAGCCGGATCCGACCCGGGCATATCGTTCATTGCCGCGCAACAGGATTTCGAGACCAAGCAGAAACAGGCAGCAGCAGACAAGAACACCGCCCAGCATGTTGGCGGCCGGGCTGTTGTAGGCGGATTGGAACTGGTCGACGATCGCGGTGGCGAACGTGTCGAAACGGATCATCACGTAAAGACCGTATTCCGACAGCAGGTGCAGCCCGATCAGCAGCGAGCCTCCGCAGATGGAGAAGCGCAATTGCGGCAGGATGGTACGGAAGAACAAACGCCAAGGCCCGAGCCCGAGGGAAGCGGCTGCATCCTCGATGGCAGGATCAAGCCGGCGCAAGGCAGCGGCGACCGGGAGGTAGAGAAATGGAAAATAGGCAAGTACGGAAACGAATATGCCGCTCTGCAGCCCGCGCATGCCGGGGACAAGGCTGATCCAGGCGTAACTATGGACGAAGGCCGGCACCGCGAGCGGCGCAACCGCTAACCACGACCAGAGCCGTGCGAAGGGTATATCCGTCCGTTCGACCAGCCAGGCAAGCGTCACGGCAAAGACGATCGACAGCGGAATGGTAAAGGCTTCCAGCAGCACTGTGTTGACGAGCAGTTCGCCAACGCGCGCGCGAAACACCAGCTCCTTGACGGTCTGCCAGCCGACATCAAAGGTTATCCAACCGATGAAACCAAGCGGCACCAGACTGAACAACGCTACGACGGAGGCAAACAGGATAACGGAAAGGTGGGGCAACCGCGCCCGCAGCCGATCCATTCCCGCCACCGGCCGAGCGATCGGCCCTTCATGGCCGGGAGCAAGCAATCTGTTGTCCTGCAGCAAGGCCGCCGCCTTCATACGCTGAAAAAGGAAGGCAACCGCCTTGAAAGGCGGTTGCCGATTTCGGCATGCCCTACGTTTTTCTTGAGCCAAAAGCAATAGTTTTGACAGTCAGGGCCTTTGACGGAAAGACTAGATGATGCCGGCGGCAGTCATCAGTTCCGTCACCTTCTTGCTGTTCAGCTTGGCTGCATCGACCTTCGGTGCGTTCAGATCAGCCAGCGGAACGAGCTTGTTATTTGAAGTGGCATCCTTACCGATGGCGTATTCGTAGGATGTACCGTTCTTGAGGACGCCCTGGCCGGGCTGGCCGGTCACGAACTTCAGGAAGGCCTGAGCCTCCTTGGCATGCTGGCTCGACTTCAGGACGCCGCCGCCGGAGATGCTGACGAATGCGCCCGGATCCTGGTTCTTGAAGTAGTGCAAGGCGACGTTCTTGCTGTTTTCGCCGGTCTTCGCCTGATCGCCGAACCAGTAGTAGTGATAGATCACCGCGCCTTCAACTTCACCGGCATTCACCGCCTTCATGGCGACGCTGTTGCCCTTGCATGGCGTGGAGTTTTCCTTGAGTGCCTTAAGCCAAGCCGCCGTTGCTTCCTCGCCCTTGAGTTCGAGCAGAGCGCTGACGATCGCCTGGAAGTCAGCGCCGGCCGGCGAAGCGCCCCAACGACCCTTCCAGGCCGGATCCGCGAGGTCGAGCAGCGACTTCGGCAACTTGTCTTCGGTCAGCTTCGTCTTGTCGTATGCAAAAACGGTGGAGCGAGCGGCGATGCCGGTCCACATGCCATCAGACGGACGATATTGCTCGGGAACCTGGTCCAGGGTCTCCTTGTCAACGGGCGCGAAGAGGCCAGCGGAATCGACCAGCGTCATGGCCGGAGAGTTCTCGGTCAGGAAAACGTCAGCCGGCGATGCATCGCCTTCCTGAACGATCTGGTTGGCGAGCTGCATGTCGCTGCCCTGGCGCATCGTTACCTTGATGCCGGTTGCCTTGGTGAATGCGTCGATCCACTCGCGCCCGAGGCTCTCATGCTGAGCGTTGTAAACGACGATACCTTCGGATTCCTGTGCCATAGCGCCACCGGCGACCAGCGAAGCCGCGGCAAAGACCGAGGCAGCGAGCGCTACAGCACCGGAAGCGCGATTAAAGGAAATTTTCATGAAGCCCTCCATGGTGTTTCACCCGAGATCCCCGAGGTGATGAGAGCCCGTATATTTTTGTTGATTTGGAATTTCAAGTTTTGGAGATGGTTCAGGGATCACGAATACTTGAAATCTTTCATCAACTTTAGAATCGTTCTAGCTAGAGCGAATGGATGGTGGCAATAACTTCACCCTCGACCTCGATGCCGCTTTCCAGCGCCTGTCTACGAGCCGTTTGGCCGCGGCGCCCCGGGAGCCGAACGCCGGGGTCAGATGAGATCTCGCCCACCAGCATGGCCAATCGCTCAGCAACACCACTTCCACCGCTGGCCGCCGGGTTGATAACGATCAGCATCTGTCCAAGACCGGGCGCCGAACCTTTGTCATCGAACAGCGACGAGGACTCGAAGGAGAAGTTGGCCCCGGTCAACCCACCGGCGAGGATTTCGACCATCATCGCCAACGCCGCACCTTTGGCCTCTCCAGATGGGGCCATCGTCCCCTCGAGCGCGGCAATAGCGTCCGTCGTCGGCTGACCGTTCCGGTCAAAAGCCCAATCCGCGGGGATATCGACGCCTTTCTGGCGCGCGGCCATCACCTTGCCGCGGGCGACCCGAGAGAGTGCAAGGTCGATGACGAGAGGGTCGGTCTCCGGGATCGGCGCGGCAAACGCGATGGGGTTCGTTCCAAACACGGGCTTGCGCCCGCCCCAGGCTGCCATGGAGGCTGTGGCATTGGCGACCATCAGAGCGACAAGCCCCATTTCCGCAAACCGCTCAACGGTCAAGGCAAGGACGCCGGCGTGGTGCGAACGGCGAACTGCCGCCAAGGCAATGCCCTGCTCCCGGGCAATCTCGGGAAGAACCGAGGCGGCGAGATCGAACGCAGGGTAGGCATAGCCATAACAGGCATCGATCCGCACGACCGCGGGAAACAGACGTTCGAGCTGCGGCTTGGCAAATCCATCGACCTTGCCCGCCTTCGCCTGCTTTGCGTAAGCCTCGACACGGCGCAGGCCATGGCCTCCCTGTCCGGCAGCTTCGGCGGCAACAAGCGCCCGGGCGACCGAGCGCGCATTTGCCTCGTCCACGCGATTGCGCGTCAGGGCATCGATAACCAGCGTTTCGGCCGCAGCCAAAGTCAAATGCATGAGGAACCCGCACAGAAGAAAAAGGGCAGATGACGTGTTATGTCATCGCCCTTGCAGCTGCAATGGAGCAGCAATCATTCAACGTCGAACTTCACGCCCTGTGCGAGCGGCAGTGTCTTGCCGTAATTGACCGTGTTCGTCGCCCTGCGCATGTAGGCTTTCCAGGCATCCGAGCCGGATTCGCGGCCACCGCCAGTTTCCTTCTCGCCACCGAACGCACCACCGATTTCGGCTCCGGACGGACCGAGGTTGATATTGGCAATTCCGCAATCCGAACCGCGAGCCGAAACGAAGGTCTCGGCTTCGCGCATGTCATTCGTGAAGATCGAAGAGGAAAGACCCTGCGGCACCGCGTTGTGCAGTTCCAATACCTGATCGAAGTCTGTGTACTTCATCACGTAGAGGATCGGCGCAAACGTCTCATGCTCGACCGGGCCAGTCTGGGAAGGCATTTCGACGAGAGCCGGACGGACATAGAAAGCGTCCTCCGCACCGTTTTCGACGCGCTCGCCACCGGCAACTTTGCCGCCGGCCGCCCTCGCCTGCTCCAAAGCGGACTGCATGTTGCTGAAGGCCTGCTTGTCGATCAGCGGCCCGACCAGCGTCCCGGCTTCCAGAGGATTGCCGATTGACACGGAGCTATAGGCCTTCCGAAGGCGCGGAACGAGTTGGTCATAGACGCTCTCGTGAACGAACAGACGGCGCAGCGTCGTGCAGCGCTGGCCGGCCGTACCCATGGCGGAGAAGGCAACACCGCGCAGCGTCAGATCAAGATCGGCCGTTGGGCAGATGATCGCGGCATTGTTGCCGCCGAGTTCGAGGATGGCGCGGGCGAAACGCTGCGACAGGCGAGGACCGACAACGCGACCCATGGCCGTCGAGCCGGTCGCGGAGACGAGCGGCACCTTGGGATGGTCGACGAGGACTTCGCCGACATCGCGGCCACCGATGAGCAACGTCGACAGGTTGGCAGGCGCGGCCCCGCCTTCGGCAACGAACCGCTTCACTGCCTTTTCAAATAGCACCTGAACGGCAAGGGCCGTCAACGGCGTCTTTTCCGACGGCTTCCAGACCGTCGAGTTGCCGCAGACAAGCGCCAGGGCGGCATTCCAGGACCAGACGGCAACAGGGAAATTGAAAGCCGAGATGATGCCGACGACGCCGAGCGGATGCCAGCTCTCCATCATGCGGTGCTCGGAGCGTTCCGTTGCAATCGTCAGACCGTAGAGCTGGCGTGACAAGCCGACCGCAAAGTCGCAGATGTCGATCATTTCCTGGACTTCGCCGAGCCCCTCGGAGGTGATCTTGCCAACCTCGATCGAGACAAGTCGACCGAGAGCGGTTTTTGCAGCACGGAGCTCTTCGCCAAGCAGGCGCACGAGTTCACCGCGCTTCGGAGCCGGAACGGCCCGCCATTCAAGGAATGCCTTGTGGGCGGCCTCGATGGCGGCCTTTGCCTCGGAGCCCGAATGCTCCTTCAGCGCACCGATCTCCTTGCCGGTGACCGGAGAGCTGACACGAAGCGTGCCGCCGGTATAGCGGTCGGCACCGACACCCAATTCAGCGAGCAGTTCTTTCGTCCTGGTGGCGAGATCAAGTGCAGAAACGGTCATTGGTTCAACCTCGGTGTTTTCAAAAACGGGCGTCGGCGAAGTGGGCGACTTGGGCGCCGGCTTCGTACCACACTTCCTTCACTGCACGGAAGCTCGGCTCGGACGGGGCGGTAAGCGGCAATGGCAGGTCCGCTTCCGTCGTCTGCCCCAGGATGAGCCGGGCAAGCGTACGGCCGAAGACCGTACCGGGCGCGATACCGCGACCGTTATAGCCAGAGAAACCGACAACATTGGGCGCGAACCTGTGGAACCGGGGCAACGCATTGTCGGTCATCCCGATCTTGCCATACCACTCACATTCGAACTCGACATCGCCAAGCTGCGGAAACAGCTTCTTCAGCGACCGTTTGGCCCAGGCCGTGTGGATCCCAAGCCCTGTATTGCGCAGAGCACCGACACTGCCGAAAACCAAGCGTCCGGCGTGGTCCATACGGTAGGACGACAGGATTTCCTTCGTATCCCAAACGCCCTCGCGCCCCGCGAGAATAGAACCGCGCAGATTGTCGCTGAGCGGCCTGGTCGCAAGATTGAAATAGGGCAGGTGCACTTGTTCGTTGCGCACCTCCTCCCAGGGACCGGTGCTATATGCGTCAGTCGCCACGATGATCCAGTCGGCCGTCACCTCACCCTTTGCAGTCTTTACGGTCCAGCGATTGCCGTTTCGCTCGGTCTCGATGACGGGGCTCGATGTGTGGATACAAACGCCGGCCCTGACCGCTGCATGGGCCAGACCGCGGGCGTAGGCGAGCGGCTGCAGCGTACCGGCGCGCATGTCGAGCAATGATCCCGTATAGGCATTGCTGCCGACACGCTTGGCTGTCCCGGCGGCGTCCAGCAGCGTCACTGGCGCTCCGAGCGCTGCCCACTGCCGCGCGCGGTTTTCGATCTCCTTCAAGCCACTCGCACCGACGGCAACGTGAAGCGTGCCGTTTCGTTCGAGCTCGCAGGCGATGCCGTGCTTGGCGATCAATTCCATCACCAGCCTCGGCGCATTACCCAACAGGTCGAGCAAACGTTCGCCGTAAACCGGCCCGAGAACACCCGGAAGGTCGTCAGGCATGACCCACATGCCGGCGTTGATGAGGCCAACGTTGCGGCCCGCGCCGCCAAAGCCGATTTCCTTGGCTTCCAGCAACACGACCTTCGAGCCCGCTTCGGCCAGATGCAGACTTGAGGAAAGGCCAGTATAACCTCCGCCCACGACGACGACATCAGCGCTCACTGCCCCCGCGAGCGAAGATGTCACGGGCGGCTGAGGAGCGGTCTTTTCCCAAAGGCCGTGGGAACGGGGATCGTTCAGCATCGATCAAAATCCATCCATTAAACTGGCGGCATTCTAGCGCCGCGCGATTGCTTGTAAAACCGCTGATCAGGCTGCCGATCGCAGCCCGGGATCGCGAGTCCAGCAGATCGATCGCATTTCCAGTTCATTCCGATTCTGTCGGATGAATTACTTTACAAAGCCGGATAAGCCGTAAATATCGACATTTGGGAAATAGCTTATTCTGAAATGGAATGATGGATGCTGCCATCACGACGCTTTCTTCCGTCGACGTCCTTGCTTGTTGCCTTCGAGTCCGTTTCCCGGACCGGCAGCGTGACAGCCGCCGCGCGCGAACTCGACCTCACACAGAGCGCCGTCAGCCGCCAGATCAAGGCGCTGGAAGAGCAACTCGGCGTCGAACTGTTCGTGCGCGAGCGCCAGACCGTGCGGTTGACGCTCGCCGGCGACGGCTATGCGCGCGAGATACGCGAGGCGCTGCGGCGCATTTCGAGCGCATCGCTCAACCTTCGCGCCAACCCGCACGGCGGTACGCTCAACCTGGCCATTCTCCCGACATTCGGGACACGATGGCTGGCACCCCGGCTCGGAGGCTTCCTCGCAGCCAATCCGGGGGTGACGATCAATCTCGTCACCCGACTGTCGCCCTTTGACTTCCGGCTCGATTCCATTGACGCGGCCATTCACTTCGGCCACCCGCATTGGCCTGGCGCGGAGCTGACATTTTTGATGTCGGAGAAGACCGTACCGGCCTGCAGCCCCGGGTTCCGCGGCCGGCACGCGATCACCACGGCGCAAGATTTGCTCGACGTTTCACTGCTGCATCTGACGACGCGGCCGGATGCCTGGGAGCGCTGGTTCGCCGGAAATGGCGTGAATTTTCAGACCGTGCACGGCATGCTCTTCGACCAGTTCGCGACCGCCGCCCAAGCGGCGATGGCAGGTCTCGGCGTTGCGCTGCTGCCGACCTTTCTCATCCACGACGAGCTGAAGCGCGGCGACCTGATTGCAGCCGTCGATTGCGAAATGGAAAGCAGCGAGCGCTACTATCTTGCCTATCCGACAGAACGGGCCGACTACGCGCCTTTGGAAGCATTTCGCCGCTGGATCGTTCGAGAAGCCGCCATCTAACGGAACAGCTTGCGCCGACATGGCGCTTTCGATCATTATGCGCCGACCCAGAAATATGATGCAGGAAACTCCCATGAAGCCCATTTTCGTTCAGCTCCAGTGCGCACCCGGCAAGACCTACGAGGTCGCCGATGCCATTTACCAAACAGAGCGCGCTTCCGAGCTCTACTCGACGAGCGGCGACTATGATCTCCTGCTCAAGGTCTATGTCGAAGAGGGGCAGGACATCGGCAAGTTCATCAACGACAACATCGCCAACATCCCCGGTATCGTGCGTTCGCTGACGACGCTGACCTTCAAGGCTTTCTGAGCCGCTTTCAAGCGCCCGCCGATCCGGCTTACCAAATGGACAAGTTGCAGGCAGAGCCTCAAAATGAAAGCGCTCGTGAGCCGCCGAGGCTTGTTATCTCACCGCAAGGCGCGTCTCCATCGGCCGATCTCGACAGCGGAAGCAACCGGACGCGTTTGGCGGTGCCGGGCGCAAGATGAAACCAATCGTCATCTGGTCGATAGCCATCGACATTGACGTGGACGGACTGAGCGAACCTGTCGGCTGAGATATCGAGTCCCCACGCATCGTCCTGTCGCGTCACCGACACCTGGATTTCAGCGTCGTGAAAGGCCTTGGAGCGCCCCAACGGAAAATGGAAGGCGTCGGCGACCACAGGACCACCGTTTGGCAGACGCAGGCGAGCGACGGTGACGTCGTGAGAAGGCGGACCGAAGCGGAACGCGTAGGTTGTGTCAAAGAATGCGCCAAAGAGATCGGTGGCGGCAAAGGCCTCGCGGCTTCTCGGCGCCAAAGTCAGAATGCGGCCGCCACTAACGACGTGCTGCTTGCCATGCCGCAGGCAAACGAGCTCGAGATCAAGCTGGAGAGCGTGTTCGGTCTCATTGAGCACGTGAATGTCGAGGCCATTCGTACCCTCGTCGGTCACAACCACCTGCACCGGTCGGAAAGCGCGGCGCAAGGCATACCAGACTGGCTTTGGTTCTCCGGTCGAATCGATCACACCCCAACCGGCACCGGGCATCAGATCCTGCAGGGTCCAGACCAGTGCACCGTTGCATGTCGACCCGTTGCGGCGCCATTCGGCGAAGCTCGCTTCCGCAACTTCGCCGGTGACGACGCGGGAAAGATCCAGGTACCGCTCGCGATCTTCGCGACGAAGCCGTGCCGGATCCTCGCGATAGAGTTCTGCCAGATAGAAATCCCTGACGTCTTCGAAATCCCATGACGCGCCGCGATCGCGGGGAACCCGCGATTTCCATAGCGGACTGTGGACTGGCGGTGCATCGAGGTGGCGCTGCAGCGTTCGCTGTTGCGGCACATTGGCGAAAGCCAAGCTCTCGGCTGCGAACCGCACGTTCGCGCGTCGCGCGTCGTCGAGCGGTCGCATATAGGCGCCCACCCCGTAATAGTGGGTAACACCTGCGTTCGGAGAGAATGGCATCGCGCCGCCTGAGGGCGAGTTCGCCACATACGGGACGTCAGGCCTCATACGGCCGGCAATCGCTGGAATGATCTCCTCCGTAATGGGGCCGGCCCAATACTCACGCGGCAATCCGAGCATGGCCGCCTGCTGGTAGATCTCGCTGCCGCCGCAGAGCACCGCCAGCGACGGGCATCCCTGGACGGCGTGCAGGAATTCCTCGACCTCCGCGTGGACATGGGCAGTAAGAGCCTTGTCGTTCTTCGGATAATCGAAATTGGCAAACATGAAGTCCTGCCAGACGAGCAGACCGAGTTCGTCGCAGAGCTGAAAGAAGTCCGGCGTCTCGTAGACCATCGTCGCGCCAATGCGGATCATGTTCATGCCCGCCTGGGCCGCAAGGCGGAGGAACGGCTCGTAGTCTGCCTTCCCACCTGGCAACCGAACGATGTCCGCCGTCGTCCAGACGGCGCCACGGCAAAAGACGCGCTCGCCGTTGATCAGCAGCGCAAAATCATCGCCGTGCGCTCCGCGGTCGACGTCGATGCGCCGAAAGCCGGTTCGGCCTGCGTGATGCTCAACACCGTCAACGACGATCGAGAAGTCATAAAGGTGAGGCGCGCCATGCGTATGCGGCCACCAGAGATCGACGTCCTTCAGCCTGAGGATTGCCGAGTAGTGGTTCTCTCCGACCTTTTCGAAAGCCTGCCGAATATCTCCGCAGCCAAGCACAAGGTCCGGATTGTCGACATTCGTATGAAGCGAAACGCTCAGCCGCCCGGTGCCGTCCGACTCAAGCACGGCACGCACCGAGACGTTGTCGATCGAAACGACATCGCGGCGGACGAGCGTGATGGGTCGCCACGGACCGACGGCATGAATTTCCGGACACCAGCCAGGCATGCGCCCAAGAAGCGATGTGCGGACGTTCTTCAAGCCCTGCGGCGTGATCATCTGCGGTCGCCAGCGAGCGCGTGGGCCGGGTTCGGCCAGGCGCGGAGCAAGCGCTCTGAAGCAAAGCGCGAGCTCGTCTCCGCCAGACAGCGTCACCGGTATCTCGTACATGGTGAACATGCTTTCCGACGACAGGATCTCCTGGCCGTTGAGAAAGACATGACACAGCGTCGCCAGCCCCTCGAAGCGAAGGATCGCATCACCGGGCTGCGCGTCAAAAAGCCGGCAAAGATACCACGCATCGCGGGTATCGAGCGGCTCCGGATTTTCACGGTCGAAGTGCCCGGCCTTTTCCAAAGCACCGGCAACTGTCCCTGGCACTTCGGCGGCGATAAACTGTGCTGATAAGGGGATGTCATGTGGGGTTGCACAAGCGCCCGGTTCCGTCAGAACCAGATTCCACCCTTCGGCGAGCAGCGTTTCCTCTGCACCGACACTCGCCAACCGTCCCCGCATACTCAGACTCCCGGCTTCACAAGCGCTCCTTGAGCGAAGCCATCATGGAATCCCATGCATCGGCTGCCGGATCAAGCGCCGTGCGCAGCGGATCGTATTTCTTGCGGGTCACGGCCCGGGCGAGCTGGAACTGCACCGACTTTGCGACTTCGGAAATTCGGCGCGCATCGTCGATGGCGGACGAGAATTCACTGGCGGATAGCCAAGCCAAATGATCGCCGGCAAGCTCGAAATTGGCACCGAACTGACGCAACGTGTTGAATGCGTACTTGTGAAAGAAACCAAAAGGCCGCTCTGCCATTGCCTCCACCTGCTGCGGAAACACTTCAGCGAAGGCGCAGATCGGGTTCGAGACGGGTCTGCGGCTGAAGTGCAGTCCGAGAAGTCTGCGTGCTGTAGTGCTCATACGAGCAGCGTCAGGCATGCGAACGGGAAACTTCGCAAATTCCGTGTAGGGGAGAAACGGCGGATCTTCTGCCGTCAGATGCAGCTGGAACAGCCCGTCAAAGTCTTCCCCCTCGAGCTCGAAATAGCCGCCATTGTGGAAATATTCGACGCGCTTGCCAGCAAAGTCGAGCCTGTTGATTGCTACCGTGGTCTTGCCATGCTCGGTCCGATAGGCAGTGCCCTGCGTATCGGGCATATAGAACGAATCCATCTCGATGAGGCAAAGACGCCCGCGCGCAATCTGCACCTCGGCGTGCCATTCGACGCGGTCGAAGATGGCAAGTTCGGTGACGCGGATGTCGTAAAGTGACTCAAGATCCTCGAGTGGCACTTTGAAGAACGTGAATTGATCGCCTTCAAAGTCTTGTGTGAGCGTGAAGCCAAGCATCGCCTCCGGCGCGGCACCGACGGCGTTCAACACTTCGATCCAGAGGTCGACGTAGCAATTGGTTTCCGGCCACATGCGCTCGGTGGAATGCAGCGCATGCGGCTGATAGCCGTCCGGGCACAGCTGCGGGAAGACGGCTTTCATTGATCCGTTCAGCCCCACAGCGCTTGACGCACCTTGGAAGGCCAATGCTTGACCTCGAGCCCGTGGTGATGGAACAGGGCAAGAGCGATGCGTTCAAGCCCGAAGCCAACGCAGGCGGTATGCGCAACGCTGCCGTCTTCGAGATAAAGGTCCCATTTCGCGCCGAACGCGTCCTGATGGTAGTTGAAGCTCATGCAGGCCGTCGGCTTCGCGACCGAAGTGATCGGAATGAGCAGCTCGAACTTCAGGTTCTGATCGCGCTGATTGTTGGCGAGCATCTTGCCGGCGCGGCCGAAGAACGGATCGTTCGCGACATCGATGGTCACATCCAGGCCGACCGCCTTCATCATTTCGATGCCGCGGTCCATCCAGCTTTGACGGAAATCCGTGACGTGCTGCTCCGTACCCATGCAAATGTATTCGCGCATGCGGAAAAGTTGCTGGCGGGCTGGATCCTGCGACGGCTCATGGCGGAAGCAATAGGACTGCAGATCGAAGAGGCCGCCGCTCATCGGCAGTTTGCCGCGGCGAGCAATCGTCGGATAGAGCGGATAGCACGCGGCAGGAGTCAACACGATGTCGGTTGCCTGCTGATCCTTCGTCCAGTCATCGCCCACTTCCATGCACTGAAGGAGGTTGATGTGGTCGAGTTCACTGCCGCAGAAACTGTGAACAGTGCCGGCGAGCTGCGGGAAGCTCTTCATGTAACCGCTCTTCTCGAAGAAGGCGCGGTTCATCCCGGGCGGAAAACGCATCGCTTCAGCGCCGTCGGCGCCGCCGAACTTGTCGATCAGCCGCTCGAAGGCGGCAATGACGTCTTCGAATTGTCCGCTGCGCCCGTAAAGACCGTCAACGCCCGTATCGATCAAGAGGCCAGATTGAAAAAGCCTGTCTAGAAACGTTGTCTGCACGTCCATGTCGTCACCCCAGTAGGCTAGTGTCCTGCTTGTGGACAAGAAGCATACTCGACGTGTTGCCGAGAATGCGGTCGTTCGAGATCATGAGTTGCGCAGAATGGGCATCGCGCAGATGGCGGCCGACGCTGAATGGCGTGCCGTTCTTGTAGCCCATGATCCCGCAAATCAGCATCACATGATTGACGATTTCGAGAATCGTTTCCGATGAGGCGATCTTCACGTTGTTCATTGTGACGGCAAAGCCCATGGAGGATAGCTTGTCTGCGTCGCTCTTGGCATCCTCGTAGGCCTTCAGGCCGGCCACGACGTTCGAGCGAACCATCTGCAGCAGGTTGGACACCTCAGCCAGTCGCAGGGCTCCGGGCGGTGGCGCACCGGGCGACTTGCGTGCAGCGGCGCGCACGAATGCCTGTGCGCGGCCCACTGCGTCGACGGCGATGCCGTACCAGACACTGCTCCAGAGGAGATGCGACGATGCCAGCATCGATTGAGCTGCGATCTCTGCAAAGGGCTTCGGCAGGATCTGTTCGGCTGGCGCCTCGCCTTTGAACAGGAAGCCGTCCGAACACGTACCGCGCATGCCGAGCGTGTTCCACGCATGCGTTTTTTCCAACGCGTACTGCTCCTTGACGAAAACGGTCAGAACCTGATCCGAAGAGGCCGCATTTGCGTGGGCGCGCGACGTAATCATGATCGCATCGGCGTAGGAGCCGTACGATATGACCGTCGCGTCTTTCTCCAGACGGCAAATGTCACCGTCCACCTCGACGGCGCAGATGCTATTCCTGAGATTGCCGCCGATGCCGCCTTCCGTCGTCGCCGACGCGATCAGCAATTGCTCGACAGCCACGCGTTGCATGAAAGCCCGATGCCATTCACTCTCGGCGCCGTGCTCGACAAGGCTGCAGAGCTTGATGTGATGCATGGCGAAAACCATGGCAGCCGCGGAACACGCCTGCCCGAGCATCGAGCATAGCTCGGCGATCTGCGCAATCGTTGCGCCTTCACCGCCGAACTGGCGCGGGATCTGAATTCCGAGCAGCCGCCCAGCCTTCATTGCATCCACGGCTTCGTGCGGGAACCTCCCATCAAAATCGACGGAATCCGCATGCTTTGCCGCGATCGCGGACACGCGGGCGACCCTGGCGGCAAGATCCTCTTGCGCGATTTTGACCGGAAAGTTCATTTAGGCGACCTTCCGGCTATCTTTGATCTGGTCGACAGTCTTCGCGATCGCCGCGATGCTGGCGAAAGACCTGCGATTCAAGAGATTGTCGGGAAACTCGATGTCAAAAGCCTCTTCGATGCCAAGCATAAGCTGCACGGAAGCAAACGAAGTTAGGCCGACCGCATAGAGGTCGGCATCATCGGCGACTTGATCGACAGAGACTGGAAGCTTTCCGAATTTGGCCAGGAGCTCACGGATCGTAGTATTCATTATGACTTCTCCAAGATGATCATATCTCGAGTGGCGAAACTGACTTGTTCTCGGAATAGGCGTAGTCTGGAAAAGACAAAATTCTCCTAAATGACGTAGTTAAAGCGAGCTAAGCAGCTCAGCTAAATTCTTATAAAGGAAACTGGAGGAAGCAGAACTTATGTTAGATTTCAATATTTTGTCCGAGAATTGCATTCACACGTCGTGTGAGCGGCTTACGACACATTGTCCAAGAACAACACTTCTCTCGTCCATTTTTCACTAAGCAACAGGCGGGTAAAGGTGCTCGGCGCCGCGATAGTCCGAAACTGAATAGCAGCCTTCCCCCGTCTTTCTGATCGACTGTTCAGCGATTACCGCCTTGCCGTGGCCACCGGGTATGTCGAGTATGTAGGTGGGTTGGCAGAGACCGGAAATCCGGCCGCGCAAAGCGGCGACTATTTTCTGTCCTTCTTCGATCGTCAGCCGAAAATGGCTCGTTCCGGGCGCGAGATCCGGATGGTGCAGGTAGTACGGCTTCACACGTGTCTCGACAAAGGCCTTCATCAACTCCGCAAGCACGGTCGGATCATCATTGACGCCCTTAAGGAGCACCGATTGGCTGATCATGACTATTCCGGCATCGACGAGGCGGGCGCAGGCCGCACGCGCTTCGTTCGTCAGCTCGCGCGGATGATTGGCATGCAGGGCCAGGAAAACAGTTTTGCCACTCGCTCTCAGCGCCGCAATCAGGGCCGCATCGACTCTTGACGGATCAACGACAGGGATACGTGTATGGAACCGCACGATCTTCACGTGATCGATCGACGCCAACTGGCGAAGAATTTCTTCCAGCCGCCGCGGAGACAACACCAACGGATCGCCGCCCGTCAGGATCACCTCCCAGATTTCCTCGTGGTCGCGGATGTAGGCAAAGGCTGCCGTCATTGCCCCGGGGTCCAGCGTTCCGAGGCCCTGCGGACCGACCATCTCGCGGCGAAAGCAGAAGCGACAGTAGACGGGGCATACGTGAACGGCCTTCAACAACACCCGGTCGGGATAGCGATGAACGATCCCTTGCACGGGACTGTGGGCTTCGTCGCCGATCGGGTCCGCACGCTCTTCCTGAGCAACGATAAGTTCGACCGGGTCCGGCACGAATTGCCGGGCGATCGGGTCGGCAGCGTCCGTGCGATCGATGAGACCCGCGACCGTTGGCGTCAATGCAATGGCGTAATGGGCGGCAACCTCCGCCAACGCTTCCCGGTCTCTTTGACCGAGCAGCCCGGCGCGTTCCAGACCCTCGACGGTCTTGATAGGCCCGACACTATTCATCTGCCGTACTCCGCGACCGGCGCCCACATCACCTGATCGATCCGCGACGCCCCGGTAGCCAGCATCACCAACCGGTCGAAGCCAAGGGCGATACCGCTCGCCTCCGGCATGATGGCAAGGGCGTCCAGAAAATCCTCGTCGATCGGATAGGTCTCGCCATAGATGCGGGCCTTCTCGGACATCTCGATCTCGAAGCGGCGGCGCTGTTCCGCCGGATTGGTGAGTTCACCGAAGCCGTTTGCGAGCTCGACACCACAGGCATAGACCTCGAAACGTTCGGCAACGCGAGGATTATGTCCCGACGGACGCGCCAAAGCTGCTTCCGACACCGGATATTCGTCAAGAATGGTGACGCGGCCGAAGCCCAGCTGAGGTTCGACCTTTTCAACGAGCACGCGGCTAAACAAATCCGCCCAACCGTCATCGTCGGCAACGCGCATGCCGATCCGCTTCATCTCGCAGGCGAGATGCGCCCGATCCGTCGCACCGTCGGTCGCAACGGACGCCAGGAGATCTATACCCGCATAGCGGTCGAAAGCTGCGGCAACGCTTATCCGGTCCGGCCCCGCGAACGGATCGCACTCGCTACCTCGATAGGTCAGGCGTCTCGTCTTCGTGGTTTCTGCAGCAAGCGCCAGAATGCGAACGCAGTCCATCATCAGGCTCTCGTAGCTTTCGTCCACACGATACCATTCAAGCATCGTGAATTCCGGATGATGCAACGGACCGCGCTCGCGATTGCGGTAGACGTGCGCGAAGCAGGCGATGCGCTGCTCTCCGGCCGAAAGCAATTTCTTGCAGGCAAACTCAGGCGAGGTATGCAGATAAAGCGACGCCGCCTTCTGACCGTCGGTCGTCAATGCTTCGGTGGCAAACGCATGAAGATGCGCCTCGTTGCCTGGCGACACCTGCAGCGTGGCGGTGTCGACTTCCAGAAAATCCTCGCTCAGGAAGTAGCCACGCAGTGCAGACTGGATCGCATTCCGCCCAATCAGGAACGGGCGACGGTCCAAATGCACGCTCGGCGTCCACCACGGCGATACTTTGGCGATCGAGGGCTTCATCGGCATTGTCCTGACCGACCTAGCCAACGCTGGGGCTGGCTATTTGCCGGATTTTAGGTTAGTTGCGCCCCAAAAGAACAATCAATTGCGTCTTTGAGGCTGTATCGACAGTCCTCTACGACGCCAAAAGCCGAGTTACAAGGAAGTCTTAATGGTCAAGGTCATCGCCTCTTCCGTCCGCAAGGGCAACGTTCTCGACGTGGATGGTAAGCTCTACGTCGTTCTGACTGCCCAGAACTTCCATCCGGGCAAGGGCACGCCGGTTACCCAGGTCGACATGCGTCGTATCGTCGACGGCGTTAAGGTCGCTGAGCGCTGGCGTACGACCGAACAGGTCGAGCGCGCCTTCGTCGAAGACGTGAATTTCCAGTATCTTTACGAAGATGGTGAAGGATTCCACTTCATGAACCCGGCGACCTACGATCAGGTGGTCGTGAACGATGAAACGATGGGCGATCAGAAGGCCTATCTGCAGGAAGGCATGACCTGCATCCTGTCGATCCACGAAGGCGTTCCGCTTGCGCTCGAGCTGCCGCGCCATGTGACCCTCGAAATTACGGAAACCGAACCGGTCGTTAAGGGCCAGACGGCTTCTTCCTCCTACAAGCCGGCAATGCTGTCGAACGGCGTGCGCACCATGGTGCCGCCGCATATCAACGCCGGCACACGCGTGGTTATCGCCACGGAAGACAATTCCTACGTCGAGCGCGCAAAGGACTGATCGTCCGCCTCATGCGCTGAGAAAACTAAGGCCGCATCGGAAACGACGCGGCCTTTTTCTTGTCAGCAGTTACGGTCATATCGCGACTGCCGTTCAAACAAAAAGCGCCGATCAGGTCGTAATGCAGTTCACTTAGTGAGCTGCGGGCAAGTTTGATGGTTCGGGATGGGGATTCGTTTTCCCATCCTGTTTTTGTTTGTGATGTCACGCACCCTTGGACATTCGGCCGAATTATCGGCTCTTTCGCAGGCGATCGACCCGGACTGGATCGCTCAGGCTCTCGCCACGACAGGCAAGGCGAGCATCCGCAAGCGCAAGCTGCCAGCCGAGCAGGTCGTCTGGCTGGTGATTGCGTTGGCCCTTTATCGTCATCAGTCAATCCCGGAGGTGGTGGCCCATCTTGATCTGGTTTTGCCCGATGAGGTCAACGCGGATATTGCCAAGAGCGCGTTGACACAGGCACGGCAGCGCTTGGGTCAGGCACCGTTGGCGCAGTTGTTTGCAATGAGTGCATCATGCTGGGATGAACGCCACCAATCCGGGCGTGCCTGGCGGGGTCTTTGTCGTTATGCCGTGGACGGCAGCACGCTGCGGACGTCCGACAGCCCGGAGAACCGGGCGCATTTTGGAGCGCAGGCCTACGCGTCTGGCGTTGTCGCAAGCTATCCGCAATTGCGGCTGCTGACGCTGACGGCGCTGGCGACGCATCTGGTGCGTGATGCGGTGTTCGGAGCCTATGGCACAAACGAGATGCTCTATGCCAAAAGCCTGCTCGACCGGGTTCCGGACCATTCGCTGACGGTCTTCGACAAGGGCTTCTTCAGTGCCAGCCTTCTCTTGCAATTGCAGACGAAGGGACATGAGCGTCACTGGCTGATTCCGGCCAAAGCCAACAGCACATGGGAACGACTGGATCCGCACCCCACCGATTATCGGGTGCGCATGAAGGTCTCGCCCCAGGCGCGGCAGGCAGAACCGGACTTGCCGGCCTTCTGGGAGGTCAGGGCCATCGAGACGACCACCAGCCATGGCAAAAAGCGCATATTGTTGACATCGCTGATGGACAGACAAACTTATCCGGCAAGCGAAATCGTCCATCAGTATGAAGAGCGATGGCGCATCGAGACAAGTTATCGCGAACTCAAGCAGGAGCTTCTCGGTAGCGAACTGACCCTGCGAAGCGGCACGCCGGAGACTGTCTATCAGGAGGTCTGGGGCGCGTTGCTGGCCTACAATCTGGTGCGGCTCGAAATGGCAGAGGTCGCGACCGAAGCCCAAGTCGAGCCAACCCGACTAAGCTTTATCACAGCCCTGCATTACCTGCGTCACGAATGGGGATGGATGGCGATCGAAGCACCCGGCAAAATCCCCGCCCACCTCACCAGATTGAGAAACAGATTGGCAGACTTGCTGCTGACAGAAAAACGGGGGCGATCATGCCCCCGTGTCGTCAAAAAACTGCCTGCCAGATACCCGATAAGAGCCGTAAGCAAACCTAAGTGAACTGCATTACCGATCAGGTCGGCGCTTTTTTCTTAAGGTAACGAAGTTAGGTCGCAAGCTACCTCAGTCGGCCCCGCCCTAGTAGCGCGGGCAACGTGCTTCGTAGCGGCGGCCGTATCGGTCCCTGTAGACGCAGTAGCCACGACGCTCAACGGACTGGCCGATCAATGCGCCAGCGAGACCACCGGCTACGGCACCGATTGCTGCGCCGCCCCAGCTGTGGCTAACAGCACCACCAATAATGGCGCCGCTGCCTGCACCGATCGCGGTGCCTTGTTCAGTCGCCGTGCAAGAAGCAAGCGCGCCAACAAGCGCGCCAATAATACCAGCGAGCGCAGAGTGCGACTCACTTGGGATTCCCGAATCGGTGAAAATCTGAATCCATGGGGCAAACGGGAGGTTTGCAATGGGTTCGGCGATTGCATTGCGCGATGATTTTGATGGTCCTGCTCTGCGGCAGTTCGCGAAAGGGACCAAGGATGCCGCTCAAGCGCGGCGGCTTCTGGCGTTGGCGGAAATTTATGACGGCGGCTCGCGTACAGATGCGGCCCGGATCGGGGGCGTGACCTTGCAGATTGTTCGCGACTGGGTCGTTCGTTTCAATGAGCACGGGTCGGCCGGGCTCCTCAACGGCAAGGCTCCCGGCAATCGGCCCAAGCTGAATGATGATCAGCGCCAGGCCTTGGCCAAGATTGTAGAGCGTGGTCCGATCCCGGCTATCCACGGTGTCGTTCGGTGG
Source organism: Rhizobium favelukesii (assembly GCF_000577275.2). Classification (NCBI taxonomy): domain Bacteria; kingdom Pseudomonadati; phylum Pseudomonadota; class Alphaproteobacteria; order Hyphomicrobiales; family Rhizobiaceae; genus Rhizobium; species Rhizobium favelukesii. Next base: position 4,029,470 of record NZ_HG916852.1, read on the forward strand.
CGGCGCAAGGATCTGGTCCAATGGATCTTCCAGGAATTCCGGATCTCGATGGACGAGACCACGGTTGGTCGCGAATTGAAGGCTCTCGGCTTTGCCAAGCTGTCTGCCCGGCCGCGCCACTACGCCCAGAATGAACCCGAAGTGGACGCTTTTAAAAAGAGTTCCCTGCCGCATTGGCAGCCATCAGAAGCAGCCTCCCGAAGAATACCGAGATCGAACTCTGGTGGGCCGACGAGGCGCGCATAGGTCAGAAAAACAAGATCACCCGCCGATGGGCTCGCCGTGGCACCCGACCTTCAGCGCCGCTGGATCAACGGACGATGTGGGCGTACATCTTCGGTGCCATCTGCCCCAAGAAAGGTAAGGGCGCGGGCCTCGTATTGCCCTATTGCGATACCGACGCCATGAATCAACATCTGCTGGAAATCAGCCAGGCAGTCGATGACGGCGCTCACGCGGTCCTCATCCTCGATCAAGCCGGATGGCACGTCACGCCGAAGCTCAGCGTCCCTGACAACATCACATTGCTGT